>DASYIS010000387.1:0-7414 GCA_035997375.1 Chthoniobacteraceae bacterium
GTTTCTTTACGTGGACTGAACCGATGATGAACTGGTCTCTGAAATTCAAAAACCGCCGCGATTGCCGAAGCGCTCTCGATCTCCGAGCGCGCAGTGCCCCAAAAACATGTGTAGAGGCGGCTCTCCCTGAGCCTAAGCGAAGGGGTGCCGCCTCACTTTCCTTGAGCGCCGGTCGCGCGAGAGACGCTCGAGAAATTGGAGGCGGCACCTGTTCGCCTAGGCTCACAGAGAGCCGCCTCTACACACTAGGACGAATGCGCCGCCCCCTTCCCCACTCCCGATGAACCCCACCACCCGCGGCTGCCTTTCCCGCCGCCACTTCCTCACGAGCAGCGCGTTCAACCTCGGCGCGTTTGGGCTCGCGTATCTGCTGAAACAGGACGGCTTGCTCGCGAAGCCGCCGATGCTGGAGGAGATGCACTTCGATCTGCTCCCAAAGAAGCCGCACTTCGAGCCGAAGGCGAAGGCGATGATCTCGATGTTCATGCAGGGAGGGCCGAGTCAGGTCGACCTGTTCGATCCCAAGCCCGAGCTGACGAAACTCGATGGCCAGAATTTCCCCGGCGAGGTGAAGTACGACGACGCCGCGCGCGCGAGCCGCAAGGTGCTCGGCTCGCCGTGGAAGTTCGAGAAACACGGCCAGACCGGGACCGAAGTGAGCGAGTTGCTGCCAGGCTTCGCGAGCATCGTCGACGACGTGACGCTGGTGCGCAGCATGCACAGCGGCGTGAACAACCACGGCCAGGCCATCTACGCGCTGCAAAACGGGCGCAGCCTCGCGGGCCGGCCGTCGCTCGGCAGCTGGCTCACCTACGCACTCGGGACCGAGTCGCAGGAGCTGCCGGCCTTCGTCGCGCTGACCGATCCGCGCGGGCTGCCGGTACTCGGCGTGGATCATTGGACGAACGGCTGGCTTCCCTCAATTTACCAGGGGACCGCGGTGCGCCCGAAGGAGCCGCGCATCCTGAATCTCGACGCCGCGCCGTATCTCAAGGGCGAGGCGCAGGAGAACTATTTGCAATACCTCGGTCAGCTCAATCACGCGCACCTGACCGCGCATCCCGGCGAGTCGGATCTCGAGGCGCGCATCGCGAGCTACGAGCTCGCGGCCAAGCTGCAGCTCGCCGCGCGCGAGGTGCTCGACATCAGCCAGGAGAGCGACGAGACGAAGAAACTCTACGGCATCGACGTCCCCGCGACGGCGGAATTCGGCACGCGCTGCCTCATCGCGCGGCGGCTCGTGGAGCGCGGCGTGCGCTTCGTGCAGCTCTACACGGGCAACCAGACGTGGGATCACCACCAAGCCATCCGCTCGGGCCTGCCCGCCGCGTGCAAGTACGTCGATGTCCCCGCCGCCGGGCTCGTGCAGGATCTAAAACAGCGCGGGCTGCTTGAGAGCACGGTCGTCCACTGGGGCGGCGAAATGGGGCGGCTGCCCGTCATTCAAAACGACGCCGGCGCGGAGAAAGTCGGGCGCGATCACAACACCTACGGCTTCTCGATGTGGCTCGCCGGCGGCGGGTTCAAGCGTGGTTGCACCTACGGCGAGACGGACGAATTCGGCCACAAGGCGGTGAAGGACACCGTCTCGCATCACGACTACCACGCGACGCTGCTGCACCTCTTCGGCCTCGACCACGAGAAGCTCACCTTCCATCGCAACAACATGGACATGTCGCTGACGGACGGGCAGGGCGGGCGGATCGTGAACGAGATCCTTGCGTAGCGACGCGTTGGCGAAGCCGCTTCTCTCGATGTGTAGAGCGCGGCTCTCCCATGAGCCTAAGCGAATGGGGTGCCGCCTCCAATTCCTTGAGCGTCGCCGGCGCGAGCAGCATCCAAATGAAGCGAAGCGCACCTTGGCTTGAGCGTCTCTCGCACGACCAACGCTCAAGAAATTGGAGGCGGCACCTATTCGCTTAAAGCGAATAGAGAGCCGCCTCTACACTCGGGGACAAAGCCGGTCGCCTCGCGACTAGTGCCGCAACACCGCGGAGTCGGTTTCGCTGGCGCAGGCCGTCGCGAGCCGTTCGTAGGAAGTGCCTCGGGTCGACCGATGAACCGCGTCCTCGACGAAGCGGCCGGCGTTGAGCAGACTCGGCTCGCTCAGCTTGGGTCCAATCAGCTGCAGGCTCGTCACCGAGAAGCCCGCACCGTGCAGGGGCACCGGCACGACCAGCGCCGGGTTGCCGGCGTAGTTCACCGGGGAGGTGTTCTGCGCCTTGAGCACCTGCGCCTCCAGGAGACCCGCGTCGATATTCGGCGGGATGCGGAGCGGCGCGCGCTGCAAGGTGGGCACGGCGATGAAGTCGACCTTCTTGAACGTGTCGTCCAAGGTGGCCTGCCAGGCGCCGCGCCGGGCGAGCGCGCCGGGGTATTTCGTGGCGTAATTGAGCCGCCCCGCGAGAATGACCACCTTCGTCCGCAGCGCCACGCCGAGGGTGTTGCGATATTGCTTGTCGCTGATCCACGCGCCCGAGGCGGCCATCGCATTCCCGTCCTGCTTCGCGCGGTCCCACTTCTCCGCCAGGCCGGCCTCGAGCGGGATGACCTGGAAGCCGGCGCGCTTCAGCGCCTGGTCGAGCGCCTCGTCGATCTTGGGATCGGTCCCGTTCAGATGCAGCCGCCCGACCTTGATCGCGCCGGCGGCGGGCCGGGCCGCCTTGGCCGCGGCGTAGCGCGCGAGGAAGCCGCGCTGCAAGAGATCCATGCCGACGACGGTGCTCGCGATGTCCTTGCCCATCGGGCCGACGGTATCGAGGTGCTCCGGCTCCACCGGGAAGACGCCGTCGACCGAAACGAGACCGTGCGTCGTCTTCAGCCCGACGATGCCGCAGCACGCCGCCGGCACCCGCACGGAACCGGCCGTATCGGTGCCAAACGCGACATCGGCCATGCCGCCCGCGACCGCTACGGCCGACCCGCTCGACGAGCCGCCGGGGATGCGTTTGCTCCAGAAACAAAAGGGATTGCGCGGCGTGCCGTAGTACTCATTCACGCCGGAGGGCGAGACCGCGAACTCGCTCAGGTTGGTCTTGCCGATGATCTGCACCCGGCGCTCGCGCGCGATCGCGAGGCACGGCGCGTCCCTGGCCGCCGGCGGGCGGGTCGCGGCCAGATAGCCGGAGCCGGCCGTCGTCACGACGCCCTCCACGTCGATGTTATCCTTCACCGCCAGGCGAAGGCGGCCCTGCTCCGCATCGCAACGCAGGGGAGTAATAAAAGCGCGGCTCCCGGGACGCCGCGCGTTCCACTGCGGCAGCATCGAGCAACTGCAGAAGCAGAGCAGCGGCGCCAGGATGAGCAGCCGGTGAGCAAGCGAGAGTTTTCTAATCATGGAAGCGCGATGCTTTGGCAACGTTTCCGCGATTCTATGGGAAGCACTCGTTAGTCGGCGAATGGAAAAAGTTTCCTGATTTCATCGGCCGTCGGCTGGCGGCCGTATTCGCAAATCTCAAAGGCCTCCGCGAACTTCACGGCCTGGCCTTTCTCCGCGCCGTACCACTTGATCAGTGCTTCTCGATAGCGATCAGCCTCACCGCCCTGGCGTGCCTGCCACCGCTTTCTTAACCACTCCTTCCGACCCGCCACGTCTTCCGCCGGCGGGACACTGGCCATGCGTTGTTCATTGCCATCGGCGCCGCCTTCATAAGCCTGCGAGGTGAGTTGATGGATGGCGTCGAGCTTGAGATCGAACACTTGATCCACGGATACTATGATGTCGGGCTTGAACGGATAAGGTTTCTGAAAGCCGTCACTCGAATAGAGGAAGATTGGATTCTTCGTCAGCGGCGGGACATCCGGACAAAAGAAGGGGACCGCGACCATATAGGCGGCGTCCTGGACGAGCACGCCGGTATAGCGATGGTCCGGATGATAGTCCCAAGGCCGGTGCGAGATCACGATGTCGGCGCGCCATTCGCGAATCAACCGCACGACCATGCGCCGATACTCGAGCGTCGGCAGAAGCTCGCCGTCGTGGATATCGAGAACGTCGCTCGTCACACCGAGTACCTTGTCGGCGGCCGCGGCTTCCGCTTTGCGCCGCAGCGCGAGCGGTCCTCCGGCGCTCTTCCAATGTCCAATATCGCCATTGGTCATCGAGACAAGCTTCACTTGATGCCCAAGCTTGGCCCACTTGGCCGCGGCGCCGCCGGTCTTGTATTCGGGGTCATCGGGATGCGCGCCAAAGACGATGATGCGTAACTTCGCGTCCGCGGGAGCTTGCGCCGATGCGGACGGCGCGCTGCCAATCCATGCGCTGAGCAGCCAGAGCACAAGATAGATGGCACGCCGCGTGGAGGCCGCACTAAATGGAGGATTCATAGGGGAAGTAACTTCAGAGTTAGTAGCTCCGTGGCATCGCGAAAAGAAAAACATCCGATTAAATGCTCTTGCGTAACCATCAATCAGGAGTTAGCCGAACAGTATGGCTAAACAATCATTCTGGGATCACCCAATCGAAAAACTCGAAGAAGCGCTCCACCTGAAGAAGCAAATTCATGCGCTGCAGCAAAAGCTCAGCAGCATGTTCGGCTCGGACGACGATGAAGTGAAAGAGCCGAAACGGCGTCCGGGCTTCGCGTCCGCCGCCAAAGCAAAGCCGGCGAAAGCGGGCAGGCGCACCATGTCGCCGGAAGCGCGGGAAAGAATCGCCGCCGCGCAACGCGCACGTTGGGCGAAGTCCAAAGGCAGCTCGAGCTCGCGTGCCGCGTCGGTCGTCTCGAGCAAGCCGGCGAAGCAAGGCAAACGCACGATGAGCCCCGAAACCAGGGCCAGGATGGCCGCCGCGATGAAGGCCCGCTGGGCCGCGGCCAAGCGCAAAGGCCTGCCCGGGCCGAATGCGCGCAAGTAGCCGCATGCTGCCTGGCGTTTGGCGACGGGATCACGTGAGTTGCCGCGCCACGCGACTTGACCAATATCAACAGACGGGCGATTAAATTGCCATGCTGGCTTCCATCGAGCAAGTGACGCACGTTGTCCGAAAGGGAGCGGGCGCATCTCGCGGAGACCCTGCTGCGCAGCCTCGAGCCCGAACAAGATGAAGGCGTCGAAGAAGCGTGGGAGGCGGAAATCGCGCGGCGGGTTGAGGAGATCCGATCCGGCACCGCGCAGGGCAGGCCCGCTGAGGATGTGTTCCGGGATGTGAGAGCGCGTTACGGCTGGTGAAGGGCGTCACCATCCACCGCGAGGCGGAACTGGAGTTCCTGGAGTCGATCGTTACGAAAGTCGAAAGCCGGGTCTTGGACGCGAGTTCGAACAGGCAGTTCGCACGTTGGCGGCCAGTCTTCCCGGAAATCCCAGCGCTATCCGCTGCAAGATCACGGAACGCGTCGCGCGTTAATGAAAAGGTTTCCTTACGTGATCCGCTCCATGGATCTCCCAGACACCATCTGGGTCGTCGCGATTGCGCACACCAGGCGGAAACCCGGTTACTGGCACGATCGGCTCGGCGAGTAATTTCTCGCGCCGCACTTCCCGCCGAAACCGTTTGAACGCCGGGCGCTCCACGCGTTCTATTGAGGTTCGCATGACTCCGATCCCCGTCTCCATCCTCACCGGCTTTCTCGGCGCCGGGAAGACCACGCTCCTCAACTACATCCTCAAGCAGAACCACGGCTACAAGTTCGCCATTATCGTGAACGAGGTCGGGAAGATCGGCATCGACGGCCAGTTGGTGGAAAATCAGAAGGAGGAGATCGTGCAGATGAACAACGGCTGCGTCTGCTGCACCGTGCGCAAGGACCTGGTGAAGGGGGTGCAGAACCTCGTGAAGAAGGGCGGCTTCGACTATCTGCTCATCGAGACGACGGGCATCGCCGATCCCGGCCCGGTGGCGCAGACCTTCCTCAACATCCCGCAGCTTCAGCAGTACGTGCGGCTCGATTCCATCATCACCGTAGTCGACTCGGAGCAGATCGAGAAGCAGATGAAGGAGACCCAGACGGCGAAAGAGCAGGTGGTGATGGCCGACTTCCTCCTGCTTAACAAGACCGACCTCATCCCCGAGGAGAAGCTCGTCGCGCTTGAGGCGAAGATGCGCGCGCTGAACCCGCACGCCACGTTTTTCCGCACCAACCACTCCGAGGCGAACCTGAAGGAGCTGCTCGACATGAACGCCTTCAAGCTCGACCAGAAGCTGGCAGCCGACCCGGAGTTCCTCAACGAGCTGCAGGCGCGGCATCATCACGACATCGCGTCGTTCTCCTTCGAGTTCGACAAGCCCTTCAACGTCGAGGCGCTCGAGCTGTACGTCCAGGAGCTGTCAGAGAAGGAAAAAATCTATCGTTCGAAAGGTTTCCTTCACATCGCCGGCAACCCGCGCCGCGCCATCTTCCACGGCGTGAACAACCGTTTTACGCTCATGTGGGACCGGCTCTGGGAGCAGGGCGAGAAGCGCAGCTCGCAGCTCGTGTTCATCGGGAAGGATCTCGAGGAAGCGCGCGTGCGGCGGCAGTTGGAGCAGTGTTTGGCGAAGTAAGCAGTAATCAGTGGGGCAGTAATCAGTCCTGCGTCTGCTGCGACGTCTTCACTGATTACTGGCTCGGGTCTGATTACTGATTACTGGCTCGGGTCTGATTACTGATTACTTCCGCCCTCACGCTCCAGGCGCGAGCACGGCGTCCTTCATCCCGTGCAGCAGTTTCTTGTCCGCCGGGCAGATGGTCGCCAGCGCGCCGCGCAGCTCGGCCTTTTCGCCGATGAGGAAATAGTACGGGCAGAGCCGGACGCGGCCGCGCATGGTGACGACCTGCGCGGTCGTGGGATCGAAGTGCGGCTGCTCGTAGAGCCGGCCCTTGTGGAAGCGCTGCAGGATGTACGGGTGGTGCTCGAAGGAACGCACCGCGTTCTCGATCGCGTCGCGCCATTCGTGATGCGATGAGTCGGAGCCGAGGACGACGCTGCGGCTGCCCCAGCCGAGCTCGGAGAAGCCGCTGATCTTTAAAATGAGGTCGCGCTGCTTTTGGCTGAAGCCGCCGACTTCGCTCCAGTTCACCACATCGAGACCGGGGATGACCGCGTGCTGCGGGAGCGGCGCGGGGTCGATGATCCACGTGTACGGGATGTGTTTTTGCAGCGCGAGGAAATGGCGCTCGCTCAGTTCGCGCCGCCAGAATTCGCGCAGCGGGTGCATCCAGAAGAGCGCGAACCAGAGCTTCTCCTCGAGGTACGGCTTGAAGGGCGGGGTGATGCGCGCTTCGCCCCGTTCGACCGCGGCCATGATTGCGGGAGCGGTCGGGATGTTCGGGAGGTCGAAGAGCTCGAAGAAACGGTAGAGGTTTTTGGGAGGAGAGGAAGGAGAGGTGTGGGCTGGGGATGAAGATGAAGAAAAAGAGGAAGAGGGGAGCGCGTAATCCTCGGCCTGGTGGACCGGGAGCGTCCCGCCGGCCATGCGATTCAGCCATTCCATCTC
>DASYIS010000388.1:0-11122 GCA_035997375.1 Chthoniobacteraceae bacterium
TGCAGGCCCTGCGCGAACTGGCGGGCACGTTCACCTGTCTCGTGGGTGAGTGGAAGGAGCTCGACCTGGGCGTGACGGGATTCTCCGTCGGGCAAACCGGCAAGCAGCACGGGGCCAAAATCGTCTCCGTCAAGCCGTGGACACTGCCGGGGGGAACCCAGACGTTGGCCCTCTTCCTCGATGTACCGCTCAATGCGAGTGATCGATTCGTTCTAACCGATGCGGCCGGCCAGGCCATCCCATGCCACCAAATGCAGCAGGAGTCGGCGCCCGGCGGAAGCATCACGACCTTTCTCCTCGAGCAGGGGAGCTTTCCTCCGGCCGGCAAAATCAAGGGCCGAATCCTCGAAGGCAAGCCGGTCGAGATGCCGTTCAAGTTCACCCAGTTCAGCCTCAAGGCGGCCAAGTAAATCGACGGCGCGCCGTGATCGAACGGTCGCGATTGCCTGCATCACGCCGCATGTCCTCTCCTCCCGCATCGGCCGAAGTTGCGCCGCTCGCGCCAATTGATCGGCCGGCGGTGGGTGCGGGTGCGGCTTGGGGAAATGTGGTGCTGGCGGCGTTGCTCATGCTCGCGACGCTGCCGGGGCGCACGCAGGGGCTCGGATTGATCACGGAGCCGATGCTGCGCGACCTCGCGCTCGATCACGTCACGTATGCGAACCTCAACCTCTGGGGCACGCTGCTCGGGTCCGCGTTTTGCCTGCCGGCGGGTTGGCTCATCGATCGGTTCGGCTTGCGCTGGACGACGATCGGCATCCTGCTGGCGCTGGCGGCGACGGTCTGGCAGATGAGCGGGATCGGCGGCGGGGTGGCGCCGCTTTTCGCGTGCGTGCTGCTGACGCGCGCGTTCGGGCAGAGTGCGCTTTCCGTGGCGAGCATCACGGCGGTCGGGAAGAGTTTCGGCCGGCGCGAAGGGTGGGCGATGGGGGTCTACTCGGTGCTGACCTTCGTGGGCTTCGCCGGCGCGTTTCTCGGGGTCGGCGAGGTGGTGAGCAAGGATGGATGGCGCACGGCATGGGGAGGAGTCGCGCTCGGCTTGGTGGTCGTCGCGGCGCTCGTGCTTTTTCTCCTGCGCGAACCGGTCCGCGTCGTCGCGGGCGCCGACGCACCGCAGTCCGGCACGACCCTCTACGACGCGATGCGGACGCCGTTCTTTTGGGTGTTCGCCGGTGCGACCGCGCTCTTCAGCCTCGTTTCGTCGGGCTTCGGCCTTTTCAATGAAGCGGTGCTGGCGGAGCGCGGATTCGACCAGCAGACGTTTCACAACTTCCTCGCCGTGACCACGCTCTTCGCGCTCGCGGGCCAGATGCTCTGCGGCTGGCTGAGCATGCGGCGCTCCCTGGCGCGGCTGCTCGCGGTGGCCATGTTCCTGTATGCGGGCGGACTGGCGGCGCTGCCGCAGTTGCACACGCGCGCGCAACTCTGGGTCTTCGCCGCGGTCTTCGGCGTGGCGGTCGGCTTTGTCACGGTCGTCTTCTTTGCCGCCTGGGGACAGGCCTTCGGCCGCGCGCAACTGGGCCGCATCCAGGGCGCCGCGCAAATGCTCACGGTGTTCGCCTCCGCGCTCGGGCCGCTGCTCTTTGCCAAATGCCATGCGGCCGGCGGATCGTATGCACCGTTGCTCTATTCGTTGGCGCCGATCGTTTTCTGCTTCGGCCTCGCCGCGTGGTGGACCAGATTCACCGCCATCCCCTCCCCCGTCTCTCCCCCATGAGCTGGTTTCAACTCGATCCCCCAAGCATCGCCGACCGCGCCCGCGCGGCCAATACGTCCGTACCTTCACTCGCCGGTTCGCTGCTGCTCGGGACGCTCGGATTCATGGTCGTAAGCGTGGTCGGCTTCGTCCCGTGGGCCGCATTCGCGTGGTGGTTTCGGCCGCGGGTCGGCGAAGGCGGGCTCTACGCCGCCTGTGCGCTGGCGTTCATCGCGGCCAGCGCGCCGGTCCTGCACCGGCTGCTGATCGGCCCCGCGAATCTCGCCCGCTTCTACAAGCTCTTCGGCGCGACCTTCGCGGCGTATGCCCTCGCCTGGTCGATCGGCTGGTTTGCGCTCGAAGGCCATCCCGGCAGCGTGGTCGGGCTGCTCGCGGGCGCGGTCGTCATGGGGGGAATGCTCGCGCTGGCGTTCGACGCGAAGCGTGCCGCCGTGGCGGTCATCGCCTCGATCTTTGTCCTGAGCTCAATCGGCTATTTCATCGGCGGCGAGCTCAAGCACGCCTTCGCGCCCGCGCATCCGGTGAACGGTCGGCTGCTCTGGGGCGTGGCGTACGGCCTCGGGTTCGGCGCCGGAATCGGCCTGGCGTTTCACCTTTGCCAAAGCCGCGCCCGCGCGCTGTTGCGCCCTTCTGGACAATGAGGCAATGAGACAATGAGACAATGAGAACGCGCATTTGCGCGGGAGGCGGCTGTCGGGCAATGTCTGTCCATGGCTGAAGTCCTCGAACCGCTCGAAGCGTCTTTGGAAGCCTTCCCGTGCGGATTTTCACCGTTTGTCTTGCGCCTTGAGCCAGTGATTCGGCTGAACGACGAGCAGTTCTTCCGATTCTGCGTATTGAACGAAGGCCTGCGGATCGAACGCACCGCGGAGGGAGACATTGTCCTTTCGCCGCTTAAGAGCATTGGCAGCAGCGCCGGCAACGTTGAGTTCATCTATCAGTTCGGCAACTGGGCAAAGCGAGACGGCACGGGACGAATCCTGGACTCATCCATTGGTTACATTTTACAAAACAACGCCGTTCGTTCGCCGAATCTCTCATGGGTGACCAAGGAACGGCTTCGCGCAGTGCCGAAAAGCGAGCGCGCCCGTTTCCCGCATTTGTGTCCCGACTTTGTTTTGGAGCTGCGGTCGAAGACAGACTCGATGCGCGAAGTGAAAAGGAAGATGGCCGAGTACATCGCCTGCGGAGCGCGGCTGGGTTGGCTGATCAATC
Source organism: Chthoniobacteraceae bacterium (assembly GCA_035997375.1). Classification (GTDB taxonomy): domain Bacteria; phylum Verrucomicrobiota; class Verrucomicrobiia; order Chthoniobacterales; family Chthoniobacteraceae; genus DASYIS01. Next base: position 2,933 of record DASYIS010000388.1, read on the forward strand.
CGCCGAAGCGGCAGATTTTCGTCTACCGCCCGGATGCTCCCGTCGAGGAGTTTCACGATCCGGAGTCGCTGTCGGGTGAGGCAGTTCTGCCAGGCTTCGTGCTGCAGCTTGCCGATCTTTGGCAGGCCATGGCCGGAGAATAGGCGGAGCCTTGGCGCTGCGCTTCAACAAAAAACGGCGCCGCCTCCCGAAGAAAGCGGCGCCGTCGTCGATCAACCAGAACGCTTACAGGCCGGCCGGCTCGCCGCCGGTTTCCGCGGGCAGCGACTTGCCTTTGAGCCAGACGTACTCTTTCCACGCGCCTTCGTAGAGGCGCACGTTGGGATAGCCGGCGACGTGCTTGAGGTAGAAGCGCAGCAAGCTCCCCTCACGCGAGGTGCCGCAATAGCAGATGATGTTCTTGTCCTTGGTAAGGCCGGCCTTCTCGAGCTGCTCCTTCACTTCCGCGTACGGCTTGAACTTGTGCGTGTTGTCCTTCTCCATGAGCCGCGCCCAGTGGAAGCTGATCGCACCGGGGATGTGGCCCTTGCGCAGCCAGATTTCGTCGTCGCCTTTGAACTCATTGATGGGGCGCGCGTCGACCAGGACGTTGCCCGGCTTGCCGACATGCTTCTGCACGTCATCGATGTTGGCCGCGATGGATTTATCCATCTTGGCCGGCAGCTTGCCGGGAGGGTTGCCGAAGTAGTCCTGCGTCGGGGCGAAGCCCTGCTTCTTCCACTCGGGGAGGCCGCCGTCGATGATCTTCACGTTCTGGAAGCCGAACTTCTCGAGCACGTGCACGACCATGGTGCTGCTCAGGACTTCATCGTTCGGCAGCTCGGCGCCCGTCGCATAGACGAGGATGAGCTTGCTTGGGTTTACCCCGGCGCGCGTCAGCAGCGCCTTGGTGAGGTCGTCCGGCAGGTACTGCACCGGCACGCCTTTGTCGGTGCCGCGCAGGGTGTCGAACTCGAGGTGATGCGCGGTCGGGACGTGCCCGCGGAAGTAGTCTTTGTAACCGCCGCGCGTGTCGAAGACGATCGGCCGCTTGGCGGGGTCGGCGTTTTCGATGAGGGCCTTGGCGTCGGCGGGGCTGATGATGCCGATCTCCGCCACGGCAGGCAGGGTCCAGGCGCAAAGGAGCGCGGACAGGATGAGCGTTGCGGTTTTCTTCATGAGGATGGGTTTCATGTCGGGGATGGGAGCGCGCATCGATGGAGAATGGCGCGACTGGCTTGCATGTATGCGCACTAGAGCATATGCAGGAAAGCATTTTGTTGTCGAAAAATCCGGCCGGCTCTCCCAAGCATCTCGAACTCGTCCCCATGCTCTGCTGAACCACCGACCTGAACCTCCCCCACACCCCCATGAAATCCGCCCTCTCTCTCTTTCTCGCAGCACTCTGCCTGTACGCCGGTCCTTCACTGCGCGCAGCCGATCCCACCCCCGCCGGCGCGGAGGAGCTGGAGGCGAACTTCAAAGCCACCATGACCGCCGCGACCATGTCCGGACGCTGGTGTCCCCTGAAGGATGGCGTCATGGGCGCCGAAAAGGACGACAAGTACACCATCGTCGGCGTCGAGAAAGTCAGCGGCAGTTCGTGGATCATGAACGCGCAGATGCGCGGCGCGGTGATCCCGATTCCGGTGCAGGTCAAATGGGCGGGCGACACCGCGGTCATCATCGTCGACAAGCTCCAGCTGCCCGGCCCGAACGGGTACGGCGGAGGCGCCTCCTATTCGGCGCGCCTGCTCGTGCACGACCACGCCTACGCCGGCACCTGGAGCGGTGGCGACCATGGTGGATTGATGAGCGGCGTCATCAAGAACGACGAGAAGCCCAAACCGTAGCGAGAGCCCGGCCTGCATCGTGGCCTGATCGAGCGCCGTTGATGAAAAGCTTCCTCCTGCTCCTCGCACTCACCGCATGGGCGGCCGCGGCCGACCTGCCGCCGGCCGTCGCGCCGCCGTATTACGCGATCAGCTACGAGGCATCGGACCAGCCTGGCGAACTGGCCATGCCGGTGACGTACACGATCTGGATTCCCGAAGGCGCGAAGACCCTGCGCGGGGTGATCGTGCACCAACACGGCTGCGGCAAAGGCTCGGGCGTCACCGGGCAGACGGCCGCTTACGATTTGCACTGGCAGGCGCTCGCGCGGAAGTGGGACTGCGCACTGCTCGGGCCGTCGTATCGCCAGCTCACCGACACGGACTGCCGCAACTGGTGCGATCCACGCAACGGCTCCGACGCCGCGTTTCAAAAGGCGCTCGCGCATTTCGCCGCCGAGGCGAAACACCCCGAGCTCGCCACGGTGCCATGGTGTTTGTGGGGGCACTCGGGCGGCGGCTTTTGGTCGAGCCTCATGCTCACGCTGCATCCCGAGCGCATCGCGGCGATCTTCTACCGTTCCGGTTCCGCTTACGCCGCCTGGGAGCGAGGCGAGATTCCCAAACCCGTGCTGACGCCGGCCGTGTACGAGGTGCCGTTCATGTTCATCGGCGGAGTGAAGGAAGCGCAGGACAAGAGCCACGGGCCGGCGCGCGTCGGCGATCGGGCGATGCTCAAGGCGTGGCGCGCGCAGGGCGCTCCGGGCGGCCTTGCGACGGACCCGCTCAGCGGCCACGAGTGCGGCGACTCGCGCTATCTCGCCATCGCCTTTCTCGACGCCTGCCTCGCCCAACGCCTGCCGGACAAGGGCAGCGCCACGCAGCAACTCAAGCCCGTGGACATGAAACTCGCCTGGCTGGCGGCGCCGGACTCGAACACCGCGCAGCCCGCGAACGCGTTCACCGGCGACAAGACCGTCGCGCACTGGCTGCCCAATGCCGCCGTGGCCAAAGCGTGGGGCTCTTACAATGAGACCGGCCGTCCGAATGACACCACGCCACCTCCGGCCCCGACGAACGTGCGTCTCAACGGCGCCGGCGAGCTGACCTGGAGCGCGGACGCCGATCTCGAAAGCGGCCTCGGCGGCTTCATCATCGAACGCGACGGCAAAGAAATCGCCCGCCTGCCGGAGAAGCCCGTCGGCAAACTCGGCACGCCGTTATTCCAAGGTCTGACGGGCGGCGACACGCCCATCCTCGCCATGCCGCCGATGGCGTTCAAGACCCCGAGCGTGCCGCCGGGCGAGCAACACGAATACAGCGTGCGCAGCGTGAACGCCGCGGGCTTGTCCTCCTCTCCAACCGTTGTGACATCACGTTAAGTCCATGAACGCATTCTCCTCCCTCTTCACCCGCATTCTTGCGCTCCTCCTCGCGCCGCTCGCGGCACGGGCCGCGGATCTGCACGACAGCCTGGTCCCGGTGCCGCCCAACCTTTCGCCGGGGCCGGAGTACGCGGACGACACGCGCATCTTCCAAGGGATTCCGGGCCTGGAGCGCGCGGCGAACGGGCGTTTGTGGGCGCTCTGGTATGCGGGCGGACCGACCGAGCCGGGGGAAGGCGCGGGGAATTACGTGGTGCTCGTGACGAGCGGGGATGACGGCAAGACATGGTCCGGGCCGCGCCTGGTCGTCGATCCGCCGGGCGACGTGCGTGCTTACGATTCGACGCTGTGGCACGATCCGCAGGGACGGCTCTGGCTCTTCTGGTCGCAATCGAGCCAGTGGTGGGACGGCCGCTCCGGCGTGTGGGCGATCGTGACCGAAAACTCCGGCGACGAGGCGCCGCGCTGGTCGGAGCCGCGCCGGCTCTGCAACGGGATCATGATGAACAAGCCGACCGTGCTGCAGAGCGGCGACTGGGCGCTGCCGGTCTCCCTGTGGGCGATGCCGGCGGACAAGCGCACGCGGCCGGAGCATCGGCAGGATCTCCACGAGGAAAGCGGCGCGCAGATGGTGATCTCGCGCGACCAGGGGAAGACTTTCAGCGTGCTCGGCAAGACGCGCGCGCCCGGCAACACGTTCGACGAGCACATGATCGTGCAACGCCGTGACGGCAGCCTCTGGATGCTCATCCGCACGAAACCCGGGATCGCCGAAAGCGTCTCCACCGATGGCGGCGCGACGTGGACGCCCGGTGCGCTGTCGAAGATCCCCCACGTCAATTCGCGCTTCTTCATCCGCCGGCTCGCCTCGGGCAAGTTGCTCCTCGTCCGCCACAATCCGCCCGACCTGAAGACGCGCTCGCACCTCACCGCGTATCTCAGCGACGACGACGGCGCGACCTGGACCGCCGGTCTGCTGCTCGATGAACGCAAGGGAGTCTCCTATCCCGACGGCGTGCAGGACAAGGACGGCGTGATCCGGATCATCTACGATTTCGAGCGCACAAAGGAGAAACAGATCCTCATGGCCGCCTTCACCGAAGCCGACGTCGCCGCGGGCCAGCCGTCGGGCGCCACGCGCCTGCGCGTACTGGTCAATCAAGCGACCGGGGTCCGGCCTGCAAAAGCCGCCAAGGATCCGTGATCATTTGGGCTCTCCCTGGCTCACCAGCACCGCGACCGGCAGGCTCGCCAGCGCTTCCGCGATCCGCACGTTCTCTCCGCCGAGTTGCGCGCCGGTGAAAAGCTCGCGCCACGCGCCGGCGGCTTCCACGGCGGTGTCGCGCCACTTGTCGCCGAGCGGCGGAAAGCCGACGCGCGAGCTGAAACGCGGGACGATGACCAGCAGCTTTTGCGCTTCCCACTCGCGCGTGAAGGCGATCACGCATTCACCGAATTCGCCCACGGCCTCCACCGGCGTGTAGCTCCCTTTTGCAAACAGCGCCGGCTGTTCGCCGCGCAGTTGCAGCAGGCGCTGCGTGACGAGAAGCTTGACCCGCCCATCCGGCCAGCGCGCCATGAGCTCCGCCGGCGGTGCGTTTTTCAGCGAAGCGAGGAGCCGCCGGCGCAGGTCGTAGTCGACCGGCCGGCGATTGTCGGGATCAACGAGCGAGAGGTCCCAGATCTCGTTGCCTTGATAGAAATCCGGCACGCCGGGGACCGTGCATTTCAGGACCGTCTCCGCGAGCGAGTTGACCATGCCGAGCTGCGCGGTCTTTTGCGCGAACGGCACAAAACTCTCGAGAAACGCGTTGCCCGGCTCGCGCTTCAGGATCGCCGCGGTGAAGTCGCGCGCGGCTTCATCCCACGCCTGGTTCGGCTCGATCCACGAGCTCTTCACCTTCGCCTCGTGGATCGCTTTTTCCATGTAGGCCTGCAGGCGTTTGACCAGGCTTTCATAGTCGTACTCCTCGCTCGCGCCGGGCATCAGTTCGAAGGGCCAGGCGCCGAGGATCGTTTGGTAAAGCAGGTACTGCTCGGCCCGGCTCGGCGCGGTTTCGCCGTCGACCTTCTGCTCGTGCGCGGCGTTGGCTTCCGTCCATTGCGCGACCAGCCGCGCCCACTCCTCCGGCAGCTCGGAGAGCGCGGCGATGCGCATGCGCACGTCCTCGCTGCGCTTCGTGTCGTGCGTCGAGGTCGCCGTCATGCAGTGCGGGAACTCCGCGAGCCGCGCCTCGTTTTGCCCATGGAAGGTCTTGAGCGAGCCGCCGAAAATGCCGGGCTCGCCGCCGACTTCATTCAGCGCGATCAGCCGGTTGAAATTGTAGAACGCCGTGTCCTCCACCCCCTTCGCCATGATCGGCCCCGAGCACTGCTGGAATTTCATCACGAACTCCAGCCGCGCCACTTCGTCGACCGGATGCAGGTCCTCGGCCTTCGGCAGCAACACGTCGTGCAGGAACTCGAAGACCGTGCGATCGAGCGTCGGATTGCGCCGGCGCGCCAGGTCGATCGCGCGGGAGATCACCTTCCAATCGTCCTCGCTCGGCGCGGCATCGGGCGTGATGTAGGTGCGGTAAACGGGAAAGCACGCGATGAGCTCGCGCACGGCGGCGGTGCAAAGATTGAGCGTGAAATCGCGATACCAGCGGTTCGTCTCCGAGAGCCGGTTCAACATGGCGCCGAGCACGTTGACCTCGCTCGCCATCGTTGTCCGCATCACGACGAGCTTCGACTGATAGACGAGCTCGTGAAACCGCGGCGGCGCATCGACGTAGTCGCGGTACGCCGCGGTCAGCACCGGCTGCGCGTCGCGGTCGATCAGCACCGCGAGCGCCTGGTTCGCGAATTCGTACCCGGTCGTCCCATGCACCGGCCAGTCGGCGCGCAGATGCTCGTCGTTGCCGAGGATTTTCTCGACCAGCAGATAGAGCCCGTTGGTCACGCCGCTGAGCCCCAACGTCTCCGCATAGCGCGACTGCAGCTTCGCGAGATAGCGCCGCGGATGGTAGAGCCCGTCCACGTGATCGATCCGCAGCCCGTGGACTTCGTTGTTCTTGATCAGCTCGAAAATGAGCCGATGCGCCGCCTCGAAGACCTCGCCCCGCTCCATGCGAATGGCGGCGAGCCCGTTGATGTCGAAGAAGCGCCGGTAGTTGATTTCCTCGCCGGCGACCCGCCAAAAGCTGAGCCGGTAATTCTGCGCATTGAGCAGCTTGTCGAACTCGTCGTAGGCGTGCTCGTCCCCCGGCGCCTGGATCTGCTCCGTCGCCTGCTCGATCGCCTCGCACACCTTCGGGAATCCCTCGCACAAAGTGCGCAGCCGGCGCTTGATGATCGTCCCCTCGCGCGCCCGCTCGGCAACCTTGCCCGCCTCGGTTTCCGTCCGCGCCGGCAAGTGATCGAGCGCGGTCAGGATGCTTTCCATCTCCAGGATGGCCTCGGCCGCCGCGCCTTCGCGCACGCTCCGCAGCGCTGCCTGGAGGATCTTGCGCGTGCTCACCGGCTCGACCGGCAGCACGGTCGAGTAGTAGTGCACCGTGAAAACGCCGTCGCTAAAGACGAGCTTCAGCTCGCCCTTCTCCAGCACGCGGCCGTACTGGTCGCCGAGGATTGGCAGCAGCACCTTGTTTTCCAGCTCGCGCTTCAGCGGCTGCCAGTCGATATCGAAAAACAGCGCGTGCTGCGAAGACGGCCCGTTCTCCAGCACGTCCATCCACCAGGTGTTCGCCGCCTCCGCGATCCCCATGTGGTTCGGCACGAAGTCGACGATGATTCCCATGCCCGCCTCCGTCACCTCCCGCGCAAAGCGCGCGTACTCCTCGCGCGTCGTCACCTCGGGGTTGAGCTGGTTGTGGTCGTTGATGTCGTAACCGTGCGTGCTCCCCGGCGTCGCCTTGAAAATCGGCGACAGATAGAAATGCGAGATCCCCAGCTCCTTCAGGTACGGCACCAGCGCGCACGCCATCTCGATCGTGAAGTCCTTGTTGAACTGCAACCGATACGTCGCGGTAGGGATGGATGGGTGTGTTTTCATCGCGGGTGCAGGTTGGCGCCAAGCAATCGTATCAGGCGCGGAGTCGGACGTGTTGAAAGAATGCGGCGCCGCCGGTGTTCAGGGCTGCTCGCCCTCATTTTCGATTGAGCCACGCAAAGGGTGGCCACGAGGCGGCGAAGCCTTTGGACTGCGGCAGCCTGCTGCCGCTTTGTGGAGGGCGCAGCCTGCTGCGTGCGGTGCGGAGCCGGCGGGGGGAAGTTGTCCGTTCACGCCCCCCCACCCGCAGCAGGCTGCGGCCACCGCAAAGCGGCAGCAGGCTGCCGCAGTCCAAAGGCTTCGCCGCCGGAATCGACGGGTCATCGAGCGCGATAGACCTGCACCTCGGGCTGTTGAAAGCGGATCGAACCCGTGGCCTCCACCACCGCCGCGCCCGAGCCGCCGAAGCGCTCTTCGTTGGTCGAAAGCACGCGCTGCCACGCGCCGCACCCCTCGGCCAGCGCACAGAACTCCTCGTGCAGCGAAGCGCTCCCCTCCCCGTCCAGGTCGCACAGCACGAGCCAGTCGCCTTCCGGGGCCGGCGCGCGCAGGGCGAGCGTTTTTCCCCCGAGCGCCGCCACGCGGATGATCCCGCGCGAGGTCGGGCGAAACGCGGCGTGCTCGCGGCGCAGGCGAAGGAGCTCGCGATAAAGGGCGAGGATCGACGCGTGCCCGGTGCGATCGAGCTCGGTCCAGTCGAGCTTGGAGCGGAGGAAGGTCGACTCCGCCTGGCACGACGGCACTTCGCCCTGCTCGTGGCTCTTCGCAAAGGCCTCGCGGAATTCCTCGCGCCGGCCTTTCTCGATGTCGCGGCCGAGCGCCTCCTCATGATCGGTGAAATACTGAAACGGCGTCGAGGCGCCCCACTCCTGGCCCATGAAAAGCATGGGCGTATGCGGCGTCAGCAGCAGCAGCGCGCTCGCGGCACGGTAGGCCGCCGGCGACACGAGATGATTCAAGC
>DASYIS010000389.1:0-16744 GCA_035997375.1 Chthoniobacteraceae bacterium
GCCCCGCCTTGATCTTGAGCCCGTAAGGCAGCGCTGTCGTCTCGATCGCCGCCTCCTCGATGCCGAGTTTAATTTCATCGAACGTACCGATCTTGCGGGTGGGATCGAATCCCGTCTCCGCGTTGAAGACCGCATAGGCATGGGCCAGCTCGTCGACGTTCGCCTGGAGCATGATCTCCGCATCGCGCGCGATGAGGTTCACGGTGTCCGCGCGGTGCGAGTAGCTGCCGATGACATCAATCGCCGCGGAGATTTCCGGGTTGAAGATGGCGAGGTTGGTTTCCTTGGGTGGCGTGTAGGCGGGGGGCGCTTCGTTCGCCACCACGGCCTTGCCCGCGGCGCTGCGCGAGGTGGATTCGCCAAAGACCGGTGCGAGCGGGTCGCGAGTTTTGACCTGCTGCTGCAGCGCCTGGACGGTTTTGGTGAGCGCTTCTACTTGCTGGCGGAGCTCGGCGATTTCCGAGCTTTGGGTATCTGTGGCTTGGGGAACTTGGGGATTCTGAGCGAGCGCGGGACCGGCGCAAAGCACGGCGATCCCAGCGCAGAGGACTGCGATTGGTTTTTTCACGGAAATGATTCTCGAACGCGGTGATGCGACAGGACGTGCGCGCGCTCACCGCAGCGCAGGCACGAGGTTTGTTTGGTTGGGATTTTGAAAGCCGAGTGGCTTTCAGGCGCGCCGAGGCGGCGCGTGTTCGAGAATCCCGCAGTCTAGAAACAAGGCCTCTGCCACCCGCGAGGCATCCACCGGCGCCACCTCAAACAACTCTGCCACGAACGCAGCGAGCGTCGGTGGCGCGGGCGCATCATCCGACGCGCCCCCCGCATGCAACACTTTCGCCAGACACTCATGCTGGTCATGATCCGCATCATGATGCAGCCGCTCGTGCAACGCCGGCGAAGCCGCCATCAGCAGCGCCAACAGGAAGCCCGCCAGCGTCGCGCCGATGAGCGCGGGCAGAGAGATTCCTTGATGGCGAAAGGACTTCATGAAACGAGCGCGCAACCCTTACGCCGTCGGCCGCGCGATGCCAAGCGGTTTCGGCTGAAAAATCATGGCGGCGCAGTTTCGACCTGGTCAAGCATTTCGCCTTCCAGCGTTACTTGGTGTGGAATTCTTTGCTGCGCACCAGCGCGTGGATGAATTCCCGCGCGGCGAAATCTTTGTCGCGGGTCTGGCGCACGAGGTCGGCGAGGAGCGGTTCGTCGCTGAAGCCGCACGGTCGGCCGAGGGCGTACTCGATGAGCGCGGTGCTGAAGCCGCGGGCGAAGTGGTCGGCGCGGGAGGCGACGACGTCGCGCAGGCCGAAGTAGTCGTGGAAGGCGGGGCCGTTGTGGAGGGTGGCGGCGGGGTCGATGGTCCAGGTCTTCTTGCTTTTGGGGTCGGGTTTGCCCATGGCGCTCACGGCCGTGTAGCTGTCCTCGGTGCGCCATTGGCCGGCGGCGTCGAAGTTCTCCAGGCCGAAGCCGATGGGGTCGATCTTGCGGTGGCAGCTCGCGCATTGCGGGTCCTCCTGGTGCGCCTGCATGCGCTCGCGGGTGGTGAGCACCTTGCCGGCGAGGCGCGTGAGGGCGGGGACATTCGCCGGCGCGGGCGGCGGCGGGTCGTCGAGCAGTTTGCGGAGCACCCACGCGCCGCGCTCGACCGGGCTGGTGTGCTCGCCGTTGCCACCCATGAACTGGATGGCCGCCATGCCGAGCAATCCGCCACGGGGCGAGTCCTTTGGCAGCGCGACTTTGCGGAACTCATCGCCCTGCACGCCGTCGAGGCCGTAGTAGTTTGCGAGCACGCTGTTGATGACCGCGTAGTCGGACTTCAGTAAGTCGCGCAGGCTGGCGTTTTGGCGAAAGAGATACGCGATCGTCTCGAAGATCTCGTGGCGGGCCGCGAGCTTCGTGCCGTTGTCGAAACGCGGATACATCGCGAGGTTGACCTGGAAGAAATCGAGCCGGTCCAGACCGAGCCATTGGTGGGTGAACGGGGTGAGGAATCCTTCCGAGCGCGGGTCGTCGAGCAGACGCTCGGTCTGCGCCGCGAGCACCTCGGGTTTGCGCAATTCACCGCGCCCCGCGAGATCGCGCAGCGTGGCATCCGGCGGGGCGGACCAGAGGAAATACGCGAGCCGCGTCGCGAGCTCGGCGTCGGATAGCGGCCGGTGTTTTTCATCCGCCGCCGGCTCGGCGAGATAGAGAAACATCGGCGAGGAGAGCACAACCGAGAGCGTCTCCTTCAGCGCCGCGCCGGGCTTGTCGCCGGCTTTCAGGCGCACGTCGTAAAGGCGGAGCAAACGATCGAGATAGGTCGCCGGCGGCGGGGTGCCGCGAAAGGCCTCCGTGGCGAAGCGTTCCAGCGCGGCGCGCAGTTCAGGCGTCGCCGGGGCAGGGGACTTGTCGTCGAGCGCGAGCCCCAGCGCCGCGAGGCCCGGCGGCTTGGGTTTGTCCGCGTCCGGCTTGCGCTCGATCTCCAGCCAGTCCACCCAGAGCGCGAATTCTGGGCCGATGCCGTTGCGTTTCACTGCTTCGCCGCGCTTGCGCTGCCCTTCCTCGTTGGTGTCCCAGCTCCCCTTTTCGCGGAAGAAGAGCGTGCGATTTGCCCGCTCCGCGTTGCCCCGCGTCATGGTCAGCGGAATCTCGATCGTCTGCGGCGCATCCAGCGTGCCGATGACTTCGTTCGTGCTCAGGATTTGCCCGCCGCGCGCATCGATCCCGAACTCCAGGAAGCGCCGCTCCGGCGGGGCGTCGTCCTTCGCCGCCACCCGCGCGCGCACCACGTACTCGCCGACCGGCCAGCCGAAGGGGACCAGCAACTCCATGTAATTCAAATTCAACTCGGAGGGATGCCGCGTTTGCACGCCGAGCCAGGCGCCCCGGTCCAGCGCCGGCTGTTGCAGGTAGTACTGGTGATAGGGGAGCCAGCCGGCGCCCAGCGAATCGTTGGCGAGGTCGGCGTCGTTCTCGCCCTTCTTGTCGAAACCGAAGGCGCGCGGATTCGGCGCGCCGGGGATCTTTTCCCAATAGCGCCGGAAGATCGCCTCGTTCTTCGAGAGCTTCCAGACCTCGGCGACGGCCTCCGCATTCTCCGGCCGCGCCGCCGCTTCCTCCACCGCCTTCACCCACTGCTGCGCGCGCTCCCGCGCATCGATCTGGTGGGCCACGAATTTCTCGACCATCGGCGTCCATGCTTCCGCTTCGTAGTGGAACTTCTTTTCCACGGCGGCATTCGCCTGCCGCTCGGACGCTTCCTCCAGCGCCTCGCGTCCGAGCGCCTGGTATTGCTCGAACTGGTTGCCCGACATGAAGAGGTTCGAGCCCACCGTGTCGAAGCCGCCCGTGCCCGTGTCCGACGGCAGCTCGCTCACGTTGATCTCCACGCCGAGCAGCTCGCGGAGCGTGTTCCGGTACTCGCGCCGGTTCAGCCGCCGCATGGTGATGACGCCGTGCTGATCGCCCAGGCCGCGCCGCGCCGCGACCATCGTGTTCGCGAGATCGTCGAGGAAGTTGGCCTTCGCCGCGCGGTCCGGCTGCTTCTCGTCATCCGGCGGCATGTCGCCGGAGTTCATCTGGTTGAGCACCTTCTGCCACCGCTCCGCCGCCTCGAGCGTGGTGATCGCAAACGGCAAATCGTCCACGCGGAACTTCCCCTTCTGCTTCTCCGCGCCGTGACACTTTTGGCAGTAGTCCTGCAGCAACATCCGATGCTGCGCGTTCATCACCGCATGCGGCGCCTCTTCCGCGGCCGCGGCGGGCTTCGCCCCGAAGCAAGTGGCGAGCACGGTCGCGGCCGACCCCATGACGGAGGCGAGGACATGCTGGAAGCGGAGAGCGAAGGATTTCGGTGCGATCGACAAATTGGAGCAGAGTATCTGCTCTGGAAGCGGACAATGGTCAAGGCGATCGGGGCTTTCCGCGAACCGCCCTTCCCCGACCGGGCCGCCTTGGCTTACCCGCGCGCGACGGCCGGGAGCGGACGAGGGAGTTCCCATCGCGCGCGACGCGCGTTTTGAATCGTTACGGCTTGGGAAATCGCGGCCGCCGGCGGCCGGCGGGCAGCTTCAGTGCAACCCGAGCACGCGGAAGACGAGGAAGTTTCCGAAGGCGAACAGCAGCGAGCCGAGGAAGATGCAGACCGGCAGGGTGAGGACCCAGGCGAGGAGGATGTTGCGCAAGGTCTGCGCCTGGAGCCCGGAGCCGTTGAAAGCCATGGTGCCGGCGACGCCGGAGGAGAGGACGTGCGTGGTGCTCACGGGCATGCCGAAGTGATCGGCGAGGAGGATGGTGCAGGCCGCGACGGTTTCCGCGGCGCCGCCCTGGCCGTAGGTGAGATGCGATTTGCCGATCTTTTCCCCGACGGTGACGACGATGCGTTTCCAGCCGATCGTGGTGCCGAGCCCGAGGGCGATGGCGACTGCGACCTTGACCCAGGTCGGGATGAATTTGGTGACGGCCTCGAGCGACTTGACGAGCTCGCCCGCCTGTTTCTTCTCCTCGGGACCGGTGAACTTGTTGCCCTTGAGGAGCTTCGAGGTGGCGCCGGAGAGGAGATAGAGTTCCGTGCGCAACGCGGCGCGCTCGCCCTCGGGGATCTCCTTGAGCGAGGAAACCGGCGCCACGGTCTTTTCGACCACGGTGCCGAGCGTGGCGAGAGCGGCAAAAGTCTGGTCCGAGAGGAGGCCGCCGGGCCGCATGAATTGGCCGGCCTCGGCGACGGCCTCCGGCAGCTCGAGTTTCCGGTCGCCCGCCTTGGCCTCGTAGTAGGAGTGCGCTTGCCCCGCCTGCGCGGTGAGCAGGTGCAGTTGCTCCGGAGTCTCGGAGAGTTTCAGCGCATAAGTGGCGGGCAGGATGCCGACGAGGATGAGGACGATGAGCCCCATCCCTTTCTGGCCGTCATTCGAGCCATGGCCGTAGCTCACGCCGGTGCAGGTGAGCACGAGCAGGCCGCGAATCCAGAGGGGAGGCGCCTGGCCCTTCGGCGGCTCCGTGTAGAGCTCGGGCCGTTTCACCAGCACTTTCAGCAGGGTCAGCAGGAGGCCGGCGCAGAGGAAGCCGAAGACCGGCGAGATCAGGAGCGCGAGACCGATTTTCTGAGCCGCCTCCCAGTTGACCCCCGACCCAAAGGTGCGCCCGCTCATGACGGAGTTGGCGAGGCCGACGCCGAGGATGGCGCCGATGAGCGTGTGCGAGCTGGAGGCGGGCAGGCCGAGGTACCAGGTGCCGAGGTTCCAGAGGATGGCCGAAATGAGCAGGGCGAAGACCATGGCAAAGCCCGCGCTGGAGCCGACATTGATCACCAGCTCCACCGGCAGGAGGTTGACGATGCTGTAGGCGACCGCGCCGGAGGAAAACAACACGCCCATCAAATTCCAGCAGCCGGACCAAACGACGGCGACATTCGGCTTCAGCGTGTTCGTATAGATGACCGTCGCGACGGCGTTGGCCGTGTCGTGGAAGCCGTTGACGAACTCGAAGGCGAGGGCGAAGGTGAGCGCGACCCCGAGGAGGATCCAGGTGAGCGTGGTCGGGGAAGTGGTGATCTCGGCGAGCAGCAACATAACGGCTCGTGACTAGCCGAACGTGGAAACCGTGCGAGCCTGCGAATGTAACAGTCTCGCGACGGAAGTTTCCCGGCTGCTTCGCCTCCGCCGGCCGGTGGCACTTTTGCTGCTCATTGCGGGGCTCATGAGACTTTCCCCGCGGCGACACGGCTTCAGCTATGTGGAGTTGCTCGTCTCGACGACGATCATCGGCATCCTTTACCTGATCTATCTCGGGCCGGGGTCGCGCGGGCATGAGATGAAGGCGAAGGCCGAGTGCGCGCAGCGCATGGCGCAGTTGCACCTCTCGCTCGCGATGTATGCCCAGGACCACGAGGGCGCTTTCCCCGCTGTGGCGGGCGCGACGAGCGCGGATGGGCCGCTCGATTTGCTGGTGCCGCAATACACCGCCGATACGAGCCTCTTCATCTGCCCGGCGGGCGTGCCGTCGGCCCTGCCCGCGGCGATGCCGATCGCCGGCCGGCGCATTTCGTATGCCTACTACATGGGGGTCAAGACCGGGCCGGACGACGCGACGACGCCGCTGCTGACCGATTCGCAAATCGACACCGCGCCGCGGCTCTCCGGCGACCGGCTCTTCGCCGAGAAGCACGTCGCGCCCGGCGGCAATCACCGGCGCTTCGGCGGCAATGTCCTCTTCGCCGACGGGCACGTCGAGCCGATGGAGACGACGGCGAGCCGTTCGCTCGTGCCGGCGCCCGGCGTCACGCTGCTCAACCCTCTGCCCTGATCTCCCATGTGGCTGCTTCGCCTGATCGCCGTCTCCGTCCTGCTCTTCCTCGGAGGGGGCGCGTGGTACTACTGCATGGGACGGCATCCGCACGTGATGCTTTCCCATCCCATCGGCGAGAAGGACGGCGCGCCAATCTGCGCGCGGGTCGCGCCTGGTGAAATGGTCATGCTCGCGGGCGACACGGCGACGCTCTTCGACACGGCGGCGGGCCTGGAGAAGTGGACGGTGAAACTGAACGGCGGCCCCGCGGCGGCGGCCCCGGCGGTGACGGCTCCGCCGGCCGACCCGCGCGTGGCGAAGCTCACCGCGTGGCGGGACGAGCTCACGCGCCGGCGCCCGACGCTGAAGCCGGGGCCGGAGACCCTGGCCTTCAACGAGGAAGCGGCGCGATATCATGCGGAGCTCGCCCTCTTCCGCGGCCAGGCGGCGCCGTCCGCGCCGGCCGCGCCGGCCGTGAAGGCGCCCGCCATCGACCACGAGGAGGAGATGCGCCAGAAGCGGCTCGTCCGGGAAACCGAGCGCCTGCGGAAAAAAGGCGAGAACGTGGCGCAAATGAGCGCGGTCGCGAAGACGGCCTTCCAACTCGAGACGGCGAAGGCACGGAAGGCGGAGTATGAGGCCGAGCTCGCGGCATTCACCGGCGAGCGGAAGCAGGCGGAGACGAAGAAACCGGCGCCCGCGCCGCCGGCGGATCGCGAGGATGAGGAGAGCGTCGTCGAACGATATTTCCACGAGCGCGCACCGGCGCAGATCGTGACGGCGGGCCCATCCATCTGGGTCATCCGCAATCGGGAAGCGATCGGCCTGCAACGCGCCAATGGACAACTCGTGAAGCGCGTCGCGCTCACCGGGCCGGCACAGCACGCGTGGGCCGGCGTGACCCAGGTCTACGTGCTCGCCGGCGCCGGCGAAGCGTCGCAGATCGTGAGCATCGGCGCGGCCGACGGCACCGCCTGCGCGCTCGCGGTGGCGGGCCGCTATGCCCCGGAGCGCGCCGATTACACCGGGGCCCCGCAGATTCAGGCGCGCCGCGCGGAGTTCGCCGTCTCTGGCAACACGCTGCTGCAGCTCGACGCGCGGCTGCTGGAAAAGAAGGTCACCGAGCACCAGGCGATGAAGGGCTCCAGCACGGACGATTGGGAAAAGGCGGACCGCGAGGGCAAGGGCGGCTGGGCCAACGATGCGGCCCTCATCGGGCAGGCGATGGAAAACGACGCCAAGCGCGAGATGACGGGCGGCGTCGAGCGGATCGACGAAAGCAGCTACGAGGTGGCGATCACGCGTCCCTTTGAAAAAACGCCGGCCTTCTGGACCGGGAAAGTGACGGGCCGCCCGGAGCTCTTCGCGCTGGCCACGCTGAACCTGCTCATCTGCGGCACCGAGATCACCGCGCTGGATCGCGACGGCAAACAGCTCTGGCAGGCCAAGCTCGCGTGGGGCCTGCCGGCGGTCGACACGCCGCCCTGCCTGGAGACGGCGGGCACGGTGTACCTCTTCGACCGCGCCTTCCTCACCGCGCTCCAGCGCGAGACGGGGAAAGTGCTGTGGCGACTCCCGAGCGTCGGCATCCAGAAGCTCCTGCCCGACGGCGACGGCGCGCTCTACGTCTGCACGCAAAACGCGCCGGCCGAAACGGCGCGTTTCAGCCAGGAAGCGCACGGCGCGGGCGCGGTGCCGTGTTCCGTGCTCAAGGTCGACGGCCGCACCGGCAAGGTCCTCTGGAACGCTCCGAAGTACGAGGACTGCTTCGCCGCCGGCGGCGCCGTCTACGCGGTGCGCGAAGCGAAGAACCCGAACGATGCCGTGGACGCGGTCTTCACCCACAAGGCGCCCGTCACGCGTTTCATGGTCTTCAAGCTCGGCAGCGGCAGTGGCAAACCGCAATGGGAGTATCTCCAGCTCCGCCGCCCCTTGCAGATCGAACCGGAAGGCCGCAAGATCGCGCTGCTCTTCGCGGACGAATTCCAGGCCCTCTCCTCCCTCGCGTTGTAGAGTTCACCCGGCCGGCGCTCGCTCCGGCGGCGGGACGCGGACCCCACTGCATGCCGGCGGCTTCGGCGGCGGCGGCGATCGAAGCGGCGCGCGCCGCGCGGTCAGGGCGGAGATTAGCCGGAGTGCGAATCCGGAGCAAGGCGTTGGCGCACGGAAGCTTCCAGGGAGCGGCAGAATTTATCCAGGCGCTGCGTCAAAGCCCCGAATTGATAATGCGCCTCGAGGTCGTGCTTTCGACCGAGCAATGCGTAGAGGCGCAACTCCGCCTCCGGGGATGCGGGCGGGATGACGGGGACGGGCAAGCCCGCCTCGCGCAGGCGGGTTTGGGCCATTTCGATCAAGAGCGCCTCCTCGCTTTCACGCCCCGCAGCCAGATCCTCCAGTCCTGGGCGAATCAGCTCCTCCCCCGGCAGGCCGCGGAGCAGTTCATCGAAAGAGCGCGCAAGGACCTGCATCCTGAGACGCTAGCCGGCATCGATCCATTTGGCGAGCCGTTCCTCAAAGGCGGCGGGATCGATCTTCGGGTATCGGACGAGCTTCGGCTTGATCGAGTCGAACAGCTCCCGCAAGCGCGCCGGCTCGATCAGCCGAGCGTCGGACATGCCTTGCAGATCGCGCCGATCGCGCTCGTGATGGCGGAGGATTTTCGTCAGCGCCTGGCTGTAGAAATCGTAATGGTGGAAATCGATCCGACCGTGTCGCGCGATGAAGAGGCTGCGGCTGCGCCAGCCGGGAAGCTCGGGGAGGAAGTCCGCCGGCGAGACCATCTCCAAGTTGGCATTGAGCTGGAGTTTGACCTTTGGCAACGACTCGAAAAATCCGGCCGGTTCCGGGTCCGCGCACAAGTCGGCGTCGATCGTCGATTCGCGCCAGCCGAACAAGAGCGCCGTGACCCCGCCCGTGAAATAGATCCGGCCCGAGCCCAGAATGGCCGCGCCCAGCGCGGCCATCAGCTTTTCGACCCTTCCTCGATTCAGCGGTTCGCGCATCCTCGATGCTTTCACCTTTCGCGCCGCGACGGCAACCCGGATCGCCTTTGGGTGACGATCATCACCGGGAAAGAATGGACGGATATGGGTGGACTATGCGTCCCACTCTCCGCAGCGTTGCCACTCGCGGTACCGCAGGTTATCTTCCCGTCATGAGCTTCGCCGAACTCAAAGAAAAAGTCGTAGACCTGACCCCCGCCGAGTTGGAGGAACTGGGGCAGATCATCGAAGCGGCCCGACCGCAGGTGAGGCGCGCCACGCCGGAGATGCTGGCGGAGCGTCGCCGGCTGTCGGAGGAGATTATGCGTGGCGAGTGGAATGCCGAACTGGCGGGATACGAAGGGGCTCAGGCCAGGGATCGCGAGAAAAACAAGGAACTCCATCGGCGATGGACCGATTGATCGACGCATCACTCTGGGTCGATTTCACCCGGGCGCGTACGCCTCGCCCCCTGCGGGAACAGGTCCGCGCCTTCGTGGATGCTCCGGACGCTTGCCTATGCGACCCGGTCGCCTTCGAACTTCTCCGCGCGGCCGCGCCCGCCGAACGTCCAGGCTTGGAACGGCGTTTTGAGACCATGTACTGGCTGCCGTTGCCTCCCGGTTTCTGGCGCAAGGGCATCCGCCTCGGCCAGCACTGCCGCGATCACGGATTCACGATCGGCGCGCTCGACCTCCTCATCGCCACGGCCGCGCTCGCTCACGACGCCGAGATCGTGACCTTCGACGCCGATTACTCCCTCATCGCGCAGGCCGAACCAAAGTTGCGCGTCCAAGTCCTCACCCGCGCGCAGTAGGATCGCGCGCGCCATCTTCGTTGGTGCCACTTTGGGATGGCAATGCGGGCAGATCCAGTGTGCAACCCATCGGAGGGTCGTCGACCGAACTGAAAGCCGCCGGCAAACCCGGCATCCTGCTCGCCGTCCAGGGCGGGGCGTTTCGTTACCTGCGTGAGCAGTCCGCCGCCGTCATGTGGGGCGCAGCGACGCTCGCCGCGTTGTGCGTGGTCATCGCCGTCTGGGAGACTCCTTGACCGCGCGATCCATCTCCAGGACGAAGTTGCTCGCGGCCCCGAAATCCCAAGCCTGGATGACGACCGAGTAGCCGCCCGCCTTCTCCAACTGCCACGCGATCCACTTCGCCCATTCGGCATCCGCCTTTGGGCTCGCGACAAAAAGCCGGCGCCAAAAAGCACGCCGCCGATTCACCCCGCCGGCGCTCGCTCCGGCGGCGGGACGCGGACCCACTGCATGCCGGCGGCCTCGGCGGCGGCGAGGCCGATGGAGGTGTCTTCGAAGACCAGGCATTCCCGGGGCGGGACGCCGAGCCGGCGCGCGGCTTCCAGGAAGGGGTCGGGCGCGGGCTTGCCGTTGACGTAATCCTCCGCGCAGACGATCGCCTGGAAGAGCTCGGCGATGCCCAGCCCGCGCAGGGTGGTCAGGACGATGCGGCGATGTCCGCCGGAGGCGACGGCGAGCGGCTTGCGGCCGGCCATCTGCCGGGCGATCGCGACCACGGGTTCGATGGCGGCGATCTCGTGAGAGTAGTCGAGGAAGAGCGCTTCCTTGCGGCCGACGGTTTCCGCGACCGGGAGGCTGAGCCCGTAGCGTTCGTTGAGCAGCTCCACGATGTCGGAGGTCGGCGTCCCGCCGAGCTCGTAAAAGAGCGCCTCGGAGAACTTGGAGGCCGCCGGCCCGAGCGCGTCGCACCAGGCGCGGTAGTGGGTCGGCATGGTGTCCGCCAGCGTCCCGTCGCAATCGAAGATGTATGCGGAAAATTCGCCCGGAGGGATCGAGATGGTGAAGGTAGGCACGGTGCGGATGTTTGCGGGTCGCGGGCTCCGCGCGAAGCGCGAACTTTTTGGAAAGAAAATCCGCGCTGTGAAAAAATCTCCCGCCTCCAGACGGTCGACCACCTGAAGTATGCGGGCGCGCCGAACCGGTGAAATGACCGCAACCCGCTGCGGTGGAACGGTCGCGGCGGCGCGAAAACGGGCGCAATCAGGGCAATCCCTCGTTCTTCGCCTGCGCAAATCCGCCCTTGACGGTGCTCCGGCGAGTCACTTTTATACGGCGGCTCCGGCGGCGACCCCAAGTCCCGGCCGCGCTCGACCTATACACCAATACATGACGATCTTCCGCCAGTTCATCGCGATCGCCCTCGGCTTCTTCGTCGCGTTGGGTCAGGTCACCTCCACCTTCGGCCAGATTACGGTTCCCGGCCCGCCCTCGGCGCCGCCGGTGCTGATCGTCCGTTCGATCGAGATCCAGTATGCCGGACCGCAGACGGTGAGCCGCGAGAAGATCCTCGCCAACATGCGCACGCAGGTAGGCAAGCCCTTCTCCCAGCAGGCGGTCGAGGACGACGTGCGCAGCCTTTACGCCACCGGCGATTTTTCGAATGTCCGCATCTTCGGCGAGCAGCAGGGCGACGGGGTGAAAGTCATGGTCGTGGTCCAGGGCAAGGCCAAGATTTCCACCGTCAACATCTCCGGCGTCACGCGTTTCAAGGAGACCCGTATTCGGAAGGAAATCACCGTCAAGCCGAACGACGCGCTCAATGAAGCGACCCTCGAGGCCGATCGCCAGAAGATCCTCGAATACTACAGCACCCGCGGCTACACCGACGTGGACGTGAAGGTCGCCACCGAGGAAGAGACGGCCGGCACGGTCAAGGTGCTCTTCTCGGTCAACGAGGGCGGCAAGA
This sequence comes from Chthoniobacteraceae bacterium, assembly GCA_035997375.1. Classification (GTDB taxonomy): domain Bacteria; phylum Verrucomicrobiota; class Verrucomicrobiia; order Chthoniobacterales; family Chthoniobacteraceae; genus DASYIS01. The sequence goes on from DASYIS010000389.1 coordinate 11,972, forward strand.
CGATCGTCAGCGACGTGAAATTCGAGGGGAACGCCTCGATCAAAACGCGCGACCTCAATCGCGTCGTGAAGACGAAGAAGAAGAGCATTTTCAACATCTTCACCAAAGGCGGGAAGCTCAACGCCGACCAGGTGACGGAGGACGTGAGCGCGCTCCGCGAGTATTACCAGAACCACGGCTACATCGACGCCGAGGTGCTGGCGCCGCGCCTCGATCGCACCGGCGAGAAGGTCGAGGTGACTTACATCATCCGCGAGGGGCCGCAGTATCATGTCGGCAAGATCAACTACGGCGAGCCGAAGGTCTTCACCGTCGAGGAAGTCTCGCGCGCCACCAAGCTCAAGGAAGGCGCCATCTACTCGCCGACCGGGCTGCGCGCCGACATCAAGGCGATCCAAGATTTGTACGGCTCGCACGGCTACGTCGACTTCCAGGCCAGCGCCAACACCTCGCCCGGCGGCCCGCAGATCCTGAACGTCCAGTACGCTTTCGACGAGGGGACGCAGAGCTACGTTGAGCACATCAACATTTCCGGCAACGTCCGCACCAAGGACAAGGTGATCCGCCGCGAAATCGCCGTCGCGCCCGGCGACGTGATGAACACCGTCCGCATGGACGCGAGCAAGCAGCGCCTGCAGAACCTCAACTACTTCGACAAGGTCGAGGTCTATCCGGGCGAGACGCTCATCCCCGGGCGCAAGGACGTGAACGTCATCGTCAACGAGAAGCGCACCGGCTCCTTCAACTTCGGCGCCGGCTTCTCCTCGATCGACAACCTCCTCGGCTTCGCGGAAATCACGCAGAGCAACTTTGACATCCTGCATTGGCCGAACTTCACCGGCGGCGGCGAGAAATTCCGGCTCCGCGTGCAATACGGCGTCTCGCGCCAGGACGTCGTCCTCTCGCTCACCGAGCCGTATTTCATGGACCGCAAGCTCTCGGTCGGCGGCGAAGTCTTCTACCGCAAGGCCTCCTTCGTCTCGGACATCTACGACGAGAAACGCTACGGCTTCGACGTCAACGCCCGCAAGGCGCTCAACGAGTTCACCGCGGTCCGCCTTGGCTACCGCCTGGAGAATATCGGGATCGAGAACGTCGACAGCAGCGCCTCCGACGCGATCAAGGCGGAGGAGGGGAGCCGCTGGGAAAGCCGGGTCTCCACCGGGATCACGATCGACAAGCGCGACTCCGTCTTCCTGACGCGCAAGGGTTACAAGATCGATTTTTCGGCCTACATCGCCGGCGGCTTCCTCGGCGGCGACACCGACATCTACGGCTTCGACATCGAGGCCGCGAAGTACATCCTGCTTCCCGGCGACACCATCCTCACGATCAATGGCGAAGTCGGTTCCGTCGCCACCTGGTCCGGCGGCGACCGCGTGCCGATTTTCGACCGCCTCTTCCTCGGTGGCGCGAACAACCTGCGCGGCTACAAATTCCGCGACGTGGGCCCGAAGGACGACCACGGCGAGCCGCTCGGCGGCAACACGCTCGTGCGCGGTACCGTCGAGTACACCTTCCCGGTCATCGAGAAGGTGCGCGGCGCGATCTTCTACGACATCGGCTTCGTGAATGCGGGCTCCTACAAGTTTTCGCCTTCCAAGGAATCGAACGGCTCCGCCGGCTTGAACATGGACGTCGGCATCGGCGTCCGGCTCGATCTCCCGATCGGCCCCGTCCGCATCGACTACGGCATCCCGATCTCGAGCGACAGCTCCAACGGATCGAGCGGCAAGTTCAACTTCAACATCGGCTACCAGTTCTAACGGGTTCGCAAAGGACGGTTTCGCTCACCATGTTGAAGCACGCCGTCCATGCCTGTCTGATCGCCGCTCTCGTCGCCGGCGGAATCTTTGTTGGCTACCGTCAGGGCCTCTCGACCGCGCGACCGGCGGCGGCGGTCCCGGCGCCGGCGGTCACGGCGAAAATACCGCGCTGGGTGTCATTGCCGGGGTTCAAAATATCAGACCGAACTTTTGGTAACGAAGCAATTGCTCCCGCATTTGAAGCGCTGGTTGACGACTTCGCGCTCATGCAGCGACCGGTCGAGCGTTCCATCAAACTCGACTCCGCCCCGCTGGTCGGGCTTTTCGGGCCACCGGTGCTTTCGGGCGATCCCAACCCCCAGCCGGTTCGCATCGACTACGGCATTCCGATTGCGAGGGACGGCATCACCATCGCGGGCGGCAAGTTCAACTTTAATATCGGTTACCAGTTCTAGGCTCGAGCCCGCCTCCTTCCTCGCCCCGTTCTTATGCTAAAGCTCGCTGCCTACGTGTGTGTGATCGCCGCCCTTGTCGCTGGCGGGATGATGCTGGGGTATCAAAAGGGCCTCGCGGCGGCCAGTCGACCGGGTGAGCCAATCGAACAACCGGCGCCGCCGCCCATCGCTGTGGACGACCCCACTCCCAGCGCGACTGCGCTCATGCAGCGCGCGGCGGCTCCTTCCTTCACCCTCGACTCCTCTCCGAAAGTCGCGCTGTTCGGAGTGTTGGACGTGGCCAACCAGCATTTGGTCGTCACCGGGAGTGCGACGATCCGGGCGGAAGATTTCAAGGGGGACGGAAAGTTCAATTTCAACATCGGCTACCAGTTTTAGGGGAGACGCGGTCGCGTGCACCGGTTGGGGGCGTTTTTTGGCCCGGAGTGCAGACGCGGCACTCGACCCGGCACGGCTGAGCCACCAGTCAATGTCGGCGGGACGGCAGACGTGAGCAGTTCATCTCATCCCATGACCCCGCTGCGGGCACTGTCAACGGTCAAGCCTCGGTATTTCGTGGCGACCCGCTATTGACTCGTGTGGATTTCTCGGATAGGTATACGTTGCTATGGCCAGCCATCTCCTCCTGCGGCTTGTGCTTTCTTCCTCGATGGCGATGGCAGTATTTGCTGCCGTGCCAACCCGGGCCGGCGTCTACTATGACTATGATGTCATCGCAAAGACCGGCGATGGGGGTCTGACCGCGATCAACGCCGGAGTTTCGATGAATGGGGCGGGTACCGTGGCATTCACGGGCAAGGTGGCGGGCGGAAGCGCAGTTTTTGTGGGCGACGGCTTGGGCGGGCCAAGAAACATCACCCCAGGGTTTGTCAACGCGGAGCGCTTCTTCGGCCCTGCCGCCCAGATCAACAACGCGAATCAGGTTGCGGTTGATGACGTCTATTCCGACCCTTCGACGGCGCAATACCTTACCCTCGAGCGCATATGGAATGGCGGCAGCACCAATATTAATTCTTTCGCCATCGTCGCGGGCGGAGGTTTCCCCGCCGGAACCTACCCCAACTCTTACAGCGTTGTTCTGCCTTACCCGACCATCAATAACTTCGGCCAACTTGCCTTTCAGGCGTCGTCCCTGCCGTCTGGTGCGCCGCCGCACAGCTTCCTGGCGATGCCGAAACTTCCCTCCGGCCTCAATTCGGTCGAGGTTCCAAACCCAGCCGCCCTTCGTCCAATGATCGATGACGACGGACGCGTGGTGGTCCGCTATGGTAACGACTCGACCGCCCCGATCCGGCTCTACGCTCCCGACCTGAGCACCTTTACGGATCTGGCCACGGTTCCTGGGTACTTCTCGGAACTCGGGCGAAGCCCGGGGATTAGCGACGATGGGAAAGTGATCGCGTTTTACGGAAATCTCACGGCGTCCGGTGCCGCGGCGCTGAATGCGCCCACCGGGCCGGGCCTCTTCGTCAGCGTTGACGATGGAACTGCCGCCCGAAAGCTCATCAGGCTGAACGAGCCTTCTCCTTTTAGCGCGTTTAGCGCGTTTAGTGTGGATGCTCGGGTCGCTGTCGTCCATTCACCGGCGGGCGGCGCCGTTCACGCAGGAGATGTGATCACGGTCTGCTTTCAGGCTACCCCGATCTCGGGAGCAGCCGGAATCTGGACGATGCAAGGAGCATTGTCACAGGGGGTGGCAAGGCTCGAGGCCGTGGATATGACGCTGCTTCCGGTCGTTCAGGTAAATGACGTGATCGGAGGCAGGACGATCACCGGCTTGGCAACCCACGACCCTCTCTCCGACTCCTCGACGGTTGCCTTCTGGGCGTCCACGACTTCCGGAGACATGGTAGTGCGCGCGCGACAGGTTTCCCCACTGCCGCCTATCATCACCAAGCATCGAATAGCCGGGGACGCGTTCGTTCCGCCTTCAGCAAACGACCAGATCGACGCGCAGTTGGAAATCGCTCCTGCCGCCGCCATCCTGGCGAAGCAACCGCCCCTCGGCCTGGGTGTGGTCGCCGATGGTGTAACCCCTGTTCTGTTCAAAATTGCGAGTAACGCAAGCAGCCCGACCACGTTCAAAGTCACTTACTCCGTCGAAGGTGTGGCGGGGCAGGTGGGTGCCCTTTTGGCTGCGAAAACAGGAATCCTACCTGCCGGGGGTGCCGCTTGGATAAGTGCCTCAGCGTTCACGGTTGGTGCAGGCAAAACGACGACCTACGTCAGCCTATCAGGCATAAAGGCCGAGGAGTTATATTTCGAGGCAGGCCATTACGAGGGGACGGTCACCGTAAATATCGAGCAAGCGTCAATCAGTCTTGCGAAAGTGACCTTTAAGATCAGGAAACCACCGATCGTACTTATTCACGGATACAATTCGGACGGCGGAGCTTGGTCTGATGATTTCAAGAAGGAACTCTTCCGTGGCGATAAGTTCGTTAATTCAATCGAGTATGGCGTTATTCGGACGTACTACTTGAATAGGAATAGGTATGGGGATCCGATTTTGCAAAGTGAAATTAAAGAAAATACATTTCGATCACTCGCGG
>DASYIS010000390.1:0-11319 GCA_035997375.1 Chthoniobacteraceae bacterium
GTCGCCGGGTGCATCGTGGTGTGCGAGGGCGCGTGGGTCGCGCTGCATCTCGCCACGCGCGGCTCGTGGTTCATGAAGCGCGTGGCGTTCAATCCGAGGTCGATGGTTTCGGGGCTGTTTTACCAGTACAAGCAAGTCACGTATTTTGTGCATCTGCCGCGGCTCGGGCCTTGGATGACCGCCGGGGCTTGGCTTAGCGCGGTGGCGGCGGGCGGGGTCGTGGTGCTGCTTTGGCGCGCGGCCCGCGGGACCCGCGCAGAGGATGGACCAAATGGACCAAATGGACCGCCGGCACCAGCGTCCATCGAGTCCACTGTGTCACTCAGGTCCGTGCAGTCCATCGCGTTCGCCGTCCTCCCCATCGCGGCGGTGGCGGTCTACGCGCTCGGCGGCGGCTTTTCGCTCGATGCGCGCAAGGCTTACTCCATCTGGGCGTTTCTCCTCATCGCGGGGGCGTGGTTCATGGCCGGCGCGCCGGCGCGCGCGCAGCGGGCGGCGCTCTGGGCGGCGATCGCGCTTTGCCCCGTGCTGGTCCTGTGCTCGCAAGCGACCACGCGGGTCTGGCAGCAAACCGCGGGCATCTTTGAGCAGGCCGACGATCTCATCGTCGCGCAAGGGCTGGAGGGGCCGTACCGCTTTCAATGGCAACCCGATGCGTACGCCGCCTGGCCGGATTTCGAGCTGCTGAGCGGCTTCCGTTTCGACACGCCGTGGCTGCTCACTTACGCCGTCGGCGAATCGGCGATCATGGAAGGGCCGCCCCAAACCACCCTCACCTGGCAGCCGGCCGAGGGCGCCTGGAAAATCAGCCACGAGTGAACGCCCTCGACTGCCTCATCGCGATCCCGTGCTACCAGGAAAGCGCGCGGCTCCCGTCGTTTCTCGAGACGCTCTGCGCGGCGGTCGCGGCGGCGCCGTTCTCCGCCCGCATCGTGGTGGTCGACGACGGCTCCGGCGCGCCCGAGGCGGAGCGCACCCGCGAGCTCGTCGCGCGTGCCGCGGCGCAATGGCCCGGCCTGCTCGCCGCGCCGGTCCTCCTGCCGGCCAACCTCGGCAAAGGCGGCGCGGTCTACGCCGGCTGGGAAAGCGCCGAAGCGGCCTCGGCCGCGTTGCTCTGCTTTGTCGATGCCGACGGCTCCGTCCCCGCCGCGGAGGTCGTCCGGCTCGTTGGCGAGCTGCTCGCGGACCGCGCCGAGCGCTGGCAGGCGCTCTTTGGCAGCCGGGTGAAATTGCTCGGCTCGCGCGTGGAGCGGCTCCCGTCGCGGCACTACGTCGGCCGCGTCTTTGCCACGCTGGTCACGCTCATCACCGGTCTCACGGTTTACGATTCGCAATGCGGCCTCAAGGTCGTCCGCCGCCCCGCCTATGCCGCGATCGCCGGCGAGCTGACCGAGCACCGCTTCGTCTTCGACGTCGAGCTCGCGCTGCGCCTGCTGCGCCGGCGTTTCGCGATCCGCGAAGTCCCGATCGACTGGACGGAAATCCCCGGCAGCAAAGTCCGCCTCCTCCGCGACAGTTGGCGCATGGCGACCGGCCTCTTGCGCATCAGGGAGCGTTTGCGGGCGGATGGGGACCACTCTAATCGATAGGAAGCTCAGGCCTGCCGCGGGCGGCATGCCAGAATCGCGAGACCACGATGAGGTGAGCGGGCTCTCGGATTTCGTAGACGATTCGGTATGAGCGGTGAATCCGTTCCCGGATGCCAGGGCTGGCAAATTCCGGGACGATTCGGCCCGCGTGAGGATGGAGGGCGATGGCCTCTGCCTCGTCAATCAGCCGCTGTCCGAAGCGTTCGGCTGCCGCAAGATTGTCGCGAGCGATGAATTCAGCGATGTCCCGCAAATCACGCAACGCCTCCTCCGAGAACTCTACTCGGTAGAGGCGGCTTTCGTCCATGACGAGACCCTGGCTCGGGCTTCCGCAACGCTGACCCCACCCTCGCGTTCATAAGATTCAAATCCCTGACGCACGCCGGCGATGAACTCGATTTCGCGAGCGACATCGTGGAGCGATACATCGTCGGGCAAGCGCTCCAATAGGCGGGAGACGACTTCCTTGGTGCTCATGCGAAACACGATGGTTCCGGACAGGATCAAAAGCAAGGCATCATGCGCCGTTCAATGCTCACCGCGCCCCGCTACTTCCCCATTCCCACACTTGTAATCACCCGCGTCGCATCGACCACCCGGGCGTCGCCGCGCACGATGACCCGGACTTGCCAGATGGTGTCGTCGCGCACGATGACGAGGCTTTCGATGTGCCAGGAGTCGTCGCGGATTTTCTTGTGATAGCTGCCGCGCCGGGCGTCGAGGCCGTTGATCCTGGTCGAGGTGAGCTCGAATTTCGGATCCTCGTCGCCGAGGGAGCCGATCGCCTGCTTCATGCCGCCGGTCGCGGCGCCGTCGATGTTGGGCTGCTTGCCGTCTTTCAGGACCATGCGGACGACCGCGACGGCGAAGTCGGGGCCGTCCGTCGCCTGTTCAATGTCGTGCCCGGCGAAGGCATTTCGCACCGGCTCGGGCAGTTCCTCCGTCACGTCCGGGCCCTTGGCGAAGGGCTTCGGGCTTTGCAGGGTGAGCTCGCCGACCGTCTGCTTTTTCCAGGTGTCCCCGGCTTCCGCGTCGGGCGCGCACCAGCGCCAGAAGGCCTCCGCGGGCCGGAAGCCGGCGGCCGCCGCCAGGGCGACGAAGACGAGCGCGAAGAGAACCCGGGTGACCGGGTCCAGGCGTGCGCTAAGTGATCGGAGAGTCTTCATGGCTTCGCCAAGAGTCTAACTCGCGCGGCGCGGAAAACTTAGTCTCCACGCCCTCCTCACCTGCGGCTCAACCGTCCGGGCATGCCCGAAGGCGCCTGCTTACTTGCCCTTGCGCGATTCCTTGGCGCGCTCGAGGTACGCCTTGTCCTCCGCGCTCAAGGTTTCGCCCCGCTGCTCCTTCTCATAGAGTGCTTTGGCCTTCTCCATGTCGATGCCGTCGCCCGTGGGCTTGCCGGCCGGCTGCGCCGCGCCGCGCTGGTGCAACTCCTTGGCCTTGTCGAGATAAGCTTTGTCCTCCGGCTTCAACTTTTCCCCGGCTTGTTCCCGCTGGTACAAGTCCTTCGCCTTTTGCATATCGATGCCCTCGACCGTGCCGCCCCCGGCGTTCCCCGACGATTGCTTGAATTGCTCGATCGCGCGCTGCAGGTAGGCCTTCTCATCCGCGGTCAAGGTCTCGCCGGCCTCCTGGCGCTGGTGGAGAGCCTTGGCTTTTTCCATATCGATTTTCTCCGCGGGAGCCTCGGCAAAGAGCGGTGAAGAAAGGAGGAGCGCGGCGAGGATGGTGCAGGCGGGGAGATTCATAGCGAGGCACTTATAACGGATCGCGCCGGGTCGGGCAACTTCTTCTCACCGCAAAGCCATGCCGTCAGCGGGCCTCGAGGGACGCGCAGACCAGCTCCGCGCCGCTGCGCGCAAAGACGTGCCGGTTGGCAAAGGCGGGTGGAGACCAGAGCAGCTTGCGTCCGCCAAAAGGATAAGTCGGGTCCAGCAGATGAGCGCGCGTCAGCTCTTCATAGCCTTCCGGGCTTAGCCGCGCCCGGATGAGATCCCCCTGGTCGGTGAAGAGCCAGACGCTGTCGCCGTTGGGAATAAGGTGAAGGCAAGCCCCGCTCCTCGCCTCGACCACCTTCTCCTTTTCCCAAAGCTGCCGGCCGGTGCGGGCGTCGAGGCAGACGAGGCGCCCCTGCGTCTTGTGTGAATAGACACAGCCACCCAGGAGCAGCGGCCCCGTGGTGTTGCTCCACGTCCGCCGCGCATGGACGGTGTCCGCGGGCCAGAGCACGGTGGCGGCCGGCTTCGCCGGGTCGAGTTGAAACATCAATCCGCCCGCCAGCAGCAGATCGCCCTGCTGCGTCGGCATCGCCGTCGCGTAATCCCCGTACAGCGCCCGCGGCTCCCGCCACCAAGTCTGCCCCGTGGCCGGATCGAGCGAGGTAATCGCGTCCGGCGTCCAAACGATGAGTTGCCGTTTCCCGCCGGCGGTGAAGACGATCGGCGAGCTGTAGGTCCATTTGTCGGCCAATGCTCTCCAGGCTTCTTTCCCCGTCTCTTTGTCAAACGCCATCACGCCGGTATCGGGCTTTCCCCCGAGCACCAGGATCACCAGATTCCCCTCGATCAAGGGCGAAGGCATGGTGCCGAAGGTGTCGGCCGGCCCGCAATCCTTCGTCAAATCCTTTTGCCAGAGCACGGCGCCATCGAGGGTATTGAGGCAGAGCAGGCGGCCCATGCGACCGACGGCGTACAGCTTTCCATGGTCGGCGGTGGGCGTGCCGTCCGGGCCGGTCTCGGCGTCGGGAGCGAAGGCCCAATCCGGGTAGGTCACCTCGTCGGTGTGCGTCCACAAGAGCCGGCCTGATTTCTCGTCATGGCAATGCACGCGCTCCCAGGCACGCGGCTGCTTCCTTTCGGAATCGCTGAGAAACACGCGGCCGTCGCTCACGATCGGCGACGAAAGCCCGGTGCCGACCGACGCGCGCCAGCGGACCTTCACCCCTTCCGGCGGGAAGGTTTGCAGGATCCCGGTTTCCTTCCACACGCCGGCGCGATCCGGCCCGCCAAACTGCGGCCAGTCGTCGGCGCGGGCCGGGCCGGCCGCCAGCAGCGCCGTCCAGATGCAGAGCAGCCGCCGGCCGCCGAAACGAAAATAGGGTGTCACCAAAGTGACTATCGCCGGGCCGGCCGTTGATTAGGACTCCGACCTGAACCACGGCGGCGCGACACAATCGGGGAATCGCCCGGCCGCACTCGTCCGCTTTGGCCGCGGGAGACGAATCCCACGGCGATGAAAACGTTCAAATCCCTTCCGGGCGCCATCGCCGGTCTCACGCTCATCGTCCTCCTGCTCGGCGGCTGCGGCCTCGCCCACCAATCCGTGAGCAAGACCGAACGCGTGCTCGATCACGGCGAGCGCAAGATGGAGCGGCACCTGTGAGCGGCGTCGTAGTTCCGCCTGAAGGCGGAATTACGTACCCGGAACTCCGCACTCGGGACCGGTGACATTCCGGTGTCGCTGCGCAATTCCCTTTCGCGGCACGCCGGCTGCGGGCATGGTGCCCTCGACATGCAGACGATCGTTATCGGCCACCGCAATCCGGACATGGACTCCATTTGCTCCGCGCTCGCCTACGCGGAGCTCAAGCGCCTTCAGGGGCACGAAAACGTGACCGCCGCGCGCGCGGGCGCGACGAACGAGCGCATCGATTTCGTCCTGCACAAGTTCGGCGTCGAGGCGCCGCCGCTGATCAGCGATCTCTCGCCGCGCGTCTGCGACGTCATGCAGCCGAAGGTGATTTCGGTGCGCGGACGCACGACCGTTTACGAGGCGCTGCAGCTCATTGAGCGCAAAGAATTGCGCGGTCTGCCGGTGGTCGACGACGACAATCGCTGTCTCGGTTTGCTCTCGGCATTCAAGTTGAGTCATCACCTTTTCCCGCCACGCGAGGAGGCGGGGACGGCGCGGCTGGTCACGGCTTCGCTGCGCGATATCGTGGAGACCTTCGGCGGCGAGACCGTGGTCGGCGAGGCGGGCGACGAGCCGGCGGAACAACTGCTGATGGTCGCGGCGATGGACCGCGACTCGCTCGTGCCGCGTCTGCAACGCTACCCCGGGCGGAAGATCATTTTGTTCGTCGGTGACCGGCCGCGCATCCACGAGCTGGCGATCGAGGCGGGCGTCTCGGCCATGGTCATCACCGGCGGATTCGACCTGGCGGAACCGTTGCGCGCGGAGGCGGCGGAGAAGGGCGTGACGGTGATCTATTCACCCTACGATACGGCGACGACGGTGTTGCTGGCGCGCGGCGCGGTGCGGGTGCAACAGGTGCTCTTCGAGGATTACATGGGCTTTCATCGCGACACGCCGGTCGATGAAGCGCGCGCCCAAGCCGCGGAGAGCGCCGGCTTCGTTTTCCCGGTCGCCGATGACGCGGGCAAACTCGTCGGCATCCTCTCGAAATCGGACTTCCTCAAGCCGCCGGCGCGCCAGCTCATCCTGGTCGATCACAACGAGCTGACCCAGGCCGTGAAGGGCGCGGACCGCGTGCCGATCATCGAAATCCTCGATCACCACAAGCTCGGCGGCTTCAGCAGCCCGACGCCGATCCTCTTCTGGAACAATCCCGTCGGCTCCACGAGCACGATCGTCACGATGTGCTACCAGCACGCGGGCATCGCCATCCCGCCGCCCATCGCGGGACTGCTGATGGCGGGCCTCATTTCCGACACGCTCCTCCTCACGTCGCCGACGACCACGCCGGTCGATCGCGCCATTTTGCAACAGCTCGCGCAGATTGCCGGGGTCGATTCCGCGAAGCTGGCGGAGCAGATTTTCTCGGTCGGTTCGCCGCTGCTCACGATGACGCCCGAGCAGGCGATCGCCGCCGACAGCAAGCTCTACGCGGAGGGCGCGTATCGCTTCACCGTGGCGCAGATCGAGGAGCTGACCTTCGCGCATTTCGAGGACAAACGCCCCGGCCTGCTCGCGGCGCTCGAGGCGCACCGGCGGCGCGAAAACCTGCTCTTCGCGACGCTGCTCGTGACGGATATCAACACCCAAAGCTCGCTCCTGTTGACCCACGGCAGCGACGAGTTCCTGGCGACGATCGACTACCCCGCGGTGAGCTCGCACGTGTGGGAGCTGACCGGGGTGGTGTCGCGGAAGAAGCAGTTGCTGCCGTATTTGCTGCAGTGCGTGGCGCGGATGCGGTGAGGTCGTCCGCACAGTCCCCTGTGCGGCTCGGGTGAGGCGGGCCTGACGGACCGGCCGCACAGGGACTGTGCGGACTACTTCACAATCAGTGACGGGAACCAGTACGCAATCGCGGCGACCCACAGGCCGACGAGGATCGCCAGCGCGAGGCTGTGCCAGAAGACCGAGCGCAGGATCACGCCGGCGGAGAGGCGATGCTCGCGGGCGGCGACGGCCACGCTGGCGACGACGATGCTCTGCGCGTCGATCATCTTGCCCATGACGCCGCCGGCGGAATTCGCAGCGGTGGTGAGGATCGCGGGGACGCCGATCTGGCCGGCGGTGACTTGTTGCAAGTGGCCGAAGAGCGCGTTGGAGGAGGTGTCGCTGCCGGTCAGCGCGACGCCGAGCCAGCCGAGGAGCGGGGAGAAGAATGGGAACCACGAGCCGGTCGCCGCGAAGGCGAGTCCCATCGTGATGTCGGAGCCGCTGAAGCTTGCGGTGTAGCCGAGTGCCAGCATGAGCGCGATGGTGAGGAGCGAGATGCGAACGCGCATGACGGTGCGGGCATAGAGCCGCACGAGACCGGACGGGGAAATGCCGAGTGCCAGGCCGGAGACGAGGCCGGCGAGCAGGAGCGCGGTCCCGGTCGCCGACAGCCAGTTGAGTTTGAAGACGGCCGGGCGGGCGTGCGGCTCGGTGACGATCGGCGGCACCTCGAACACTGCGCCGTCGAGGTATCGAATGGGGATCTCGGGCGTCAAAAAGTGATTGTTCAGTGCGTACTTCACGGGTTGGAGGTTCCCGAGGCTCCAGAGGAAAACAAAGCAGGAGAGCGCGATCCAGGGAATCCAAGGGCGCAGAGGATGCGTCCGAGGACCGGGGATTTTTGACGGGGGCGGCAGGGGTTCCGGCTGGTGGCCGGGGTCTTTCTTCGGCTTCCAAAATTTCAGCAGCAAGACGAGTGACCCCATGGAGACGAGTGAACTGGCGAGGTCGACCAGCCGCGGGCCAAAGTAGTTGCTGACGGCGAATTGCGTTACGGCGAAACTCATGCCCACGACGAAGCATGCTGGCCAGATCTGACGCATGCCGCGCCAACCCGAATGCACCGCCACCAGCCAAAAGGGGACGATGAACGAGAAGGGCGGCAACAGCCGGCCGACCATCTGGCTGAGCAAATCGAGATGGATCCCGGTGACTTTGTTGAGCATGTCGATCGGGATGCCGAGCGAGCCAAACGCGACGGGGGCGGTGTTGCCGATGAGCGCGAGCTGGGCGGCGCGCAGCGGCGTGAAGCCGAGCCCGATGAGGAGCGCCCCGCTGATCGCGACCGGGGCGCCGAAGCCCGCCGCGCCTTCGATGAACGCGCCAAAGCAAAACGCGATGAGCAGCGCCTGGAGCCGCTGATCGTCCGCGAGCCCGACGACCTGATGTTTCAGCGCCTCGAACTGATTCGTGGCGACGGAGATCTCATAGATGAAGATCGCGTTGAGCACGATCCAGCCGATGGGAAACAACCCGAACGCCGCGCCGTACGTCGCCGAGGCGGCGACCAGCCCCGGCGGCATGCCATAATAGAAGATGGCGATCGCGGCCGAGCACCCCAGTGCGACCAAGGCCGCGATGTGCGCCCGCACATGCCAGATCGCGAGCAGCGCCAGCAACACCACGATGGAGGTCGAGGCGATGGCGCACGAGAGCAGGAGGTTGTGCGAAGGATCGTAGATCTGCTGCCAGGCGAGCATCGGAGGAGGGGTGGGGGAGAAGGAGGTTGCGCCAGACCAGCAGATGCACGGGCGGTTGCCGAAGCAATTCAGCGGGAACTTGATCCCGTGGTCCGCACAGTCCCCTGTGCGGTCCGGCGCTCCGCATACGCCCGCGGGTGGCTTTCACCCCTCCCCTCGCTGCCGCAGCCGCTTCGTCATCGTCCGCCGCTCATGCGCGGTGAAACCCAGGGCGCGATAGAGCGCTTCGGCGCGCGGGTTCGCGTGGTCGACTTCGAGCCGGAGCGCTCGCACCGGCAATCCGCGGCAGATTTCCTCGACCTTCCTCACCGCGGCCCGGCCGTGGCCGCGTCCTCGAAAATCAGCGCGCAGGTAGAGTTCGTCCAACACCGCGTGCGCCCCGCCGAACTCCAGGATGAACCCGAGCGTGATGACGAAGTAGCCGGCCGGCGCACGGTCGATGTCGATCAGCCAGACGCTGCCCGACCCGGGCATCGCAATGAGGGTCGAGAGCGCGTCCTGCGTGGTTTTCGCGTCAAAGGGGATCCGCTCCTCGCGATAGAATTCCTCCACGAACCCGAGCAGGAGCTCGAGATCCTCGTGCGCCGCGGGACGGCACGCGAACGCTCCGGCCGGCTCGCTCACGACGGCTCAGCGCGCGGGGGTGGCCGTCTTCAGCCAGGCCACGAGCGCGTCCTGTTCCTTGTGCGCTTCCTCCACCGTCGCGTGGCCGTCTTTCAGCGGCATCCGGAGCGCGTAGGCGCTGCGGTGCGCGGGGATGAATTCGAGGTCGGACTCACCATCCATGCCGACGCGCACCTGGAATCGACGAGCCTTGTCGATGATTACTGGCTGGATGCGAAATCGGAAATCCCTGATCACAATACTTAAACGCCGGGGAGAGGAAAAAGTTAGTTTGTTTCTGGAAATTATAGCCGCGGCGTGCGGCGCTGACGGCCCACTCTGTAGACGCGATCGCGCGTCCCGGCAACCGCTCATTTTCCGCGCGGCGTCTCACGTCCCACCGGTCACCGTGTAGCCTTGGCTCCGCAAGTCCTCGGCGAGGTCGCGCTCCATCTGCGCCGCCGCCTCATACGGCATCGGGTTGAGGTGCGCGAAGAGTTCCGGCACCAGCCGGACGCCATACTTTTCGACGGTCCAGGCGGACTTGTAGCCGTGCTTGTGGTTCTCGAAGCGGTGCTCGACCGGCAATCCCGTCATCCCGACGTACACGCACGGTTTCTCTGGATCGCGGCGCGGGTTCGCCCGGAGCACCGAGGGATGCTGCGCCACTGCAGGATCGAGCAGGATGACGTAGACGTTGTGATGATGGGTGGACGGCTCGTTCATCGAAGCGCGGCGCCGCGCCTGGTGGAGAAGTGCCAGGGGGGAGAATTGAACTCCCGACCAAGGGCTTATGAGTCCCCTGCTCTACCTCTGAGCTACCCTGGCGAAAAGGGAGGGGGAAACTAACGAGCCCACTCGCCACTCCGCAAGCGGGAAGTGAAGGGAATTCTGCCGAGGGGGCAACCTCAGCGCTCAGGCTCGCTCTGCACCCGGTCGGTCGCCCAGGAGGTCCCCTCCAGCGGGGTGATGACCATGGCCTTGAGGTCGACGAGGGTCGCGTCCTTCACGGCTTTCGCGAACCGGATTTGGATGTGGCACGTCTCCGCATTCGGGGGGATGGGGATGAGGAAGAAATCGCGGCCGGGCTCGGGATACGTGTACGGCTTCACGAGGACTTCCATCTTGGGCTTGTTCACGCCGATCTTCAGGAGTTCCGCGGCCCGGGCGCCGACGCGCTCCAAGCCGGACTTCCTCTTGCTCGGAGGCTCGTCGAACTTGAACGCCACGCCGGAGGTTTCCACCTCGCCGGAGCTCGCGGTGACGTCGAGCCGGATCACTTTGCCGCGGAGGGACGCAGGGATCGTCCACGCGGCATGCACCGAGCGATTCTTGTTTTGGACCGATTTCCCGTTTGCTCCGGCGACCGAGGATTGCCAGGTGGCTGGCAGAGTCACCCCGGTGGGAGGTCCGGAGAGCAGTCCGCCGAACTCCGGCGCGCTCGGCGCGAGCGGCACCGGGACCGGCATCTGGGGTGTGCGGCGGCGATAGAAGGCGAGGTCGGGGGAGTCGCCTTTGACCATCAGCTTGGCGAGCGCCCATTTCTCCTCGGTGTCGGCGAAGTAGGTCGCCATCGGAGGCTGCTTCCGCACCGTCTTCTGCTTCGTGACCGGGTCGAGTTTTTCCATGCGCTTCCGGTTGTTCATCCAGACGATCTTGTGCATGTACCAGAACTCGTCGGCCTGCGCAGCGAAGGCCTCGAAGGCGGGCGCTGCGTTCAGGATTTCGCGCGGGGCGCCGCCGACCCAGTTGATCCGTTTCGCGGCGCTTTGGTCGGACATGATGGCGAGCGCGCGCATCATGTGGTGGGTGTACACCTTCGTCCCCGTGGGCACCTTTTGCACGTAGGCGCGCATGTCGGCGAGGAAGCCGAGATCGAAGAACGGGCGCGAGGTGAGGCCGATCAAGGCGAGCAGGCCGATGACGCCGATCGTGAAGGGGTGCTCGGGAATCCAGCGGCCCCAGCGCCGCGCGCGCACGAACGGGATCTCGAGGAGCGAGCGAAGCCCGAGCACGACGAGGATGGAGAACGGAATCGCGAGGCCGGCGAGGAAACGCGAGGCGTCGCGGATGACCGGCTTCCACGGGAAAACGTGCTGTGGCGCGCAGGCGTACTCGAGGTACAGGACGACGAACCAGAGCGCGATCAGCAGCTCGCCGGGAATGGAAACGCCGGTGGGGGAGGTCTCTTCCGGGGGCGCCGTGCGTGTCCAGCGGCGGAAGAAGATCGAGCCGAGGCCGAG
>DASYIS010000391.1:0-2325 GCA_035997375.1 Chthoniobacteraceae bacterium
CTGCTGCTCGGCGAGACGCTGCCGGACATCCACCCGATGGAAGCGAAGAAGCAGCTCGCCGCCCGGATCGTCGAGCGCTTCCACGACCGCGCCGCGGCCGACGCGGCGCTGGCGGATTTCAATACGCGGTTTTCGAAGAAGGATCTCGAGCAGAGCGACCTGCCGGAGGTGCCGGTCCCCGCGCCGGGAGCGGACATCATTTCCGCCGTCGTCGCGGCGTACGGGGCGCTCGGGAAAACGAAGTCGCGCGGCGACGTGCGGCGGCTGGTGGAGCAGGGAAGCGTGCAACTGCGCGGCGAGAAGATCACGGATGGAAAGGCGACGCCGGAGTTTGGGAAAGGCGACGTCCTGCGGCTGGACAAGACGCACGCGGTGCGGCTGGGGTAGGGCGCGATGTTCATCGCCACAATCGTGGATAAGATTCACGCCGGCATGAAACGCATCGCCTGTTTTTCCTTTTTGCTTTCTCTCGCTGTCGCGCCTGTACTTCGCGCCGCGCCGGAGGGCGATCCCGCCCCATGGCTGGGCATCAATCACGGCGACGCCGAGCAGGCGATACTCCTCTCCGATTTGCAGAAAACCGGGTTGCGCATGGTGCGCGAGGGGTTCAATGGAAAGCCGGACCGCGAGTTCGCGGAGAAGGTGCAGGCGTATGCCGACACCGGGATCGAGCCGCATGTCTCGGTGAACATGCGCGGCGCGGGCATCGACGTCCCGGACTATCCGACCTGGCTGCAGAACTATCGCCGGCGCTGCGTCGAGATCATGACGGCTTACCAGGGGAAGCTGCGCTATTACATCGTCGGGAACGAGACCGATAAGGCGGACCCGTTTACCGGCCGGCTCTCACCGGAACAGGCGGTCGACTTCACGCGGATGGCCTACGAGGCGAGTCGCGAGGTCGATCCGGCCGGCGGGATCAAGATCGAGTCGCCGCCCGTTTCGTCGCCGCGGCCGATCAAGGATTACTTAAAGAAGATGTTCGCGGCGGGGTTGAGCGATTGCTGCGACTACATCGGGGTCCACGCGTATTCCAACCAGATCAATGACGGCAAGCTGGACAACCCCTGGCTCCTGCAGCAGCAACAGGGCGGCACGCAAAAGCCGATCGCGATCAGCGAGCTCGGCGTCAGCGAGGATTGGGCGCCGAAGGCCTTGACCCCGGAGCAAAAGGAGCAATGGAAAGCAGAGTTTCTCGACCAGGCTTACGTCCAGCTCAAGCGCTACGGGATTGCCAACGCGATCCTGTTCGAGTCGAGCAGCAGCAGCAAGTGGCCGAACACCTTCGCCCTCCTCCGCGACGGCACGGCCGCCCGGAATATCCTGCCCACCACCTACGCGGAATTGCAGGACCACCTGAAGCCCCACCCTTTGCAGGATGCCGGATTTGAAACCGCCAATGACCCGAAGCGGCAGTGGGTCGTTTACGACGATCCGGCCGACGACCGGTGGGACATTGCGGCCTTCCAATTCCAGGCCCCCGGCGGACACACCGGGGCCTCGGCCTTGCAAATAGACACGAGTGGCAGGGGCTCGCGTATCGTCCGGCAGGTCGTCAGCGGAATCACGCCCGGCCAGGCCATCACGATTACCGCCTGGGCGTTCTCGAAGAACGAAGCCGGCGCGACGCTCAAGGCCGAGGGCTACAACGCGACCGCGGGGAATGCCGAATCCGGCACCGTGACCAAGGGCCGTGAAACCTGGGAGCAGTTATCCGTGACGGTCACGCCGACCAACCCCTGGGTGGTGATCGAGCTCTCCTCGATCGCGAAGAACGTGGCTGGGAGTTATGTGAAGTTCGATGACGTTGCGGTAAGCGGGGGACGGTGAGACCGGGACTTACGGCTGCCCGGCAGTCCGCAACTTCGTCACCGGCACGGAAGACAGGGCATTAACCAGCGCCAACGCGTGCTTTCTCGCCCAAGGGCGGATAAGCGAGGAGTCCTTCGTCGCACCAGCCTTAATGTGGGGCCGGGTTGAGCGCTTGGATTTCGCTCGCGGCTTGAGCGTAGTACTCTTCATGGCGTTTAGTGTAATGTAGGGGACCCGGGCGAGCAAGGTCGGTTTCGCTCACGTACAGGGATTTGCCGCTCACGCCTTTCATGCCGGTATTGTGGAGAAGCAGGAAGGTAACCCGGAGGTCGTCGCGATAACGGCGGATGAGTCGGAGAACCGACCGCTGGACCGCCCGATGATTGCCCGCGAGTTCCGGCAACGGCACGCTTCGCCCTTCCGAGGCAGCTCGCTCGACCGCGCCGTAAAGGGCGAGCTCAACGTCCCGAAATACGTAAGCCACCACCACCCGCCATCCGTGGGCCAGCGCGA
>DASYIS010000392.1:0-17508 GCA_035997375.1 Chthoniobacteraceae bacterium
GAACGGGTCGAAGATGGAATCACCGCGGCGCACGTGCCGGCCAATCAGCGCACCGACCCCGCGAATGTCCAGCTTGTTGGCCTCGGCATACTCCACGGCCTTCTTCAGCGCCTCGGCATCGTTGTTGTTCCGACGATAATGGGCGTTCATCACGTAGGGAGCGATCTTGCTCCGAACCTCGGTGGCCTCTTTGCCGATGAACTTGTAGTAGAGGTCGTTGTTCTTCTGGTCGATGGCGGCGACCTTCTTGTCGAAGTCGGCTTTCTTGGCCGGGTCGAGGGACGCCTTGAGAAGCGGCAGCTCGTCGCTGGGAACTTCCATCGTGCTCGAGAACACGCCATGCAGCGCGTAGTAATCCTTGGTCGGGATCGGGTCGAACATGTGGTCGTGGCAGCGAGCGCAGGCGACGGTAAGGCCGAGGAATCCCTTGGTCACGGTGTCGATGCGATCGTTGATCACGTCGTTCTCGCTCGGGAAGCGCTCACCGACAGTGATGAAACCGAGCGCGGCGAGGTTCTCCCGGGAATTGTCTGCTATCTTGTCCGCAGCCAACTGCTGTTTGATAAACTCATCGTACGGGAGGTCGTCGTTGAAGGCCTTGATCACCCAGTCGCGATAGGTCCAGGCGTACGGATACCGGTAATCGTTCCCGCGCTGGTTCCCGTCGCGACCCGTGGTGTCCGAATAGCGGGCGGTATCGAGCCAATAGCGGCCCCAACGCTCGCCGTACTGGGGCGAGGCGAGCAGACGGTCGATGACCTTGGCGAAGGCACCCGGCGTGGTGTCCGCCAGGAACGCGCGGATTTCCGCCGGCGTCGGCGGAAGGCCGGTGAGATCGTAGGTGGCCCGGCGCAGCAGCGCAGGCTTGCCGTACTCCAGGCCGCGCGGATGCTCGAGCAGGCCGGGCGAAGGGACCATGCGCTTTTCCTCGAGCTTCTGCAGGATGAACATGTCGACCTGGGTGAAGCACCACGCTTTGTTCTTCACGGTTGGCGGATCGACTTTCTTCAACGGCTGGAACGACCAATGCATCTTGGCCTTGTCCGTCAAGCCGCTGAGCTTGCCGCCCTTGGCTTTGCGCGGATCGGGCGCGCCCATCTTCACCCAGGTGGTGAGATCGGCGATCTCGCGATCGCTCAGCTTCTCGCCTTTCGGCGGCATCTGGAGATCCTTGTCCGTGTAGAGGACGGCCTTGATCAGGACACTCGAATCTGGGTTGCCGGGCTTGACCGAAGGCCCGCTCTCTCCGCCTTTCAGGAGGCCTTCGCGGGTATCAAGGGTCAGTCCACCTTTGGACTTGCCGGTTTCAGCCGAGTGGCACTTGTAGCACTTGTCGGTGAGGATGGGGCGAATCTTGCCTTCGAAGAACTGAGCCTGCTCAGGCGTCGGTTCCGCGGCCAGGGCACTGCCGGCCAGGGCGAGGGATGCGAAGAAGAGAGAGCGTTTGACCATAAGGGGTGAACAGAAGAAGGCCCGCGAAACGCGGATCGCGCGCTCCGCGGGCCTAAGATTGGTTGCTGAATTAGGCGATGATGTCCTTGACCACGTTGCCGAAGTTATCGGTCAGGCGGAAGTCACGGCCATTGTAGCGGTAAGTGAGCTTGGTGTGATCGAAGCCCATGAGCGCCAGGATAGTGGCGTGCAGGTCGTGCGGATGCACCTTGTTCTCCACGGCGCGCCCACCGAACTCGTCGGTCGCACCGTAGGCCATGCCGCCCTTGACGCCGCCGCCGGCCATCCAGGCGCAGAAGCCACGGCCAAGGTGGTCGCGGCCGGGAGCGCCACCGCCATTGCGGTCGCGGGTGACAGTGCGACCGAACTCACCACCCCAGATGACGAGGGTGTTTTCGAGCATGCCACGCTGCTTGAGGTCGGTGAGAAGGCCCGCGATCTCGGCGTCGACCGCATTAGCGGCGCGCGGAACGGAATTGGCGACATCCGCATGGGTGTCCCAGCCGCCCGTCTTGATTTGCACGAAACGCACACCGCGCTCGACGAGGCGGCGGGCGATCAGCATCTTGGCACCGTTGTCGGTGAGGCGGGGAGCCTGGGTCGTCGGAGCAGCGGACTTCATCCCCATGCCCATACCATTGCCGGCGGTGCTCATGTAGAGAGCCTTGACGCTATCGGGCTCCTTGGAGATGTCGAAAGCATCGGTCGCTTCCGTCTGCATCTTGAAGGCGATTTCGAAGGACTCAATGCGGGCTTCGAGCTGCGCGTCCTTTTGGAGGGCGGCGGCATGCTGCTTGTTGAGCTCGGCCACGAAGTCCAACTGGCGACGCTGGCGATCGAGCGGGCTGAACTGGCTCTTGATGTTGAGAAGGACCTCATCAAGGCTCATGTTCTGGGCGTAGTTGACGTTGCAACCCTGGTAGATGCCAGGGAGGAACGAGGACTGGCGCCACTCGGGATCGCCGCCGAGGCTGATGAACCCGGGCATGTTCTGATTCTCGGTGCCCAAGCCGTAGACGACCCAGGAGCCCAAGCTCGGCTTCGGAAGCTGCAGGGAGCCGGTGTTCATGAAGCGGCTCGCGACGTCGTGGGCCGGGATGTCGGTCCACATGGAGCGAATGACCGCCATCTCGTCGACATGCTCACCGAGCTTGTTCCAGATCTCGGAAATCTCGAGGCCCGACTTGCCGCGTTTCGGGAACTTGAAGGGCGAGCCAAAGGCGAGGCCGTCGTGACCGGGGATGGTCTGGCCGTCGTATTTGTTCAGCTCCGGCTTCGGATCGAAGGTATCGACGTGGGACGGCGCGCCGCCCGCGAAGATATGGATGATGTGCTTCGCCTTGACGGGGAAGTGGGGGCTTTTCGGGAGCAGGGGGGACGTCGACGCAGACCCGGTGGCGCCATCAGCTTCCCACGGGTTGATCCCGTAGAGGCCAGCCATACTCAACGCACCGAACCCCATGCCGGAGCGGATGAGAAATTGGCGGCGGGTGAAGATGTTGTCGTCCGGCGCGGCAGTGTGCTCGCGGATGTATTTTTCGGTAATGAGTTCTGGGTGCATATTCGAGTGCGACTGTGGGGCCACCTTAGAATGTTTGCAACCAAAATTATGTCACAAAAGCGCGAGCGTGGTCCTGCTGAAAGATACGATAAAATCTCCAACCGCCCACCTTGGCCGAATTGCAACACATTTCCGGGCGGCCCAAATCGCCTCCAAGGCGCAAAAACCCCTGTAAAAGTGGGGCAAATCGGCGCAACCGAGGCGCCGGCGCCGGGCGGGAAACTCGGACTGGGCGCCTGCCTCCCTTTGGTCAAAACGGTGCCGAAAAAGTGAAATTATCTGAGAACTTTCTTTCGGATTTCGGGTTTATTGTGGCGAGCGCGCGCCGATTTTGACCGTTTTCCGACCTCCCGGAGGCTCCTTCCGAGCGCGGCGGCGAGCGATTTCGGCTCCCTCGCCTTCCGCTTCGAAGCGTGAAGCAGACTCTCCTGCAGCAGCATCATGACGGCCGCTTCCTCGGGTCGCAAAGCGCGCAGATCCTTCGCCAGGGCGCCGCGTCCGCGCGCCAACAGAGCGTCGATTGTGCGACCCTCGAGATACATCTCGATCACGAGAGGGTGCACGTAGCATTTGCGGCAGATGGTCGGCGTGTTGCCGAGCATTTTGGAGACGCTCTCGATCGCCTTCACGACGTTGCCCTTCGCCTCCTGGGAGGACGTGCATTCCTCAAACTCGCGCAACGCCGTCGCCGCGAGCACCGTCCCGTACCAGGTGCGGAAGTCCTTCGCGGTGAAGGGCTGGCCGGTGATCTCCTGGATGTAGCCGTTCACGTCCTGCGACTTCACGTCCACCCAGTCGCCGGCCTCGTTCACGTAGGCGAAAATCTCCTGGCCGGGCAGATCCTGGCAGCGCTTGACGATGCGCGCGAGGCGACGGTCGCGCACGTCGATCTGGTGCCGCTTCCCGCTCTTCCCCTTGAACTCGAAGGTGATCGTCGCGCCGGAAATCTTCGCGTGTCGGTTGCGCATCGTCGTGAGCCCGTAGGAGTTATTGTCGCGCGCATACTCGTCATTGCCGACGCGAATGAGGGTCGACTCCAGCAACCGAACGACCGTCGCGAGCACCTTTTCCCGCGGCAACCCGGGCCGGCCGAGATCCCGCTCGACCCGCCGGCGCAACGCCGGCAGCGCGCGGCCGAAGGACATCATGCGCGAGTACTTCGTCTCGTCGCGGACGCTGCGCCAGTCGGGATGGTAGCGGTACTGTTTGCGGCCGCGGACATCCTTCCCGGTGGCCTGCAAATGGCCGTTCTCGTGCGGCGAGATCCAGACCTCGCGCCAGGCGGGCGGAATGGCGAGGCGCTTGATGCGCCGGAGATCGTCCGGATCGCGCAGCGGCTTGCCCTGCCGATCTATATAGGTGAAGCCCTTGCCCCGTGTGACGCGCCGAATGCCGGGAATGTCGTCGACGACGTACCGCAGTCCCGCGGCGCGCGCGGAATCCCGAGGGAGAACGGCGGGGAGGTCGGCCTGGAGGAGCTTCATGGGTGGGGTTACCCATGATTACGGTTGCGGGGCGGCTGGTGGTTCGGTGGTGACTACTCGCCCTCCACGCCAAGCCCCTCCAAAATCTTCCATGCCGTCAGTTCCTTCACTTCGCTATGTCGCGGAACGGCTTCCACTGCGCCCGTGCGAGGGTTGGTCCAAAGCGCATGGGACCGGCCTTCTCGCTTTAAATAACATCCCGCCCGGCGCAGCCTCTTTTCCAAGTCGCGCCTTTTCATCCGCCGATCAGAGCGCGATCACCGTCTGGATCGCCTCGGCCGGCAGTCCGCGCTTCATGTCTTCGAGACGGTCCTCGAAAATCAGACGAATCGCATCGCGGAGGCTCTCCTTGGTTTCCTCGATGGTTTCGCCCTGGCCGTTGGCGCCCGGAACCTCGGGGCAGACAGCCCAATACCCGCCTTCGCGTGCCTCTTCGATGATCGCGGTGAAT
The DNA here is from genome assembly GCA_035997375.1 of Chthoniobacteraceae bacterium. Classification (GTDB taxonomy): domain Bacteria; phylum Verrucomicrobiota; class Verrucomicrobiia; order Chthoniobacterales; family Chthoniobacteraceae; genus DASYIS01. The sequence continues at coordinate 4,949 of DASYIS010000392.1, forward strand.
TCGCCTTTCATGGGGCTCACCCTAATATGCTCCGAGGGCGAGAGCAACTCTCGCTTTGCCGGTCAGCTTCAGAGATGGCGGCCGTGACCTCAGAACTTGGCTTCGTCCAGAATTTTTACGCCCACTTCGAAAGGATGCTCGGCTGCGGTTGCCAGATCCCTGGTCTCGGCCTCGCCCAAGGGCACCGGGATTCTCAGGAGAGCATTCTCCGGAGTACTTTGCAGACGAACCGACGCCGCGACCTCACCGTCCAGAGTGATCGCCATCTCCTTGTTGGCGTGCGCTCGCATCACGCACGAGAACATCTTTGCGCCGGCTTCGGTCAGTCCGAGATCGATCGTCCACGCCTTGTTGGCGAAAAACGGTGTGGCCCGGCGAATCTGGGGAGACCCCAAAAGCACCTTTTTCGAAACCAAAATCGAACCTGCGGGAGAGGTCCGTTTCATCGGGATGTACTCGGGATCGAACGGAACCACGCCGTTCAGAATGGCGTCACTGTTTTTCGCCACCATCCGCATTTCAACGACGGCACGGCGCTGGAGGAGTTCTCTCGCTCGATCCAGCCCCGAAACAGTCAAACCCGTAATCTGGCAGATTACCCGATCGTCACCAGCCGCGCTGAGGCCGATGTTTTTCTCGCCGAAGACCGCCAATCTCTCGCGGATGGCGGCGATGGTCCGTTCCCTGAGATCGGCGGAGATGAGCGGCTCGGGCGCTCCAGGAAGAGCCGTCAGCTGGACGGAGAAAGCGATTCCCGGTCGATGCTCAGCTCCTTCCTGCCCGAAAAGATATGTCCTGAGGGCAAGCGCCACGATGGCCACGAAAAGGAAACGCATGGGTCGGGGAACTTTTTGAAAGGCGGGTCAGACGAGGTGGTCGTAAGTACCGTGCGGACCGACCCAATACCAGAGGATACCGTCTGGATGGTCCTCGCCCAGCGCACGGTAATGCAACCCGACCCTGGCCGACCAAGCGCTGCCAATCTTCCTGAGGCGAACCGACGAGTGCCTCGGATTCTCCTTCAGCAGGCGGAAGTTCTTGTCGGCGAGTTCACGGTTCGCCTCCGGCAACCGCCGATAAGTGGTGCCAGAACTCCGGTGAAGCAAAGTGCTTCAAAGCGGTGTGCAGCGTCCGGCTTCGTAGTCGGCCTTCGCGCGCCGGCCCGCGGCATCGAATCGTCCAGCGAGAATGTCAGCCTCAATCTGCCGATCCCCCTCATCGGCGAGATACTCCTCGAACCACTGCGAGAAGCGGGCCAGTTCCTCCTTGGGAAGCCGGGTCACCGCTGTTTCGAGTTCCTGCACGCTCATGGAAGAACCTTACGGCAAAACGCCGGCTGGGCAATCCTGATCGAGGGACGCGCGCTGGACGATCTCGGACGGCAGACCTAATCGGCCGATGCATTGTCCGAGAACCGGTGCCGATAGGCCGGCCTTCAGCCGCCGCCCCGATCACACGTGGATCACGTTAAACGCCCACAACAGAATCAGAATGAGCAGGATGGTCCCGAGGCCGCCGACGGGAGCGTAGCCCCAATCCGAGCGCCGGGAGTAGCCGTAGCCGGTGCCGCCGAACAGGAGAATGAGAATGACAATGAGAAGAATGAGCATGCCTGAAGATCGGGGGCCGAGCCCTGCCTGCGGGCATGACCGGGTCGCAATCCATGATTTCCATGCGCCGCAACGCATGGCGCGTGAAAAACCCAGCGTGCCGGAGGGTGCCGCGCCGTCGGCACCGAGGACGGACACCGTCCGTCCCCGCGGGGCCCGCGCGGGGCGTGTTCAGAACGCGGGAAAGAACAGGATTTCGAGCGCATTTTCGCGTGACAAAATCGGTCGTTTTCGCCGGCGCTCTCCTAGGTAAAACACGAAAAAAACAGGTTTATGTAGGTGTTGTGAAAAGCCGTGCCACGCTTGATGAATGGCTTTACCAAAACTCTCCGCTTCGACCGAAACCGAAACCGAAACACCTTACCCGTACCTGATGCCGCGACCGGGCCGGCCGAGCCTCTACAGCCCGGAGCGGACGGCGACCATCTGCGCGATCATAATAAAAGACGGGATCTCCGATTCCGCGGCCGGCGCGCTGGCCGGGGTGACCGCGAGCACGCTCTCGCGGTGGAAGCTGGAGCATGAAGAATTCGCGCTGGAACTCGAGGCGGCGCGCGCGCGGTTTGAACTCGAGCAAGTGCGGGCCATCCGGAATGCGCGCAAGCGCGATGGGACGGTCGACTGGCGCGCCGTTGCGTGGCTGCTGAAATACTCTTCGCCGGAAGGGTACGGCCCGGCTTCGCGGCGGCGCAAGGTGCGGGAGCAAGATGGGCGGAAAGCGCAGGAGCCGGAGCGCGAGCGTGAAAAGTGTGCAAATGTTCCCGAAACTCCCGGCGGCCGCGCGAGCGGGCCCGGGCACGCGGCGGCGACCGGTGCGAGAGCGGGTTTTGAAAATGATGCAATTGTTCCCGAAACTCCCCGCGAGGGGCGACCGGGTGGCCCGGGAGGGCGACCGAATGGCTCGGCGACGGGGATCGGCGAAAATTGCGCGATCCTTCCCGAAACTCCCGAAATGGATCACCCGGCGGCGCCCAAGCTCAGCCGCCGCGAGCGCCGCGCGGAAGAGCGGCGGGTGGCCAAACAAGCGCGCCAGAGTGCCTCCTCTATATGATCGTTGAACACTGCGAGTGCAATCTCACCAAACAGTGTGCGGCGCACAACGGGATCCGGCGGGGGCGCCGAATCCGGCACGCGGGGGCGCGTGCGCTCCCCGGGCCGTTCGCGCTTCGCGCTCAACTGCAACGTCCCGGCTCAATACCCCACGCTCACGTTCCAGTCCTCCAGCAACTCCGGCGGGATCTCCGCGAGGAAGCGCGAGGGGCGCTGCATGCGCTCGCCGTAGCCGGCGTTGAGGCGCATGTACGGGAAGGTGAGGTAGAGTTCGTCTTTCGCGCGCGTGATGGCGACGTACATGAGCCGGCGCTCTTCTTCGATCGCGGCCTCGCTTTCCAGGGAGCGGCTGCTCGGGAACATGCCGTCGGTCAGCCAGATGACGAAGACGGCTTTCCACTCGAGGCCCTTGGCCTGGTGGACGCTGGAGAGGGTGACTTTCTCGTCGTCGTCGCGGCCGGCGGTGGCCTCGCTGTCGAGGTTGGTCATGAGGGCGAGTTGGTCGAGGAAGTCGTACGCGGTCTCGAACTGGCGCGCGTAGTTCATCAGCGTGTTGAGGTCTTCGCGGCGGAGCTCGTAGTTGGGGAACTTGGCGCGCGCGTAGTCGTCGTAGATCGCCTCGTTGATGCTCTTGAGCATTTCCGCGGGATGGCCGGGGACGCCGCCGGGAGCGATCTCTTCCAAGGTGTCGGCGAGCTGTTCCCAGGCGCGCCGGCTCTTCGCCGGGACCTTCAGCGGGAGGAGGGCTTCGCGGAAGCTGAAGGGGGGCCGCTCCGGTGGAGGCGGCGCGTCAGTCGGGTCAGTCGGGTCAGTCGGGTCAGTCTGACCGGACTGACCCGACTGACCCAGCGCGGCGCTGGTTTGTTCCCAGAGCTGCTCGGCCGAGCGCGCGCCGACGCCGGCGAGGAGGCGCACCATGCGCTTGAAGGCGACCTCGTCGCGCGGGTTCACGGCGAACTTCAGGAAGGCCGCCACGTCCTTCACGTGCGCCTGCTCGAAGAACCGCAAGCCGCTCGTGATCTCGAACGGGATGCCGTGCCGCGTCAGCTCCATCTGGATTTCCATGGAATGGAAATGCGCGCGGTAGAGGACGGCGATCTCGCGCAGGTCGATCCCCTCGCCTTGCAAATCGAGGATGCGCTGGGCGACGAAGATCGCCTGTTGCGTGGAGTCCGGGACCGGGACGAGGCCGGGCTTGTTCGCGCCCTTGCGCATGCTCGTGAGCTCCTTGCGAAACTGATGGACGTTGCCGGCGATGGCGGCGTTGGCGACCTCGAGGATCTCGGGGATCGAGCGGTAGTTGGTCTCGATCTTGTAGACCTTGGCCTCGGGGTAGCGCTTGGGGAACTCGAGGATGTTTTTGAAATCCGCCCCGCGCCACGAGTAGATGGCCTGCGCGTCGTCGCCCACGACCATGACGTTGCGATTGCGCGCGGCGAGGACTTCGATGAAGTCGGCCTGGAGGTGGTTCGTGTCCTGGTACTCGTCGACGAGGATGAACTGGAACTGCCGCTGGTAGTGCTCGGCGATGCCGGCGTCCTCGCGCAGCAGGCGGAGCGGCCGGGCGAGGAGGTCGTCGAAGTCGACGCAATTGGCCGCGCGCTTGCGCTCGTCGTACTCGCGGCCGGCCTTGGCGATCACGTCGGCGAACTCGAGCAGGTGCGGGTATTTCTCCAGACAGACGTCCTCGATCGAATGGCCCGTGTTCAGCGCGTAGGAGAGGACATCGCCGAGCACGGCGCCCTTCGGCAGGCGCGCATCCTTGCCGCCGGCGGCGGTGACGATGACGCCATCGAGCAGCGACTCCTGGTCCTCGCGATCCATGATGGAGAAGCCGGTGGCGAGGCCGGCGGCCTGGGCGTGGCGGCGGAGGAGGCGATTGCCGATGGAGTGAAAGGTGCCGCCCCAGAGGCCCTGGATGTCGTGCGGAATGAGGTTCGAAACGCGCTCGAGCATTTCGCGGGCGGCCTTATTGGTGAAGGTGAGGAGGAGGATGCTCTGCGGCAGCACGCCATTCTCCAGCAGGTAGGCGACACGGTAGACGAGGGTGCGCGTCTTGCCGCTGCCGGCGCCGGCGATCACGAGCGCGGGGCCGGGCGCGGCGGTGACGGCGGCGAACTGCTGCTCGTTGAGCTCGGCCGCAAAGTCGATCCGCGGTCCCGCGACGGCGTGGCGGGTGATCGTGTATTCGCGGGCCATGAAACGCGGAAAGATGCGCAATCGCACGCGCCGCCGCAAGCGCTCTTGAAATGTGCTTTGATCCACACTACTAACACTGCCATGGGCTCCCCGCTTCTCTCCTCCACTCCCCCCGCGTCGCGCCGGCTCGCCGGCTTTACCTTGATCGAGCTTCTCGTCGTGATCGCGATCATCGCGATCCTGGCGGCGCTCCTGTTCCCGGTAATCGGGAAGGCGCTGCGGACCGGCAAGCAAACGGCCTCGGTCAACAATCTGCGCCAATGGGCGGGCGCGTTTCACCTTTCGTGGACGGACAATGACGGCGAGATGCCCGCCGACGGCACCAGCACTTCCGCCGACAGTGAGGAGGCCTGGTTCAACCGGATGCCGAAGAAGCTCAACCTGCCGGCGCTCAAGGACACAGGCACCGCGGAGGCGCCGAAGCTCGGGACGAAGTCGGTCTGGATCAACCCGGGGGCGCCCATCATCACCGTCCCTGGGACGCCGTTCTGTTATGGTTTTAACGATTTCCTGAGCACCAAGGACGAGCCGACCATGAGGATCACGCGCGTGGTTTATCCGAGCAAGACGCCGCTGCTGGTGGAAAAATATCCGGACTCGTCGCCCGTGGGCAGCCCGGAGAGTATTCGGGGCTTCTACGTCTCGCGGAAAGATACCGACCCGGACGCGACGGCCAACGTGCTCTTTGTCGACGGCCACGTCGCCGGGGTGGCGAAGAAGGTCTTCACGGACCCGACGTTCTCCGCCGCCAGCACCGAGAACGAGCTGCGGGAAGCGCCGTTCCTCTGGATCCCGTTCATCGGCGCGCAGCGGTAGCCGCTCCCTTTTTCACTTCTCTCCCGCCCCGGCGGCCTTATAACGGGCAGTGCTTTGAACGCGACTTCCTCTCCCGCCACCAATCCTCTGCGCGAGGGTCTCTCCTCCCGGCCCATGCCGCAGCCGTGCAGCGTCGTGATCTTCGGCGCGTCCGGCGATCTGACCTATCGCAAGCTCATCCCGGCGCTCTACAACATCGCGGCCGATGGCGACCTGCCGGCGGCGGTCTCCATCGTCGGCTTTGCGCGGCGGGAGAAGAGCGACGACCAGTTCCGCCAGGAGCTCGAGGACGCGCTGAAGAAGTTCTCCCGCCAGGGGCTGAACGACCAGATCTGGGCCGACCTCAAGCCGCGGATCTACTATCACCGCAGCGAGTTCGGCGACGACGCCGGCTACAAAGCGCTGGCCGAGCGGCTCGACAAACTCGATGCCGAGCGCGGCACGCGGGGCAACCGCCTGTTCTACCTTTCCGTGGCGCCGAGCGAGTTCGAGGGCATCCTGGAGAAGCTCGCCGGCGCGGGGTTGAACCAGAGCAAGCCCGACGCGTGGACGCGGGTCATCGTCGAGAAGCCCTTCGGCACCGACCTCGCGAGCGCGCGCGAGCTGAACTCCGTCGTGAGCAAGGTCTTCCGCGAGGAGGACACTTTCCGCATCGATCACTACCTCGGCAAGGAGACGGCGCAGAACATCATGGTGCTGCGCTTTGCCAACAGCATGTTCGAGCCGCTCTGGAACAGCCGCTACATCGACCATATCCAGATCACGGCGACCGAGCCGCTCGGCGTCGAGGCGCGCGGGCCGTACTACGAGGGCTCGGGCGCGCTGCGCGACATGGTGCAGAATCACCTGCTCCAGCTCCTCTGCCTCGTCGCGATGGAGCCGCCGACGGACCTCGGGGCCGACAGCGTGCGCGATGAAAAGCTGAAGGTCGTGCGCGCCCTGCGCCGATATTCGCCGGAGGAGGTCGGGCAAAACGTCGTGCGCGCGCAATACGGCGCCGGGTCGATCAACGGCAAGGACGTGATCGCCTACCGCGCCGAGGACCGCGTCGACCGCCAGTCGATGATCGAGACCTACGTGGCGCTGAAGCTGCACATCGACAACTGGCGCTGGTCGGAGGTGCCGATCTATCTGCGCGTCGGCAAGCGGATGCCGAAGGGCGGCGCGGAGATCGCGATCCAGTTCAAGGAAGCGCCGAACGTGCTCTTCAACCGCGACGAGACGGCGGTCGGTCCGAACGTGCTCGTCATCCGCATCCAGCCCGATGAAGGCATCTCGCTCCGCATCCAGAGCAAGCGCCCCGGCGCGCAGCTTCGCATCGAGCCGGTGAAGATGGATTTCCACTACGGGACGAGCTTCGGCAAAGCGAGCCCGGAAGCGTACGAGCGGCTGCTGCTCGACGCGATGAGCGGCGACGCCACGCTCTTCGCCCGGCGCGACGAGGTGGAGGAAGCGTGGGATTTCATCGACCGCATCGAGCACGCCTGGCACCAGAGCCCGAACCCGCCGCCGCTCGCCGAGTACGCCTCCGGCTCGTGGGGCCCGGCCGAAGCGGACGCGCTGCTGGAGAAGGACGGGCGGACGTGGCGGCGGCTGTAGACGCTGCGCGGCTTTCATGCAAGATTGAACGATGCCCGTCGTCATCGAATTTCCCAAGGACATCGAGGAAAGCCTGCGGCAGGCAAATCCGAACTTGGAGCACGAAGCCACGGAAGCCTACGCCGCGGAGCTGTTCCGCAAAGGAACTCTGAGTCATTACGAGCTCTCGCGCGTGCTGGGGCTCGATCGATTTGAAGCGGATGAGTTGCTCGTCCGGCATCAGTGTTTCGAGCACTCGCTGACCCATGAGGACGTCGAGCAGGATGTAAAGACCCTCCGGGAATTTCTCGGCGACTCACCTCCATGACCGTCGTCGACCGACTCCGATGACGTCGGGCCGCGTCACTGGTAGATCCGCTGGCCGAAGACGCCGTAGTGGTACCGCCGGCCGAGCCAATCGTAGCGGTCGACGGTGCTGCGATGGCTGTCATACGGGCCTCGCTCGAGCGGGGAGGACCAGTCCTGAAGTTGAGCTTGCTGTTTCTCCACGGCCGCCTGCTTTTGCTGTTCGAAAGCGGCGGTTTTCGCCTCCATCTGCTGCTTCTGGAGGAGCGCCTGTTTCTGCTGCGCCACCCGGAGCGGAGCCCTTCTCTGGTCGTAATCGGTCCAGGCGCGCGCGATCCATTGTTGATTGCCGGCGAAGTCGATCTTCAGCTTCGTCTTCCGCACCGACTTGACGTTGACCACGGTCCTGGCCGGCAACGTCATCGAGCCATGGTTCTGCCCTCCGGTGACGACCGGCATTTGGATGCCGGTGGTGAGCACCACCTGGGCCGGCCGGTAGGGGTGGGAGGTGGCACCGTGAGCGAAGGGAGCCGCGCAAAGGAAGAGGCCGGCGCACCGAATGAGGATTTTCATAGAGATCCTTTCCAATAAAAAACCCTGAGAAGCGCCGCGAGTTGCGGTGGCGGCACCTTGTCACCTTGTCACCTTGTCACCTTGTCACCTTGTCACCTTGTCACCTTGTCTCCTTGTCTCCTTGTCTCCCCCTCCTCCCCTCTGCCACACTCCGCACCTCTCCCCATGAACCTCCGTCTGCTCTCCCTCTTCGTCCTCCTCGCCCTCGCTCCGTTCGTGCGCGCGCACGAAGATCAACTCGCCGGCGAGATGACGGTCGCAGCGCAGCATTTCCTCGCCGTGCTCACGCCCGAGCAGAAGGCGAAGGCGCAATTCCAACTGACCGACGAGGAGCGCAAGAACTGGCACTTCATCCCGCGGGTGCGGAAGGGTTTGCCGATCAAGGAAATGAACCAGGGACAGCGGCTCCTCGCCCAAGCGCTGCTCACCACCGGCCTCAGCCCGCAAGGCTATGGCAAGGCGCTCGGGATCATGAGCCTGGAGGACGTGCTCGCGGAGCTGGAGAAAGGCAAAGGGCCGATCCGCGATCCGGAGAATTACTTCTTCTCGATCTTCGGCGAGCCGGACGCGAAGCAACCGTGGGGCTGGCGGGTCGAGGGGCATCATCTTTCGCTGAACTTCGCGGCGGCCGGCGGCGACCTCGCGGCGACGCCGTCGTTCTTGGGCACGAATCCCGGCGAAGTGAAGGAAGGGCCCCGCGCGGGGACGCGTTTCCTCGCCTCGGAAGAGGAGTTCGGCCGCGCCTTCGTGAAGTCGCTGAGCGAGGAGGAGCGCAAGCGGGCGATCATCCTGGCGGAAGCGCCGAAGGATGTCGTGAACGCCCCGGGCCGCCACGACTGGACCAAGCCCGATGGCGTCCAGCAAAAGACCCTCTCGCCCGAGCAACGCGCGGCGCTCGTCCATCTCATCCATCTTTACCTCGACCGCCACCGAAGCGAGATCGCGACCGACGAGTGGACGAAGATCGAGAAGGCCGGTCTGGGCAATATTTACTTCGCGTGGGCGGGCGGACTCGAGCCGGGGCAGCCGCACTACTACCGCGTGCAAGGCCCGACCTTCGTGCTCGAATACGACAACACACAGAACAACGCCAACCACGTCCATACCCTCTGGCGCAGCACGGAGAACGACTTCGGCGACGACCTGCTGAAGCGCCATTACGAGCAGTCGCACACCGCCGCCGCGGCCGCGTTCACCGTCGAGGAAACCCCGGAGCGGATCACCCTGCGCGGGTCCGCGCTGGAGGCCTCGATCAAGAAGACGGGCTACGTGAGCGGCGTGGAATCGAAGAGCTTCCTCGACAAGAAAACCGGCGCGCGCGACCTCGGCTTCGGGCTCGATATCCAGGACTGGATCATGGAACCGGGCAGCGACGAGGCGTACCGCGACCAGCTCCCCGGCGACCTGCCGTATCAGTTCAACAACAAGTACCACGGCGCGACGGCCAAGCGCAGCATCGAGGGGCCGCAGATTTGCACCAAGGCCCGCGAGCTCCATCCGCACATCATCCAGGGGAAGGACTTCACGGCCATCGAGCAAAGCTGGAACTACACCATCGCCGCGCCCGGCAAACAGACCGGCTCCGAGTGGAAACAGACCCTCGTCTTCCCGGCCGGCCAGCGTTACTTCATCTCCTCCGACCGCATCCTTAGCCGCAACGACGGCGAGAAGCTCTTCTTCCGCCAGGACATGCCGGGGCATATCAAACACAAGGGTGGCGACACCTTCAGCGAGGTCTACCTCAGCTACCGCGGCAAGATCCCCGCGAAGGAATTCGTCGAGGACTTCGCCCCGGACGAGAAATTCAATTACCGCCGCGACCGCGACGGCGTGCCGCAACGGATGATCCGCGCCTACCACACCCGCGACCCGCAGACCGGCGCCGACGGCCCCTGGCTCGCCGGCATGACGCTCAACCCGAGCGACACCTCCGAGGCCTGGTGCCACCAGCGCACCGGCTACGTCTGCCTCATCCAGGAAGTCGGCGAGCGGCCGGTGAAAGCCGGCGAATCCTTCGGCGCCGCGTACATCGTCGGCTGGTTCGACAGCATCGAGGAGATGGAAAAGGTCTACGACCAATACCGCGGAAACAGCGCGCTGGAGGTGACGACGGATGGGTGGAAGCTGGTGCCGTCGAAACCGTAGGCCGCCGCGCGCTGAGCGCCGCCGGCGCTGAACCTCGCGGCGACCTCCGCGCCTTCTCCTGGGAGCGCGCCGGCCTCGTTGGAGATGCCCGTGGTTTTCCCGGTCTCCGCGGCCTCCGCCGGCGCGCGGCTTCGGGGCGGCCGAGGGCCGGCCGAGGCCGCCACACTTCGGCCCTCGCGTGGCCCCGGAATTGCTCCTCTCAGTCCACAATCATGTTCATGGACGTGGAAAAAGAACCAAGCTTCGAGCTTCTCTTCGAGAAGCACCCACATCCGATGTGGGTGTTCGACGAGGAGTCGTTCGCGTTCCTGGCCGTGAACGAGGCGGCGCTGGAAAAGTACGGGTACTCCCGCGAAGAGTTCCTCGCGCTGACGATCGATCAGCTCGCCGTGCCGGAGGATTTGCCGGCGCTGTATCGTTTCCGGGCGCGGCGCGAAGCGCTGGCCGACGAAGCCGAGGAAAATCTCGCGTGGCGCCACGTCTGCAAGGACGGCTCGGAGATCGAGGTCGAGACGCTCTGGAGCGACGTCCCCTTCGACGGCCGGCCGGCGGTGCTGGTGGTCATCAACGATCGCACGGCCTATCACGAGGCGGAGAAGCGGGCGCGCGAGCAGGCGGATCTGCTGGACCTCGCGTCGGACGCCATCATGGTGTTCGATCTCGAAGGCCAGATCACCTTCTGGAACCAAGGAGCCACCCGGCTCTACGGTTGGACCGTGGAAGAGGCGATCGGTGCGGAAATGATCGAACTGCTGATGCCCGACACCGCGGCGCTCGCCGAGACGGAACGCGGCGTACGCGAGCGCGGCGAGTGGAGCGGACAGTTGACCCATCTCGGCAAGGACGGGCGGCAGCTCATCGTGAACAGCCGCTGGACGCTGGTGCGCGACGACGCGGGGCAGCCGAAGGCGGTCCTCGTCATCAACACCGACCTCACGGAGACGAAGAAGCTGGAGGCGCAATTCCTGCGCGCGCAGCGGCAGGAGAGCATCGGCACGCTCGCGAGCGGCATCGCGCACGACCTGAACAACATCCTCTCGCCGATCCTGATGTCGGTCTCGGTGCTGCGCAAGAGCGTCTCGACCAAGGAAGGGGAGAAGATTCTCGCCATTATTGAGAGCAGCGCCGAGCGCGGCGCGGGGATCGTGAAGCAGGTGCTGACTTTTGCCCGCGGCGTGGAGGGCGAGCGCGTGCTGCTGCAGCCGAAACATCTGCTGAGCGAGATGGGCAAAATCCTCGCGCAGACCTTCCCGCGGAACATCGACATCAAGACGCAATATCCGCAGGATCTCTGGGTCGTCAGCGGCGATGCGACGCAACTGCACCAGGTGCTCCTGAACCTGTGCGTGAATGCCCGCGACGCGATGGGCGCGCCCGGCGGCACGCTGACGATCTGCGCCGAAAACATCGACGTCGACGCGCATTTCGCCCGGACGAATCCCGGCGCGCAACTCGGCGAGCACGTCGTCCTGCGCGTGACCGACACCGGCGAGGGGATGTCGCCGGCGACGATGGACAAGATTTTCGACCCGTTCTTCACCACCAAGGAGGTGGGCAAAGGAACGGGCCTCGGCCTGGCGACGGTCATCGGCATCGTGAAGAGCCATGGCGGCTTCCTCACGGTGCAAAGCGAGATCGGCGTCGGCACGAGTTTCCGCATTTTCCTCCCCGCGTGCAAACAGGAGGGCAACGAGATCAAGCAGACGACCGAAGGCGCCGTCGAAAACGGCCAGGGGGAACTGATCCTCGTGGTCGACGACGAAGCGCCGATCCGCGAAGCGCTCGTGCAGACGCTGGAGGATTACGGTTATCGTGCCTACACGGCCGAAGACGGCAGCGACGCGATCGCGCTCTACTCGCACCGCCGCGGCGAGTTCAAGCTGGTGCTGACCGACCTCGCGATGGCGCAGATGGACGGCATTGCGCTCGTGCGGGCGCTGCGCAAGATGGATCCGGGTGTGAAAGTGATCGTCTCGAGCGGCCACCTGCAGCCGGAGCAGACCGTGACGCTGGAAAAGCTCGGCGTGAAGCACTTCCTGGACAAGCCATACACCGCGAACAAGCTGCTCCGGACGATCAGGGCGAGCCTGGCGGAACCGACTGCGGCGTGAAGACCAAGTAATCAGTAATCAGTGAGGCAGTAATCAGTCCGAGACGCTCCGCCGATGCCGCGGCGCCCACTGTTTACTGCCGACTGATTACCGATTACTTGCCCCTCACCGCGGGTGTCTCAGCTTATCCAGCAACACCGCGCCGAGGATGACCAGGCCGAGTACGACCTTT
>DASYIS010000393.1:0-4473 GCA_035997375.1 Chthoniobacteraceae bacterium
GAGCTTTTGCGCCAGCGCGTCGGCGATCTCCGCCGCGTACTTCGGCACGATGACGGCGCTGGCGTTGATGCACGATCGCCCGCCGTTTTCCGCGATGGAAGCGGCCATGAGGTCGAGGTAGTCGCGCCAGTTTTCAATCTGGTCGTCGCCGATCAGGATCTTGCTCCAGCCGGGGCCGTGGACGCTGAACTTCGCGTTGCCGCGGTATTGTTCGACCGTGCTGACATCGCCGAAGATCAGCGCGCGGCCGCAGATCTTCATGATCTCGCCGGAGCCCTCGTGATCCGTCGGATAAAACCCGAACGCCTCCGCCGGCGCGCCCGCCGCGATGAAGGCCTGGATGAGCCGATACGGCGTCCACGGCTCTTCGCGCCCCGGCTTGATGACGACCGGCGTCTTGAGCGCGATGGCCGGCAGCCAGAGCGAATTCACCGCCGGCGAGTTGCTCGGCATGACGAGGCCGAGCGCCTGCGTCGTGGGGTAATAGCTGACCCGCGCGCCCGATTGCTCGCCGAAGCCGGTGTCGATCACCTCCAGCGGCAGCCCGCGCGTCAGCCCGTTGAGAACCACGCGCATGTTCGTCAGCGCATGGTGGATTTTCTGCATGTTGCGCCGGACCATCACGAACGGCAGTCCGCTCGTCGCGGAAAGCGTGCGCACGTAATCGTCCGCCGACTGCACGTGCCCCTCGCCCAGCGGCAACTCGCCATTCAGGAAAAGCTCGCCGGCCTGCGCGGAGATCGCGATCAGCTCGTCGACCGTGTGCTTTTTCAGCGCCGCGCGGGCTTCACCGATGCGCGCCAGGTCCTTGCGGACGATGCCGACATTGACCTGCGAAACGCGCGCCAGCGGCTGGCCGGTACGGTGGTTGACGACCTCGACGGAATCGAGGCTCTGGTAGGGCTTGCCACGGCGAAGGGCGGGGAGATGCGGGAGTTCCATAAGAGGGCGGGGAAAATGGGCAGGCTCAAGTTGTACGTGTGCGTATTAAATTGCGCAAGCGGTTTTCCACAAGGGCCAGCGCGGCGAGCGCGGCGCTTGGCAGCGGCCGTTGAGGTGTGGTATGTGTTCTACATGGAAGCGACCGCTATGGAGACCCTTCCCGTCGACCGGGTGCGCCGCTTGGCGCTTGCGCGGAACGCTTTTCGCGATTTTTACGGCCTTTGTTTTTGGTCTTATGACCGCGATCTGAAGATCACCGAGCCTGACATCCCGTTCGTCATTCGGGAACTGCGGCTGCATGGCGGGCACGCGGGGTATCGCGCCGTGGCGGAGATATGCCGATAGGTCCTTTCGAGCGCGAAGTGCTGGAGATCCTTGCAGCGCATCGTGCGGCGGAGAGCTTCGTGGCAGGCGGCAGCATCATCAACCAAGCGGTCGATTCGCCGCGGCCGACGCCGCAGAGTCGCTCATCGCCCGGCTGCCGCCGGACGAGTTGGGCTGCCTGTACCTCGAACCGCGAACGCAGCAGCCGGTCTGCCCGGAGCCGGACGCCGCGGAATTCTCCACGCTGATCAGACATTGGGGGCGGCCCGGCGGTACGAGGCCGCGCGTGGCGGAGTAGCCGCGGGTGCGGATGGCCGTGGACGCTCCCAAGCCGCCCTTTCCATCCGCCGAAGCTGCGCTAGAGTCCCCGCTCCCGCATGCTCTCGCTCCTCGGCCGCCAAGTCCTCTCCTTCCTCGACTACGTCGGAGAGGTCGCGATGCTCGTGCGGGAAACGGCGGTCTCCATGGTGCAAAGCCGCATCCGCTGGGGCCTGGCCGCGCGGCAGATCGCGGAGATGGGCTACCGCTCGCAGCTCGTGGTGATGATGACCGGCATGGCCACGGGCGCGGTCTTCACCGCGCAGACCTACTTCCAGTTTCACCAGCTCGGTATGGAGTCCGGGGTCGGCTCGCTCGTCTCCGTTTCGATGTTCCGCGAGCTGGGGCCGGTGCTCGCCGGGCTCATGGTCGCCGGCCGCGTCGGCGCCTCCATTGCCGCGGAGATCGGCACCATGAAGGTCACCGAGCAGATCGACGCCCTGCGCGCGCTCGCGGTGCATCCGATCGACTACCTCGTGGTGCCGCGCGTGCTGGCGCTGTTCGTTTCCATGCCGCTGCTCGTGGCCGAGTGCGTGGGGATGAGCCTGGTCGCGAGCTACCTCGTCGGGACCAAAGTGCTCGGGATTTCGCCGGTCTATTTCGTGACCTACATGCAGAAATTCACCGGCCCGCGCGACATCAAGATGGCGCTGACCAAGGGGATGGTCTTCGGGCTCATGATCGTCTTCATCGCGTGCCACCAAGGCTTGAACACGAAGGGCGGCGCGGAAGGGGTGGGCCGCGCGCCGACGGAGGCGGTCGTCATCAGCTCCGTCTCGCTGCTGGTGGTGAACTTCGTCCTCTCCTTCGCGCTCAACATCGTCTTCCCGTACGGCTCGTGATTTCCATCCGCCAACTCCACAAGGCGCTCGGCGGGCAGATCATCCTGCGCGGGATCGATCTCGAGGTGACCAAGGGCCAGACGTGCGTCGTGCTCGGGCGCTCCGGCGGCGGCAAGAGCGTGCTGCTCAAGCACATCGTCGGCCTGCTGAAACCCGACGCCGGCGAGGTGCTGGTGGAGGGCGAGAACATCGCCGCCGTGCCGGAACGCAAGCTCGGCGCACTGCGCAAACGGGTCGGCGTCCTCTTCCAAAGCGGCGCGCTCTTCGACTCGATGAGCGTCGAGGAAAACATCGCCTTTCCCCTGCGCGAGGCCGGCGTGAAAAAACCCGCCGAGCTTCGCGACCGCGTGGCCGAGGCGCTCGAGATGGTCGACCTCGCGGGCGAGCAAAAGAAAATGCCCTCCAGCCTCAGCGGCGGCATGCGCAAGCGCGTCGGCCTCGCCCGGACCATCGTCTCGCGGCCGCAGTGCATCCTGTACGACGAGCCGACGACCGGCCTCGACCCGATCGCCACCGACTCGATCAACCGCCTGATTCGTCGCTTGCAAAAGCGCCTGAGCGTCACCTCCGTCGTGGTGACCCATGACATGAAAACCGCCTTTCACACTGCCGATCGCGTGGCGTTCCTGCACGAGGGTCGCATCTACTTCAACGGCACCGTCGCCGAGCTCCGCGCGGCGACGGACCCGGTGTTGCAGGACTTCATCGAGGGGCGCTCGCCCGAGGGGATCGCGGTCTGAGCGGGGCGCAAAGAGGGCGGTGAACTTCGGAAATCGGGCGGACGTGGCAGAACGGGGAAGCGGTGGTTGACGAGGTACCTTTTATGGTACATAGCTGAAGCGTGGCCTCCCCTCCTCACCCGCTGCCCGTCGCCTTCTTCGCCACGGGCAGCGGCGCGGAGCCTGTTCGCGAGTGGCTGAAATCGTTGCCACCTGACGAGCGCCGATTGATCGGCGAAGACCTCAAGACACTCCAATATCGCTGGCCGCTCGGCATGCCGCTCGTCCGCAGTTTGGGCGATGGCCTCTGGGAGGTGCGCAGCCGGTTGCCGACTCGCATCGCTCGCACGATCTTCGCCATCGAGGGAAACGCGATCCTCCTCCTCCACGCCTTCATCAAGAAAACGCAGAAAACTCCATCCGAGGACAAGGCGCTCGCCTTGCAACGCCGAAATGCCTACCGCCAAAACACGTCCCGCTCGTAGCAAAAACCCGCATCACGGGAGCACCCTCGACGACTTCCTGCGAGAGGAGGGAATCCTGGAGGAAGTCGAAGCCGCCGCCCTCAAGCGCGCCTTCGCCCTCGCCATCGCCGACGAAATGGCGAAACAAAACCTTAAGAAATCGACCTTCGCGCGCCAGTTGCAAACCTCCCGCGCCGCCCTCGATCGCCTGCTCGATCCTTGCAACACGTCCGTCACCCTCGCCACCATGACGCGCGCCGCCAAAACGCTGGGGAGGAAGGTGAGGCTGGAATTGGTGCCGGTGTGAGTATGCGATCGGCGGACCATCAACGGCTTGAGTTTCGCCTGGGTACCAGCGTCAGCGGTGCGGGTGACTTCAATGGGGATGGCATCGCCGACCTGATCGTGGGGCGCCCCGCCGGGACGTCAATTCCCACACCCTGGCGGGCACGGCCTACGTCATCTACGGCAAGTCGACTCCCGTCACTGACCTCACGCCGATCCAGTTGGGCGACACGCCGGACTTCGTTGCTTCGAAGTGCTGCGGCCGTAAGGGGCCGTAAGGCGGCCACCTGATATCATCGCTTGCCAAAGCGCCCGGTCGCGACTTCCGTCGTGGTGACCATGATCATGACCTCCGCCACTTTCTCTGCCATGTGGCAGGACTCGCGCTCGCACGAAGGGCAGGCGGTATGAGCGAGGGACGCAAACGCACCGAGGTCTACGTCGGCCTCTTTCTCGTCCTCGGCTTCGGCGTTCTCGCGTACATGGTCATCCTCTTTGGCAAGACCGGCGAGCGCAGCCAGGCCTCGTACAAGCTGGTCGCGGAATTCCCCAATGCCAGCGGCCTCGCGCGCGGGGCTG
>DASYIS010000394.1:0-7871 GCA_035997375.1 Chthoniobacteraceae bacterium
CGGGGTGTTGATGGGGAGGAAGGGGAGATCCCAGCCGCCGAGGAAAAGGACCACGATGACCGACGATCCCGCGATCATCGCCGTGTATTCACCAAGGAAGAAGAGCGCGAACTTCATCGCCGAATACTCGGTGTGATAGCCGGCGACCAACTCGGTTTCGGATTCGGGAAGATCGAACGGCATCCGGTTCGTCTCCGCAAACATGGAGATGGTGAAGACGACGAACGAGATGAACACGCAGGGCCAGAGGACGATCTGGCTGAGCGTGAGATGGAAGTCGTGGAACTGCCCGCTGCTGAGGAAGGGGACCAGCAGCCAGCCGTGCTGCGCCTGATACATGATCTGATCGGAGAGATTCAGATTGCCGAAAATCATGAGCAGCGGCACGGCGCTCAGGCCGAGCGAGAGTTCGTACGAAATCATCTGCGACGTCGACCGGATGCTCCCGAGGAAGGGGTATTTGGAGTTGGAGGACCAGCCGGCGAGGACGATGCCGTAGACGCCGATCGAGCTGATCGCGAACACGTACAGGATGCCGATGTTCACATCGGCGACGACCATCTTCTGGCCGAAGAGATAATCTCCAAACGGCACCACCGCGAGCGTCGCGAGCGCCGGGACCATCGCCATCACGGGCGCGAGCCAGAAATAGAATTTATTGACGTGCCCCGGGGTGAATTCCTCCTTGAGCAGAAACTTCACCGCATCCGCCACCGGCTGGCCGAGGCCGCCGAGGATGGGGGAGAAGTCCTTCTTGAAACCTAAGAGCGTGAGCGGGAAGCCGGTGCGGTTTGGGCCGACGCGGTCCTGGATCAAGGCCGAGACGCGGCGCTCGGCATAGACGGTGTAGGAGACGAGCGGCAGGACGACGCCGAAGATCAGAAACGCCGTCTTGGCGACGGACGAGATGAGGATCAGCCAGGGGATGTGATGGAGAAATTCCATGTCGTGTTAGGCTTGCGCGGACAACTGGAGCGGCACGCCGAGATCGCCGATCTTCGAGAGGTTGAGGCCGGCCAGCGCGGGCGTCACGGCGGCCATCTGTTGGAAGACGTCTTCGATCATCGCGAGGCCGTTGGTGCCGCTGACCGCGAGGATGAGGTCGCGGAGGATCTCCCAATCGTCGCGCGCCCCGCCGGGCGGATTGACCGCACGATTGAGGCGTTGCAGGCGGCCGTGGATGTTGATCATGGAGCCGCGCTTCTCGGCCCAGCCGGCGCCGGGCAGGACAACCGAGGCGTGCTTCGTCGTCTGGTTGGCGTTGGTGCCGAGGGCGATAAGCGAGTCGAGCTTCCCCATGTCGGTAAAGGTCAGCCCAAAGTTGGTCGCGTCTTCGCCGAGCACGAGCAGGACCTTGATCGCGCCGCCCGCCACGCCGGCCTGGATCTCATGCAGGCGCGAACCCGGCTGGGCACCCGTGAGCCCGAGCAACTGCGCGCCGCGGGTGTTGGGATTGCGATCCGCGACGATCAGGATGCCGTCCGGTTCGCCCATGCGCGGAACGACGTCGAATTTCTCGATGCTCAACACCGAGGCCAGGCGCTTCGCGAGGAAGAGCTCTTCGTTGGTCATCCGCGCCGAGGCCACCATGGCGACGGTGCCGGACGCGGCGGCTTTGAGCGCGGTCGCGGCGGCGAGCATCGTGCGATTCCATTCCATCGCGAGCCCCTTCACGAGCGGCGAAGTGAGGCGATTCTCGGCGGTGAGATACTTGAAGTTCAGGCGATGTGAGTCGGGGAGCCAGACCCCATTGACCTCATTGTTCTCGCGCGGCATGACGCGGTAGATTTTCTCCTGGCGGCTGCCGATCGTGATGTTCGCGCCAAGGCCGTCATTGACATCGATCGTCTTCGTTTCCTTGAGAAACCAGACGCGCATCTTGAACCGGAAGTCGCTCGAAGTAAGCGCGCCGACGGGACAGATATCGACGGTATTGAGCGAGTAATTGCTGTCGAGCACCTTGTCGGGATGACAGGCGATGGTGGAGAACGAGCCGCGGTCGACAAAGCCGAGCACGTCGTCCTTCGCCACTTCCTTCATGAAGCGGATGCAGCGCGAGCACAGGATGCAACGCTCGGCATCGAGCGTGACGCGCGGCCCGAGCTCGACGTTTTTCGGCTTCTTCACTTTGCTCTCAAGAAAGCGCGAGCTGGCGTGGCCGTACTCGACCGAAAACTCCTGCAACCGGCACTCGCCGGCCTGGTCGCAAATCGGGCAATCGAGCGGATGGTTGATGAGGAGAAACTCCATTACGCCCTTGCGCGCGTCCTGCACCATCGGCGAGTCCGTGCGCAGGGCCATCCCCTCGGCGACATCCTGGGCGCAGGAAATCTGCGGGCGCGGAATCCAGGCGATCTCCGGCTTGCCGTCGGCGCCGATGACCGGCTTGCGATCCGGCGTCATCTTCGGCATCCCCATCTCGATCATGCACATGCGGCAGTTGCCGGGCGACGAGAGCTTCGGATGGTAGCAGTAACGCGGAATGAATTTGGAGGCCTGCGAGCAGGCCTCAATGACCCGGGTGCCTTTGGGAAATTGCAGCCAAACACCATCGATCTGGACGTTTAGCATCTGCACGGGAGCGGCGGTCTGAGTGCTCATCTTGAAGGAAGGGGCGGCGGGCCCATGTTGGACGGCATGGGCGGCGGCCCGGCGTTCGTCTGCATGAAGGCGTTGAGAATGTCGTTGGTCAGGTCTTTGCCGCCGCCAAAATTGTCGATGAAACTGCCGATGCTATAGATCGGCCCCCAGGGAATGCCCCACCAGCCGAGGAAAAGCGTCAGCAAGGTGAACGGCAGCCCCTTGACGACGCGGCTCTCGTGCGCCTTCACAAAGTAGATGCTGGACGGCCGTTTGAACGTCATGACGAGGATCGAAATGGTGTAGGAGAAGACGACGAATCGCGCGCCTCGCTCCACTTCATGCAGGACGTCCTGCTCTGTCATTCCGGCGATGCCGATGATTTTCATGGGTTTTTCTTAATCTTACTCCTGCTCCTGCTCCTGCTCTGCTCCCTTTCCCGCTCCTGTTCCCCGCGCTCACGGTTTTCAGAGCCGGACCCGTATTCAGGCGCGTCTTCCTTCAGCACATTCGAATGAGGAGAGAACCGTCGGAGCAGACCCATCAACATATTCACGACGCGAGCCAGTCGCTCTTTCTGCTCGATGATGCTCTCTTCGGTCGCCAATCCACGAACGACCAAAACATCCTGACAAGCGGCGCATTCGAGCGCGGACCCGCGCGCGATCTCGAAAATGCGCGCTCGATCCTTGTTGGAGAACTTCCCGTTGCCCTCGGCAATGTTCAGAGGGACGCTGGTGGAAGCTCGGTCGAGTTGGTCTTTGACCGCAGCTTTTCCCGCGATGCGCTCGAGAAATTCGCCGACCCAGCCGCAGAAAACGAGCGACTCCTGATACACCATCAGCTTTTCGTGGTCGAAGATCGGTTTCATGGTTGAGGGGCAGATCGGGAGGGGGAACGAAGATGGATCAAGAGCAGGAGCAGGAGTAAGATTAGGAAGGTTAACGCGTCGCTGCCGGAGCCATGATCTCGCCGCCATTCCCGCGCGGCGCGGGGATGGACGGGATGGTTTCATTTGCCACCAATTCCTCGGAGTTATATTCCGGAGGCATCGGCGGCGGGGTTGGTTTGCCGGACTTGCCGGTGAATTCCTCGCGGAATTTTGCGACGAAGCTTTGCACGGGCCAGGCGCACGCTTCGCCGAAGGCGCAGATCGTCTTGCCCGCGATGTTGTCGGCGACGTTCTTCAGAATGTCCGGGTCTTTGTCGGTGCCGCCGCCGGCGATGATGCGGTCGGTGATTTTCTTCATCCAGAGCGAACCCTCGCGGCACGGGGTGCACTGGCCGCACGACTCGTGCGCGTAAAATTCGTTGATGTTATTCAACATCTCCACCATGTCGCGCGAGTCATCCATGACGATGACGCCGCCCGAGCCCGCCATGGAGCCGGCGGCGGCGAGCGTGTCGAAGTCCATCGGGATTTCCTCGAGCGTCAACACCTTGTCCTTGATCGTGAACTTCTCGCCCGCGCGCAGCACCTTCGCCGAGGAGCCGCCGGGGATGACGGCCTTCAGCGTGCGCCCGTCTTTCATGCCGCCGCAGAGGTCATTGATCAGCTCCCCGAGCGTGAGGCTGCCGACTTCCACTTCATAATAGCCGGGCTTCTTCACGTCGCCCGACACGCAGAGGATGCGGGTGCCGGTGTTATTCGGCCGGCCGAGCTTGGCAAAACCCTCGCCGCCCATGCGCACGATGTGTTTCACATCGCAGAGCGTCTCGACGTTGTTGACGATCGTTGGGCACTGGTAGAGCCCGAGCACGGCGGGGAAATACGGCGGCTTGATACGCGGATACGCGCGCTTCCCTTCCAGCGACTCGATGAGGCCGGTCTCCTCGCCGCAAATATAGGCGCCGGCGCCGCGATGCACATAGATCTCGAGGCTGAATCCCGAGCCGAGAATGTCGTTGCCGAGGAAACCCTTGGCGCGGGCTTCGGCGAGCGCCTTCTCCAGGATCTGCGCGCCTTCGGGGAACTCGCCGCGGATATAGATATAGGCAAGCTGCGCGCCGACCGCGAGGCACGAGATGATCATTCCCTCGATCAACTGATGCGGATCCTGGTGGATGATATAGCGATCCTTGAACGTGCCGGGCTCCGACTCGTCGGCGTTGCAGATGAGATAAACCGGTTTGGAGCCACCGGGCTTGATGAAGCCCCACTTGACGCCGCAGGGGAAACCCGCGCCGCCGCGTCCACGGAGGCCGCTTTTCTTCACCTCGTCGACGATCGTCGCCGGCGCCATCGTGAAGGCCTTCTTCAGGTCCTCGTAGCCGCCGTCCTTGAGATACGTCTCGATGTCGTTCTTCCACCCCTCGCGGTCGATGTTCTTGAACACCAGTCGGTGCTCGCGCGGATGCGGCGGCTGCACGCGCGGCGTGGTGGCATCGGAGCGCTGCAGCTTCAGCAAGTCCGCGGCGCCGTTCGCCACGCTGATGTTCTCTTTAAAGAGGTCGTTCACCATCGCCACCGGCGCCGAGCCGCACGACGCGAGGCACTCGACGAACTCGATGGAATACTCGCCATTCGGGCTGACCGCCACCGGGTTGCCATGGCCGGCATTATGGATCGCGCCTTCGTGGTCCGCATCGCCGTGGGAGCCCGCCTCCCACTTCTTCAGGTCGATTCCCGCGGCCTCCGCGATCTTGTCGCGCAAATCATAGCTTCCCGCGAGCGCGCACGAGAGCGTGCGGCAGACGCGGATGTGCTTTTTCCCCGCCAGCCGGCGGCGGAACATCGGGTAGAAGGTGACCAGCTCGAGGATGTTGATCGGCTGCAGCTCGAGGCGCTGCGCGATCCACGTCATCGCCTCATCGGAAATGAAGCCGTGGTGTTCCTGAAACAGATGCAGCAGCGGCAGGGCGGCGCTCCGCTTGCGCTCGAGGCGGACGCGCTCCTTCTCGGCGGCGAATTCGCGCTCCGTCATCCGCGCCTTCAGCGCTTCCTCGTCGGGGATGCGCGTGGGATTCGGGTAGTGCGAAACCGCCTCGTCGACCAGGCGGGTGAGCTCGGGAGAAATGGTCATGACTTTGTCTCTGCCTCAGCGGTCGGCGGCGGCGTGGCCGAGGATTCGATCTTGATCAGCCGCCCGTTCAAAAAATGAAACTGAAAAGTATTCGCGCCCTGATGGTACGAGTAGCGGTAGACCTCCACGTCGCGGAGCGCGGTCTCCGGAGGATCGACCCGGTGCGGCGGTCCGAGGACCGACTCCACCTCTTTCGCCGTCACGGCTGCATCGCGCCCGCGGCGGCCGGCCTCGGCCTCGGCGAAGGCGTCCTCGACCACTTTGATGTTCGCCCGCGAGATGTGCTGGCGCCTGCACCCGCAGGGGAGCAGCGCGACGAGCGCCAGGATGAGGGCGGTTTTTCTCATCGGTCGCACTCGCCCATGACGAAATCGAGGGAGCCCAGGATCGCCACCACGTCGCTCATCATGTGGCCGGGGAGGCACTTGGGCAGGATGGAAAGATTGCAGAAGGACGGGGCGCGAATCTTGAGCCGGTGCGGAGTGCCGCCGCCCTTCGAGTTGATGTAGAAACCAAGCTCGCCCTTCGGGTTTTCCACCCCGCAGTAGACCTCGCCGGCGGGCGCGTCGAGCCCCTCGGTGTGCAGGATGAAATGGTGGATCAGCTCCTCCATTTTCGTCAGCACCGTCGTCTTTGGCGGCGGATAATTCTTCGGGTCGTTGACCGTGATCGGGCCGTCCGGCAGCGTCGCCATCACCTGCTTCAGGATGCGCACCGACTGGCGCATTTCCTCCATGCGGCAGACGTAGCGGTCGTAGCAGTCGCCGACCGAGCCGATCGGCACGTCGAACTCATACTGCTCGTAGCCGAGGTACGGGTGCTTCTTGCGCAGATCGTGATCGACGCCCGAGCCGCGCAGGTTCGGGCCCGAGAGGCCGTAGGAAAGCGCATCCTCCTTCGAGATGGAGCCCACATCCTTCGTGCGATCGACGAAAATGCGGTTGCGCGAGAGGAGTGCGTCGGTTTCATCGACCACCGGCAGGAACTCCGCGAGGAACTTCTTCATCCGCGGGAAGAACTCCGGCTGGAGGTCGCGCGTCATGCCGCCGATGCGCGTGTAGCTGGTGGTGAAGCGCGCGCCGCTGATGATCTCCCAGAGATTGTAGATCTTTTCGCGCTCGGTGAAGGTGTAGAGGAAGACCGTCATCGCGCCCACGTCCATCGCGAAGGCGCCGATGCCGAGCAGGTGCGAGGAGATGCGGCCGAGCTCGCAGCAGATGACGCGGATCGCCTCGCCGCGCGGCGGCAGGCGCCAGCCCATGAGCTTCTCCACCGCCAGCGCGTAGGCGACGTTGTTCGCGATCGGGCAAAGGTAATCCAGCCGGTCCGTGTACGGCACGAACTGGTTGTAGGTCATGTTCTCCGCGATCTTCTCGTCGCCGCGATGAAGGTAGCCGATGTCCGGCGTCGCCTTCGTGATGATCTCGCCATCGAGCTCCAGCACCACGCGCAGCACGCCGTGGGTGGCGGGGTGCGACGGCCCCATGTTGATGATGAGCTTCTCGCCGAGGAGATCGGTCGCCGGCTCGAGATGCGCGAGAGCGGCCTGCGTTCTCAGGAGTGGGTCGGGCGATTCGATCTCGCGGGTCGTGAGAGCCATGGATTTGCTCGGAATTGCTGCGGGGTTCAAAAGTAGGTTCCGGGGCGGAAACGGCGCAAGGGCAATTTGTGAAATTTTTCACAAGCGGGCGCGGCCGACGGGGAGCGGGAGCAATTCGGAGCACGGGGGAGGGGAGGGTCCACGAAAAACACGAAAGACACGAAAAAGAGGAAAGGGAAAGTGGGGAGCCGAGATGAGGGTGAGGCGTGTCCGGGGGGGAATTCGCTTCGCGGTCCACGGAAGGCACGGAAGGGGAGAAGGCGGCGGGCCAACGAATGACGCGAATGGGAACGAATGCGTCGAGCTGGCACTTCACCGCGGCGGAATGATGTCCGCGACGGGGACGATCACATCCTCGAAAGCCAGTGGACTGAGCTGTTCGCCGGGGGCGAAGCGGAGCTCGATCACGTACTTCCCGCCCTTGGGCTCACGGAACACCTCGACGATGTCTTTCTTGAGATTCACGATCCAATACTCGCGGACGCCGGCCTCGGCATAGGCCTTCAGCTTGCGCTTGCGGTCGAAGGCGAGACTCGTGTCGGAAGCTTCCACAAGGAGAAAGACGTCTTCCGCTCGCACCTGGCGGGAGAGTTTGCGCAAGCGTGGGACGAGCATCAAATCCGGCTGCGGCTCCGAGTACTCATGAAGCCAGATGGGATTGCCGGCGG
>DASYIS010000395.1:0-12847 GCA_035997375.1 Chthoniobacteraceae bacterium
CGCAAGTCCCTTGCGGGGAAGCCTGGCGGACGTTGTCCGCCCTCAGCACCGACGGAGCGGTGCGCTCCAGGCGCGCCTCGGCCGCTTGGTTTCCGGTTCCAGTGAACTCGATTAGCGTGAATCAGCCCTGACCCTTCCCCAGCGAACAAGCTTCGTGATTGATCATTCACCTTTGCCGCAGTATCGCATCTCGACCTCGGGCGCTGCCGCCCGGCTCTTGAACCTCCAATTTCATCCTGCCTGGCGAGTAGGGGCGGGCCATTCCACGCCAGATGATCGAAATTCTCGAAGCCCGCATCGCTCCTGCCACCCTTGTTAATCCCACCACCGTCACTTACACCGATGTCGACGGCGACTTGGTGACGGTCAAAACCTCGCTCGGCACCCTGGTCCTCACCAACCCAAACGGCGGCGCTAACGACACCTTCACCTTCACCGCGCCGAATAGCGCGGGAGGGCAGCAACTCCAGCTCATCGATTTCCACAATGGCGGCTTCGATGGCGCGAATCTCACCATCACCGTGGTGAAGAAGCCGGCGGGCGATGGGCTCGCGAATGTTGGCTCCATCAACTCCACCGGCCACTTCCTCGGCACCGTCACCGTGCCGGGCGATCTCGGGCAGATCGACGCTGACGGGAACTCCCCGGACGGCCTCGCCATCAAATCGCTGACCGTGCATTCGATGGGACTCTATGGCGTGGCCACGCAGGCGGCGGGCGGCAGCCTGCAGAGCGACATGACTCGCGGCGTCGGCTCCATCAACGTCGCGACGGACGTGAAGGAGGCGAAGATCAATATCGATTTCGGCGGTGCCGTGATGCAGCCGGTCAAGTCGCTGATCATCGGCGGCTCGCTCATCGGCGGCGACGCGAGTGGGAGTGGCTCGATCCTCTCGGACGCCGGCTTCGGCTCGGTGAAAATCGGCGGCAATATCATCGGCGGAGCCGGCCAGTTGTCGGGCTCTCTCTACACGGCGGCCTTCAGCGCCAGCCACTATGGCGCCGTGACGATCGGCGGCTCGATCATCGGCGGCTCGGGCATGTTCAGCGGCAGCGTGAGCTGCGCGGGCGGCGACTTGGGCGCGGTGAAGATCGGCGGCAATCTGCAGGCGGGGAGCGGCGACCAGTCCGGCAAGATCAAGGCAAAGACGGACATCACGAGCGTCTCCATCGGCGGCTCGGTGCTCGGCGGCATCGGCAAGGAGATGGAAGCGACCTTGGGCGGCCAGATCTTCGCCGGAGGCAAGATCGGCCCGGTGACGATCGCGCACGATGTCAGCGGCGGAACCGGCGACTTTTCCGGAACCATCGCCAGTCTCGGGAACCTCGGGCCGGTGACGATCGGCGGCTCGCTGCTGGGCGGCGGCGGGGCGGCCGGTTCCATTTTCTCCCACGCCACCCTCACTTCCGTGAAGATCGCGCACGATGTCGTGGGCGGCCTCGGGATTGACAGCGGCGAGATCGAGGGCAATCACACGACGCTCACGATCGGCGGCTCGCTCATCGGCAGCAGCGGCTCTTATGCGGGCCGGGTCACGCTCAATCTCGGCAGCGTCACGATCGGCCACGATGTGATCGGCGGCTCCGGACCGTTCTCCGGCGCGATCAATTGTGTGACTTTGAATGCCGTCACCATTGGCGGTTCGCTCATCGGCGGCAGTGTCAGCGACACGGGGGAGATCACTGCCGCCAACCTTGGTTCGGTGAAAATCGGGCGGGATCTCGTGGGCGGCAGCATCGGCAGCGGCACAGTGAGCAATGACCTCCAGAACTCCGGGCGCATCCGGGGTGGCCATATCGGGAGTGTGACGATCGGCGGTTCGATGATTGCCGGCATCGACGACAACGCGAACCGATCCATCGTCGGGGCGATGATCAGCGCCATCGTGGATCTCGGCTCGCTTACCGTCACCGGCTCGATCATCGGGAATCACACCGGCGCGGGCGCGTCGTATGTCACCATCGTCGCGCACGGCGCCGTAGCGCCGACGCTCACGACGAATGTCGCCATCGGCAAAATCAGCGTCGGCCGCCGGGTGGAGCTGGCGCATATTCTCGCCGGCTACGGCGAAGGCGCGTCGGGGGATTTGTCTGGGGACAATCCCGATGCGCAGGTCGGCCCGGTGACGGTCGGCGGCGACTGGATCGCGAGCAGCCTCGTCGCCGGGATCCAAAACAGCGCCGGGGTCACGCACCTCGGCGATGCGAATGATGCGAAGATCACGTCCGGGACCGACGAAGCGGACCGCATCGCCAGGATCGCGAGCATCGCCGTGGGCGGCCGCGTCCTCGGCAGCACGGTCGCCTCAGCCACGGAGCATTTCGGCTTCGTCGCCGAGCAGATCGGCGCGTTCAAAGTCGGCGGCTTTGCCTTCACCATGAAGACCGGCTCGGGCAATGACGGCGCGGTGGTCGGCCGGCTGGCGAACATGAGTCTCCACGAGTTCGGTGACGTCATCAACGGGAGCATTCTGACGGATAACGCCCACCTCCTGAACGCGAGCACCGTCACCTATACCGATGCCGATGGTGATCGCGTCACCGTCAAGCTCACCAAGCCGCTGCTCACCGCGGCGAATGTGAATTCGGTGTTCAAGTTCAGCCTCGGCGGGGTCGACGACAACACGGGCGCCGGCGCCCGTACGCTCCGGCTCATCGATCTCACCGTGCTGGCGACGCCCGGCCTCGGGGTCACCGTCAGCGCCGTGCGCGGCCCCGGCCCCACGGCTCCGGTTCATGGCAGCAATTTTGCCGATGGCGTGGCCGATGTTGGCTATATCAAGGCAACCGGTCTCGACCTTGGAGCCATCTCCGTTTCCGGCGACCTCGGCGCCATCGAGGCCGGCAGCGGCGGCGCGAACGCGACCGCCGTGGCGAGCCTGAAGGTTCGCAGCTACGGCCGCTACGGCACCACCACCGAACCCGCCGCGAGCGGCACCTTCACGCCGACCCTGGTCAGCAAACTCGACGGCGCGCTCGGCGCGCTCACCGTGACCGCCGATATGAAGGACGCGTACCTCCTGTTGACCGACACCAACGGCGACAACGGGAAGCTCGGCGCCGTTTCCATCGGCGGCTCGATCGTCGGTGGCACGCTGAATTCGGATAACGGGATCACCTCGATAAAAGTGAATGGCGATCTTGCCGGCGGCGCGACCGGCAGTTCCGGCGCTATCTTCTCGGGGGGCGCCATCGGTCCGGTCACCATCGGCGGCTCGGTGGTCGGCGGGATCGGTGGGTTTAACGGCGCCATCAGCTCGACGAGCGCCACCATCGCCGCGGTGAAGATCGGCGGCAATCTCGCCGGCGGGCTCGGCGGGAATGACGGGAGGATCTTCGCCAATCTGAAAATCACCAGCGTCACCGTTGGCGGCTCGCTGATCGGCGCCACCGGGACCAGCGCCGAGATCCTGAGCGTCGACGTCGGGACGGTGAGCGTGGCGCACAACATTCTCGGCGGCTCGGGCGGCAACAGCGGATTCATCCAGGGAAGCAGCTCGCTCGGCAGCGTCACCGTCGGGGGCTCGCTCATCGGGCGCAACGGCACCACCAGCGCGGCGATCTTCTCGGGCGGGGACGCGGGCACGGTCAAGATCGGCCACGATGTGGTCGGCGGCACCGTGCAGGACAGCGGCAAAGTCGAGGCGGGCGGCCGGCTTGCCGGCATCACCGTCAGCGGCTCGCTCATCGGCGGCACCGCGGTTCGGACCGGCGCCATCCTCGGCAACGGTGGCCTCGGTCCGGTGACCATCAGGCACGATGTGGTGGGTGGCACGGCCGTGCAGACCGGCTCCATTAACACCGTCAATACCGTCGGCAAACCCGCGACCGCCGTCACCATCGGCGGCTCGCTCATCGGCGGCGCCGGTGGCAACTCCTTCAACGGCTCCGGCCAGATCCGCAGCTCCGGCGACCTCGGCGCGATCGTCATCGGGCACGATTTCCTCGGTGCCAGCATCTCCGGCTCCGCCGTCGACCTCACGGCCTCCGGCATCATCCAGGCCGGCGGGGGCCGCATCGCCGGCGTCAGCATCGGCGGCTCCATCATCAGCGGCCTCGACACGAGTACGGGCGGGAAGCTCATCAGCAACACCACCATCCGCGCCAACGACGACCTCGGCTCGCTTACCGTCAAGGGGAGCATCGTCGGCCGCGAGTCGGCCAACGGCAGCAGCCCGATCGTCATCACCGCGCGCGGCCAGCAAACGACGACGGACACCAGGGATCTCGCCCTCGGCAGCGTGACCGTCGGCGGGCTCGTGAGCCTCGCAAACATCGAGGCCGGGTTCAACATTTCCGGCTCGGCGACCAATGCGAACGCCCAGATCGGCGCGGTGAAAGTCACCGGCAACTGGCTGCTGAGCAACCTCGTCGCGGGCGTCATGAACTACGGCGCGGACCAGAGCACCGGCGGCACCGACAACAATCTAAACTTCGGCGACCCCAACGACCACATCGTCGCTGGCGTGCCCATCCCGATCGCGAAGATTGCCAGCATCACCATCGGCGGCATCGTCGCGGGCAGCCCCACGGCCGGGCGCCATTTCGGCTTCAGCTCGCACCTGATCGGCTCGTTCAAGACGGCGGGCTTTACGGCCGCGCTGCAGCCCGTGTCGCCGCCATTCGATGTGGTGCAACTCTCGCCCACCACCGGCGACGTGACGCTCCGCGAAGTCTGACCTTCTGCCTCACACATGCGCGCTCTTTTTCTCCTCACTGCCCTCTTCGCGTTGGTCGCTCCGCTGCGGGCGGAAGAGACGTCCACCCTCGTCGAGAAACCGCTCGCGCAACTCACCGACCGCGCGATCACCCCGCTGGGCGAACGGGCGCTGGCGATCCGGCCGACGGAGTGGAAACACGGCGAGACCGCGAACTTCGCGTTTCATTACTTCAGCGATGCGACGGCCAAACCGATGGCGTTGGAGGCGGAGTTTTATTACCGCGTGATCTCGAAGGAGTTGGAGCGCGACACAACGAAGTGGGAACGCAAATGCCACGTCTTCGTGTTCGAGGACGACGCGGACTGGGCGAAGTTCAAGACGGCTGGCGGGCTTGAGCCGTGGAGCGGCGGCATCCATGCGCAGGGCGAGCTTTTTTTGCAGCGCGATCCGCACCAGAAGTTCAAGGGCAACGCGCTCGCGCACGAGTTGACGCATCTCATCGTCTTCCGCTTCTTCGGGCCCGGCGTGCCCCTCTGGCTGAACGAAGGGCTGGCGGAATACACGGCGACCCGCTGGTACGCGAGCTTTTGGCGAGCGCGCGGGTTCGGCGCGTTTCCAAAATCGATGTCGGTCGACCCGGCGAATTACCTGCCGCTCGGCAAGCTCACCTCGGCGCTCAGCTATCCGCAGAAGGATGCGGAGGTGATCGCGTTTTACGCGGAATCCGAGCGGCTCGTGCGCTTCCTGAGCGCGTCGGACAAACACAAGTTCTCGCTCTTCCTGGAAGCGATGTCGAAAGGGGCGCGCTTCGACTCGGCGCTCGATAAGAATTTCGGCACGGCGTTTTTCAATCTGGATGCGCTGGAGAAACAGTTCCAACCTTACGCCCAGAAAGATCATGTCGACACACCCTGACCGCCTCCTCGCTTTCGCCACCCTGGCCGCCCTGTCTCTCTGCCCGCTCGGCGCGCGCGCCCAGGCGCCGGCGGCCACGCCCTACCCGCGGCCGGGGGTGCCCGCCTTCACACCCCTGCCCCAGATCCGTCCGCCGGCCACGCCGTACGTGCGGCCCGCCACCCCGGCGGCGACGCCTTTTGCGCGGCCCTTGACTCCGACGCCGGCTCCCTTCCTGCCGAGTTCCGCTCTCACCCGGGCCACGCCCGCGCCACCGCCGAGCAGCCCGCCCGCGCGCGAGATTCCGCTGGTCGAGAAGAAGCTCGAGGACCTGTCGAACCAGAAGATGAGCAAGGACGGCCAGCTCGCGCTCTCGATCAACCCGGCGAAATGGAAGCACGCCGAGACGGACAATTTCATCATCCACTACCGCCGCGCGACCGAGGCGCAGAAGGTGGTGCGCGAGATCGAATACGACCTCTGGTTCGTCGCCACCACGCTCAAGGCGGGGAAGGATCGCTACGAGAAAAAGTCGCACGTCTACGTCTTCGAGGACGAAAAGGAGTGGAAAGAATTTCTCGACCAGTCGAACAACCCGATCAAGTGGGCGGCCAGCTTCGCGTTCGGCGACGAGCTGTTTCTGAACATCCGCGGCGCGGGCAACTCGGGCACCGGCAGCTTCGATTCGCACACCCTCGCGCACGAAACGACGCACGCGGTGGTCGCACGCCTCTTCCGCGGGAAACGCTGGCCGCTCTGGCTCAATGAGGGCTTCGCGGAATTCATGGGCGGCGCCTCGGTGGCCGCGCGCAAGGGGCAATCGCCGAAGCGCTTCGAGCGCGACCTGAAAGCCGCCGATCTGCCGCTCAGCAAGCTCGCCGAGACGACGAGTTATCCGACCAGCGAGGCGGCGGTCCATCAGCTCTACCAGAGCTCGGAAAAGTTCGTGCGCTTCCTCATGACCGAGATGCCGAAGGACCGCATCGTCACCTACATCGAGGCCGTGCTGGATGGGAAATCGCTGAGCGACGCGGCGCTCTCGACCTACAACGACAAGGTGAAGGACTGGGACGATTTCCAGAAGAAGTACGCCAAATTCTCGAAGTAAATGGCCGCCGCGAAAACCAAAGCGACCGCCGGCGATCTGCGGCATCACGCCGTGCTCGGCTCGGACGACGTCGAGGTGAAACGCGTCGCGCGGGAGCTCTCCGTGCAGCTCGCGCCGGCGGGCGGCGACGAGTTTTCGCAGGAGACGATCGACGGGTGCGCCGCCAACTCCGAGGAGGCCGCGCAGCGCATTCACGACACGATCAACGCGCTCCTGACCTTCCCGTTTTTCGGCGGCGAAAAGCTGGTTTGGCTGAAGAATGCGAACTTCCTCGCGGACAATCCGATGGGCCGCTCGGCGGCGGTCCTGGAGGCGCTGGAGCAACTGGGCACCACGCTCGAAAAGGGGGTGCCGGAGAGCGTGCGTTTTCTCTTCAGCGCGACGGAGGTCGACAAGCGGCGCAGCTTCTACAAGGCGCTCGCCAAGTTCGCGAAAGTCGAGGTCTTCGACCGGCTCGACACCTCGAAGAGCGGCTGGGAAGACGAGGCCGCGATCCTCGTGCGGCAGCTCGCCGGCGCGCGCGGGCTGAAGTTCGCCGACGAGAGCCTGGACCTGTTCGTCCTCTTCACCGGCGGCGATCGCCGCGTGGTCGCGAGCGAATTGGAAAAGCTCGATCTCTATCTCGGGCCGGCCGAGCGGCGGGTGAGCGAAGAGCACGTGCGCCTGCTCGTGCCGCTCTCACGCGAGGGAATCATCTGGGACCTCGGCACCGCGCTCTCCGAGCGCAACGTCCGCCGCGCGCTGGGCCTGCTCGACCAGTTGCTTTTTCAGGGCGAGACGGCCATCGGCATCCTCATCGTGGCGATCATCCCGACCGTGCGGAATCTCCTGCTGGTGAAAGACCTCATGGTCCGGCACCGCCTGTCCAAACCGCAGCAGCCGTTCTTTTTCGGCAAGCAACTCGAGCGCCTGGCACCCGAGGCGATCGCGCACCTGCCACGCAAGAAGGACGGCGGGCTCAACACCTTCCCGCTCGGCATCGCCGCCATCCACGCCGCCCGCTACGACGTGCCGCACCTGCAAAAGGCCCTCGCCGCGTGCCTGGATGCGAACGTGAAGTTGGTGACGTCCCAACTCGACGCGAAGACGGTGCTGAGCCAGTTGGTGGTGCGAATCGCGGGGTGAAGCGCCGGCGCGGAGCGTTCCTTGCCGACTGATTACCGATTACTTCCGCCCCATGCGCACCGCCGTCTTCAGCACGAAACGCTACGACCGTGAATTCCTCACCGCGGCCAATCGCGGCGCGCACGACTTGCATTTCCTCGAGGCCCGGCTCGATGCCACGACGGCCGTGCTGGCCGCGGGCTTCGACGCCGTGTGCGCTTTCGTCAACGACACGCTCGACGCCGCGGTGCTCGCGCAACTCGCCGGCGGCGGCGTGCGCGTGATCGCCCTGCGCTGCGCGGGCTTCAACAACGTCGACCTCGCGGCGGCGCAGCAGCACGGGCTCGCCGTCGTCCGCGTGCCGGCCTACTCGCCGTACGCCGTCGCGGAGCACACGGTCGGCCTCATCCTGGCGCTGAACCGCAATCTGCACCGCGCCTACAACCGCGTGCGCGAGGGGAACTTCTCGCTCGATGGGCTCCTCGGCTTCGACCTCCACGGCCGCACCGCCGGCGTGATCGGCACCGGCAAGATCGGCGCGCTCGTCGCGAAGCTGCTGCACGGCTTCGGCTGCGAGGTGCTCGCGATGGACCCGTTCCAGAATCCCGACTGCGCCGTGTTCGCGCAGTACGTGCCGCGCGACGAATTGCTGGCGCGCGCGGACATCGTCAGCCTCCACTGCCCGCTCACTCCGGAGAACACGCACCTCATCGACGAGCGGGCGCTCTCCTTGATGAAAGACGGCGTGATGCTCATCAACACCAGCCGGGGCGCGCTCATCGATACGCTCGCGGTGATCGCGGCGCTGAAGTCCGGCAAGCTCGGCTACCTCGGCCTGGACGTGTACGAAGAGGAGGGCGACATTTTCTTTGAGGACCTCTCCAGCCAGATCATCCGCGACGACGTCTTCACGCGTCTGCTCACCTTTCCAAACGTGCTCATCACCGGGCATCAGGCTTTCTTCACGCGCAACGCGCTCGAGATGATCGCCGCGACCACGATGGCCAATCTCGCGGAGTTCGAGGCGACCGGCGGCTGCGCGAACCGGCTGGGCGCGGTCGCAAAGCGGAATTGACCGTCCGGCGCGCGACTGTTTCCTTGGAGCGATGAAATCAGGGTTGCCCAACGTGGCGCGCGGGTGCGCGATCCTCCTGAGCCTCGCCGGCCTGCTGCACGGCGCGACGCCCGCGACGCCCGCCCCCGCCGCCACGGCGCCCGCCGGCAAGGTCGACGCCGACGCGGAAATCGCCCGCCTGCAGGAAGGCCTGAAGACCGCCGTGGACGCCATCGCCGCCGAGCGCGCCAAATGGATGACCGCACTGGACGCCTGGTACACGGCCGGTCTCGAAAAGCTGCTGGCGGATCGCTCGGCCGCCGGCGACCTCGACGGCGTGATCGCGCTGAAGACCGAGCGCACGCGATTTTCCGCCCAGGGCGAAATGACCGCCGACCAGCTCAATGCGATGCCCGGGACGTTGCGGACATTCTACGAGACCTACCAGGCGTCATTCAAAAAGACCGGGGACGAGCTGGCCCGGCGCACGGCGGCGGCGAACCAGAAGCACGTGGCGGATCTGGAGGCACTGCAAAGGCGCGTCACGATGACCGGGAATATCGAGCAGGCGCTCAAGGTGAAGAGCGTGAAAGAGAACTTCCTCAAGCCGCCGGCGCCGGCCGCCCCGCTCGCCGTCGCTCCCGTCGAACCGGCCCCTCCGACGACGACACCGGCGCCGCCGGCGACGGCCGGTGAGGGCAAAGAGTACCTCACCGAAGTCACCCCGGCGCACACCGAGAGCCCGGTGGTGCTCACGCGCGGAAGTCGCATTGCCACGACGGAAAGCTTCAAGCCGCCCGTCGAGATCACCGTCATCGCGAAAACCGAGAATACCAATCTCCGGCTGGGCTATGCCGCCGACCAGATCATCTTCAATTGGGAGCGAGGCCCGACCGAGTTCCGCATCGATGGCGGCCCCGGGAACAAGCAATACAAGAAGGGCGCCGGCGGCATTCCCAAGGACACGTTCGTCACGGTCCGCTGGCGCGTGACTCCCGAAAAACAGTCCGTCTTCGTCGACGACGAGCTTCGCTTCGAACATGAGGGAGACTATTCGCAAATCGACAAGCCGGTGACGATTTTCGCGGCCACCTCGACGGTGACGGTGCAGTCGCTCAAGGTGCGGCCGCTCCCGCCGGGATCGAAGTAAAGTCGGGGCAGCGCAGAGTGGCACGGGCATCCTGCCCGTGGGGCTCGCGGGCGTCCCGCCCGGCGAACTGAGACTCACCGTTTAGTGAACACCACAGGCCGCGGGCAGGATGCCCACGAGCCCCACGGGCGGGACGCCCGTGCCACGATGGCGCCGGCAAGCGAGAACTGAATAGGACGTTGGCGAGGAAATCACGCCTCCGGCGTCCTGTGGTCATAAACACTTTTTCGCACTTCGCCGAAAGATCCGGCGAAACGCCTCGTATGGATGACTTAAGGCGGATTGTCCGCCCGCTCATCCATGTTCGCGAAACTCCACGCTCTCCTTCTCTCCCTCTTCGGCGACCTCTCCTGGGCGCCGCCACCCTGGCTCGTCCGCCTCGACCGCTCGGCAACCGGCTGGATGCACGCACACCGCCGCACGACGCTGGGCGCGGCCCTCGTCGCACTCGTCGCCATGCTCGGCGGGATTTGGGAGTGGGATTGGCAGCAACGCCAACCGAAACCGGTCACCGTCAGCGTCGACCTCGAGGCGCCGGGGCTGACGGTCCTCAAGGACACTCGTGAGATCATCCAGCCGCTCTCGGTCAAATTCGGAGAATCGGTCATCCCGCTCACCCAAAGCGCGAACCAGCCGTTGAGCGAACGCGACCCGAGCCATCCCAAGGAGATCTACCCGCCCATTACCGAAGGAGTGAGCCTCGATCCGCCGATCTCCGGCACCTGGCGCTGGGCCGGCGAGCGGCGGCTCATGTTCACTCCGAAGACCGACTGGCCGGCTGACACGAAGTATCGCGTGAAGCTCGACCCGTCGCTGTTCCCCAAACACGTGCTGCTCGCCAAATACGAGTTGGAGACGACGACGCCCGCGTTTTCCGTCAAGATGACGACGCCGGTCTTTTATACCGATCCGCACGATCCGATCGTGAAGCAGGTGACGGCGACGCTGGAATTCACGCATCGCGTCGATCCCGCGGAAGTCGAGAAACACGTGCAGCTCTCCGTCATCGGCGGCGCGGAGATTTTCGCCAAAGACAAGCCGCAGGTCAGTGTCACGCCGGGCAAAACGGAGCGCACCGTCTACCTCCGCACGAGTCAGCTTACGCTGCCCGAGGACGAGGACTTCCTGCGCATCACGCTCGAAAAGGGGGTGGCGACGAAGCAAGGCGGCGCGCTCACGAAATCGGAGGTGGCGCAGAAAATCAAAATCCCGAATCTCTACAGCTACTTCAAGATTACGAAGAGCGAGGGGACGATCGTCCGCAACAAGGAGGGCGAGCCGGAGCAAATCCTCCTCATCGAAACACACGGCGCGGCCAAACCATCGGAGATCGCGAAGGCGCTCCACGTCTACCTCCTCCCGAAGAAGGAAAAGAAGAAAGACAAGGACGAGGATGAGTGGAAAAGCGCGAAGGAAATCGACGAGGAGATCCTCAGCGACTCCACCCTGTTGCCGGTGAAGCTGTTGCCCTCCGACAAGGAAAACAGCGAGCTGCACAGCTTCAAGATCAGCCTCGAAACCGAAGGCCAGCAGCTCCTGGTCACGATCGACAAGGGCGTGAAAGCGCTCGGCGGGTTCATCCTCGGCGAGGAGTACCGCAACGTGCTCCCCGTCCCCGAGATTCCGCGCGAGATCATCATCGAGGGCGAAGGCGGCGTGCTCGCGCTCAACGGCGAGCGGAAGCTCTCGATCAAGTCGCGCGGCGTGAAGACGATCGAGTACGAGATCGCGCGCGTGCCGGCGGATCAGATCAATCACCTCGTCAGCCAGACGCGCGGCGAGTTCCAGAATCCCGAGTTCGTAAACTTCCACTTTGGCCGCGAGAACATCTCGCGCATCGCGACCGAGAAGCAGGAGATCAATCTCCAGGGGCGGTTCAAGTCGAACTCCTCGGCGTTCGATTTCTCGAAGTACCTGAAGCCGACGGATGAGAACGGCATCGCGATGCAGGGCTTGTTTTTCCTGCGGGCGCGCGAGTGGAAGGAGCCGAAGAAGAAGGACGAACAGACCGACGACAATGCGCGGGAGGACGAGCGCGATCGCAGTGAGTTCAATGACGACGACAATCTGGATGAAAGCGAGGAGGATGACGCGGAGCGCGGCCACGAGGCGGTCGGCGATGAGCGCTTCGTGCTCGTGACGGACCTCGGCATGATCGTCAAAGAGACGGCCGACGGCAGCCGCGACGTCTACCTGGCCTCGATCAAAACCGGCCGGCCGCTCGGCGGCGTGCAGGTCGACGTGCTCGCGAAAAACGGCGTGCCGCTCGTCACGGGCCAGACCGAGGCGGACGGCCGCGTGCTCTTCGCCTCGCTCGGCAAGCCGGTCCGCGAGAAACAGCCCGTGGCCTTCGTGGCGCGGCTCGGCAGCGATGTCGCCTTCATGCCGTACTCGCGGAAGGACCGGCAGCTCGACTTCTCCAAGTTCGACGTCGGCGGCGTGGAGAGCCGCTCGGGCTCGGAACTGGATGCCTTCGTCTTCACCGAGCGCGGCATCTATCGCCCAGGCGACCAGATTCGTGTCGGCCTCATCGTGAAACAGCGCGACTGGGCGGGCAAACTCGACGGGCTCCCGATCGAGGTCGAAGTCACCGACCCCGAGGACGATTCGGTGCAGATTCGCAAGCTCGCGCTGCCGACCATGGGCTTCGCCGAGACTTCGTATCAGACCGCGTACGGCTCGCGTTCGGGCCCGTACACCATCAGCGCCTACATTGTGCGGCACGGCAAACGCGACCTGCTGCTCGGCGAGACGTCGGTCATCGTGAAGGAGTTCCTCCCCGACCGGATGAAGATCGAGTCGCACCTCTCGAAAGAGACGAAGGCCGGCTGGATTTCGCCCAGCGATGTCTCGGCCGCGATCACGCTGCGCAACCT
>DASYIS010000396.1:0-8349 GCA_035997375.1 Chthoniobacteraceae bacterium
GCGATCCGCGGCGGCGTGCCGGTCATCTTCCCATGGTTCGGCCCGCACGCCACGGACACGACGCTGCCGATGCACGGCTTTGCCCGCACGGCCGAGTGGGAAGTGGAATCCGTCGACCTCGCGCCGGACCAAGTCTGCCGCGCCGTGCTCCGGCTCGTTTCGAACGAGCAGACCCGCGCGCTCTGGCCGTACGATTTCGTCCTGCGCTTCCGCCTGACCGTCGGCCGCACGCTGGAGATGGCGCTCGAGGTCGAGAATTGGTCCGGCGTGCCGTTCACCTTCGAGGAAGCGCTCCACACGTATCTCACCATTCGCGACGTGCATCAGACGGGCGTGATCGGTCTGCAAGGAACCGAGTACATTGACAAGGTAGACGGCTTCACGCGGAAGCGCGAAGAGCCGCCGGCGGTGCGTTTCACCGGCGAAACCGACCGCGTCTATCTGAATACCGGCGCGCTCTGCCTCGTCGATGACGCGGCAGCGGGCCGCCGGCTGGCGGTCGGCAAGAGCGGCTCGCAAACGACCGTCGTCTGGAATCCGTGGGAGGCGAAAGCGAAGGCGCTGGCGGATCTCGGGGACGACGAGTGGCTGCGCTTCGTCTGCGTGGAGACGTGCAACGCGGCGGAGAACGCGGTGACGCTCGCGCATGCGGAGACGCATGTGATGACGGCGACGGTGGGCCTGGAGTGAAGGGAAATTAACTAACGCGCAACACCAGGGCCGGTACCAGTCCGCCGCGAGCTTCGTCAGATCTGTCAGTTGAGCGCCGGCGCGGACGGTCCGGGGAGCACACGCGCCCCGCGTGTTCTGCCCGGCGCCCTCGCCGGGCAGCGTTCAACACGATGCGGGTGCAAATTCCTCAAACGGCGTGCCGCGCATAACGGGATTCGGCGAGGGCGCCGAATCCGGCACGCGGGGGCGCGTGCGCTCCCCGGACCCTCTCGTGCTCTGCGCCAACTGATCTCTACACCGCAGTCGTCGCGCTGATTGCTCCTTGTAAACCCAGCCCTTGCGGGTATCTAAATTACCCTCGACGTGCTCCCCATTTCCTCGTCCCGCCTTATGTCCGTCCGCCATTTCTTCGCCCCGGTTCTCCTGGTCGGGCTGCTGCAATTATCCAGCCCCGGGCGCGGCGCGGACCAGCCGGGGCCCCCGGTGGCGACCAGCCCTGACTCACCCGTCCCACCGGCGACCGCGGCGCCGAAAGAGAAAGAGCCCGAGCCGCTGCCGCCGCGGGTCATCGCGCTGGATGAGCTGAAGCGCGGGGAGGTGCGGGTCGAGGTGTTCGAGGTCGATCCCGCGACCGTGCCGAAGCCGCCGGAACCCGCGCCCACGGACAAGAAACCCGCCGCTCCAAAGTCCGCGCCGGGCTCGTGGGCCAGGCCGCCGTCGCTGAAGACCGACGAGTACGCCGAGCCGGCGTTTGGCTTCGGCGCCTATGTCGAGAAGTACGACGCGCAAGGGATCCGCGTCGATCGCAGCGAGCACGTTCTGTTGCGCGCGGCGGCGGTGGTGACTTTGCCCAAAGGGCCGCAGCAACTGCTCGTCCGCGCAATCTCCGGCGCGCGGCTGGCGATCGACGGCCGTGCCCTCGCGAAGACCGAAGTCGCGAAACAGAAAGGCGGCGACGCGGAGCCGGTGCCGGATCAACTGGCCACCCAACTGGTGAAGGAAATGCGCCTCCTCCCCGCGGGACACCGCGAGGCGATGGCCACTTTCGAGAGCGATGGTTTGCCCCATGTCGTCACGCTCGAGGTCTTCGTCGGCGGTCCCGGCCTTCGCCCGGAGATCGGCGAGACCTCGGTCTGCGTCGCCGGCGCCGGCGAGCCGTTTCGCCTCCTCACGCCGGAGGGCGTCGCGCCGGGTCAAGCGATGACGCAGTCCGGCTGGCGTCTCTACGGGGACGCGCAAATCCAGCGCATCGCCGCGCTGAATGCGGAGCGGCGCCGGAACCCCGCTGAGGAGTTGTATTGGAAGACCCGCCACGACCTGGCCCGGGAGCACGCCCAGCCCGCGCCGGCGATCCCCTCCCCGCGCGAATCGCTCGCGGGCCGCAATACGATCGATCGCTTCATCGGCGCGCGGCTGGAGAAGGTCGGCGCCGAGCCCGCGCCGGTGATCGGCGATGCGGCGTTCCTGCGCCGCGTGACGCTCGACACGACGGGCCTGCTGCCAACCTCCGCGGAGGTCGAGGCCTTCCTCTCGGACGCCGCGCCGGACAAGCGCAGCCGCGCGATCGACCGCCTGCTCGCCGACACGCGCTGGGCCGACCGCTGGGTGCCGTACTGGCAGGACGTGCTGGCCGAAAATCCCGGCATGCTCAAGGCGACCCTCGCGAATTCGGGGCCGTTTCGTTTTTGGATTTACGAGGCGTTCTACGACAACAAGCCGATGGATCGCTTCGTGACCGAGCTCATCGCGATGCAGGGAAGCGCGCTCTATGGCGGCACCAGCGGCTTCGGCGTTTCGTCGCAGAACGATCTGCCGATGGCGGCCAAGGCGCAGATCGTCAGCTCGGCGTTTTTGGGCATGGAGATGAAATGCGCGCGCTGTCACGACGCGCCCTATCATCCGTTCAACCAGGAGGACCTTTTCAACATCGCGGCCATGCTGCAGCGCCAGCCGC
This sequence comes from Chthoniobacteraceae bacterium, assembly GCA_035997375.1. GTDB lineage: Bacteria > Verrucomicrobiota > Verrucomicrobiia > Chthoniobacterales > Chthoniobacteraceae > DASYIS01. Next base: position 2,627 of record DASYIS010000396.1, read on the forward strand.
TGAAGGTGCCGGGCACGAGTCTCACCGCCGGCTTGAGCGGGAACAGCCACGTCACCGTTTCGCTGAAGGCCGGCCAGGAAGTCGCGGCACATTTCCCGTTCAAGGACCTGAATCTCGAGCCGCTCTCCGGCGTGCTCCGCAAGCCGGGCGACACGCGAGAGCAACTCGCGGCGATCCTCACCGATCCGCGCCATACGCGCTTCGCGCAGGTGATGGTCAACCGGCTCTGGAAGGAGCTCTTCGGCGCCGGCATCGTCGACCCGGTGGAGGATTGGGAAAACGCGGCGCCGGCCGACCCCGACCTGCTGGCGTGGCTCGGCCATGAATTCATCACGCACGACTTCGATCTCAAGCACCTGGCGCGGCTCATCTTGAACAGCGAGGCCTACCAGCGCGGCGCCACCGCCGCGGCGAGCCGCGCGCAAAAGCCCGAGGAGCGCCTCTTCGCCGGGACCGCCCGCCGCCGGCTCTCCGCCGAGTCGCTCGTCGACTCGCTCTTCGCGCTCTGCGGGAAGGACTTCGATTCCGAGCCGCTGACCATGGACCCGGAGAACCGGCAGTCGTCGAAGGACCACAGCAACATCGGCGTGCCGCGCCGCGCGTGGCAATTCACCGGCCTCGCGAACGAGCGCGACCGCCCCGCGCTGGCCAAGCCGCACGCACTGGTCGTCACCGATGTCCTCTCCGCGTTCGGCTGGCGCGAATCGCGCGCCGATCCCCGCAGCTCACGCGACCTCGATGCGAACGTCCTCCAGCCGGCGTTGATCGCCAATGGCACGCTCGGCGCGCGGATCATTCGCCTCGACGACACGAGCGCCTTCACCGAGCTCGCGTTGCGCGACCAACCGGTCGAGCAACTCGTGCGCGAGCTTTTCCTGCGCATCCTTTCACGCCCGCCGACCGAGTCAGAACTGGTGAAATTCCGCGGCGCGCTCGAGCCGGGCTTTGCCGAACGCCGCACCGGAGCGCCTGCGCAGGAACATCGCCCCGGCGTGACCAAAGCCGTCTCGTGGGCCAATCATCTGAACGGCGACGCGACCAACGTCGTCCTCGCGATCGAGAAGGAAGTGAAGGCCGGCGACCCGCCGACGCAGCGCCTGCAAAGCGACTGGCGCGAGCGCATGGAAGACGTGCTCTGGGCGCTCATCCTGTCGCCGGAATTTATGCACCTGCCATGAGCGCTTCCCATCTCTCCCGCCGCCAGTTCCTGACCCGTGCCTCGCTGGCCGCCGGCGCGCTGAGCGTCGGCTCCCCGGCGCTGCGCGCGGAACCGAAATCTCCGCTCGGCAAGGCGGAGCACTGCCTCTTCATCTGGCTCGGCGGCGGCATGTCGCAGGGCGATACGTTCGACTGCAAGCCGACCCGCGGCGATCCGGGGGCGAAGAAGGCCGGCTCGTATTACGACTGCATCGATACCGCGATTCCCGGCGTACAGGTTTGCGAACACCTGCCGCGCATCGCGAAGATGTACGAGCGGTTCGTGCCGATCCGCACGGTCAATCACAACGTGATCGACGAGCACGCGGCGGCGGTCAATCGCATGCACACGGGGCGGCCGGTCAGCGGCAGCGTCCAGTATCCGAGCATCGGCTCCATCATCGCGCATCAGCGGAAGGCGCTGACCGACGGCGTGCCGCCGTACGTCCTCATCGGCTACCCGAGTGCGACGCGCGGCCCCGGTTTTCTGGGACCGAAGGCGGGCTATGTTTACCTGACCGATACGGCGAGCGGGCCGGCGGGGTTGAGCCGCCCGCGGGACATCAGCGACGAGCGGCAGGCGCGCCGCGAGAGCCTGCTCTCCGGGTTGCGCTCCGACTACCTCGACGCGCACTCCGCCGAGCCGCGCATTCGCGATTACAACGACGCGATCGAGGAGGGCTTCCATCTGCAAAGCGGCGACTTCATGCGCGCCTTCCAGGTGGCCGAGGAGCCCGGCAGCCTGCGCGAATCTTACGGCGACGAATTCGGCCAGCGCTGCCTGCTCGCGCGCCGGCTCATCCAGCGCGGCGTGCGCTTCATCGAGGTCGGGTTCAACCTCAACTTCGTCAACGGCGCGGGCTGGGACACGCACAACGCCGCGCAAGAACAGCAGCACCTCCTCATCCAGCGGCTCGACCAGGGCGTGGCCGCGCTCGTGAGCGATCTCGAGCAGCAGAAGCTCCTCGACAAGACGCTCATCGTCATCGCGACGGAGTTCGGCCGGCCTGCGACTTTCGACGGCGGCGGCGGACGCGGGCATCATGGCAAATGCTTCTCCGCCGTGCTCGCGGGCGGCGGCCTGCGCACCGGCCAGGCGGTCGGCGAGACCGACGAACTCGCGATGAACGTCGTCGCCGAACCCGTTGGCGTGCCCGACCTTTTCGCGACCATCCTGGCGACGATGGGCGTGAGCCCCGCGAAGAAGCTGATGGACGGCGAGCGCCCGGTGCCGGCCACCGACAACGGCCGGCCGATCGCGCGGTTGTTCGTTTAGCCGATGAGCACCGAGATCACCCCGACCCGTCGGCCGCAGTCGCTGACGATGGCCATCCGGAGCAATGCGACGGTGCTGTTCGGCATGCTCGGGCTCATGTGGCTCGTCGAGCTTGTGAGCCTGCTGCCCTACATTGACCCGCAGGCGCACGGCCTTCAGCCGCGGACCGTCGCGGGGCTTTGGGGACTGCTCACCGCGCCCTTCCTGCACGCCAACTTCTATCATCTCATGGCGAACTCCGTCCCCTTCATCGTGCTCGGCGGAATCGTCCTGCTGGGCGGGCGCAGGATCTTCTGGGGCGTCACGCTGTTCGTCATGCTCTTCGGCGGACTCGGCGTCTGGTGTCTCGCACGCGGCGGGACCAATCACATCGGCGCCAGCGGGCTCATCTTCGGTTACCTCGGCTTCCTGCTCGCGCGTGGCATCGTCGAGCGCTCGGTGGTCTGGTTTCTCGTCTCTCTGGCCATCTTGATCAGCTACGGCGGCCTCGTCTGGAGCGTCCTCCCGATGCGCGTAGCCGGCGGCGTCTCGTGGCAAATGCACCTCTCCGGCATCATCGCCGGCATCGTCGCCGCGAAACTGATGGTGGGCGCGCGCAAGAAAGTGGTCGCGACCGAATTGGCGGAGCCGGAACCGGAGGCGCGGTTGGGAGAATGACCAAGCTCCAATTCCCAATTGCCAAATAAGCTCCAGGGACCAGTGACCAAACAAGCATCGGCGTGGCCGCACGCTTCGGAGTTTGGAGCTTTGACTTTGAAGCTTTGGCTCCCGTTTATTTGATCCTTGGTGCCTGTGGCTTGGAATTTATTTCCGCATCCACACTTCGGCTGGGAGAATGACCAAATATCAATTCCCAAGGGCCAAATAAGCTCCAGGGACCAACGACCAAACAAGCATCGGCGTGGCCGCACGCTTCGGAGGTTTGGAGCTTTGACTTTGAAGCTTTGGCTCCCGTTTATTTGGCCTTTGGTGCCTGTGGCTTGGAATTTATTTCCCCATCGACACCTCCGCCGCCACCGCCGTAACGAAAACCGCGCCGACGAAGGCGTTGCTCCAAAAGAACGCCTGGTTGATGCCGGCGAGGTCCATCCGCGCGGCGCTGCGGTGTTCGTAAACGAGCGCGCCGGCGACGAGGACGAGGCCGGCGTTGAAGAACATGCCCAAGCCCGCGGTGAAGCCGAAGAGCGCGAGGACGGCGAGCATGACCCAGTGCAGCACTTGGGCGAGGCGGAGACTGCGCGGGATGCCGAGTTTGACGACGATGGAATGCAGCCCCGAGGCGCGGTCGAATTCGTAATCCTGCGTGGCGTAGATGAGGTCGAATCCCGCGACCCAGAGCAGCACGGCGAGGGCGAGGACGAGCGGTGGAAAAGCAAAGTGCCCGCGCACCGCGAGCCATGCGCCGACCGGCGCGACCGAGAGCGCGAGGCCGAGGAAAAAGTGCGAGTACGCGGTGAAACGCTTGGTCAGCGAATAGAAGAAGATGATGACGAGCGCGACCGGCGAGAGCCAAAAACAGAGCGGATTGATGAACCAGGTCGCCCAGACGAAAACCGCCGAGCTCACCGCGAGCGCCGCGCCGGCGACCGGCCGCGGGACGAGCCGATGCCGGCCTTCCGTGCGCGGATTGCGCCGATCGAACTGCCAGTCCGCGAGGCGATTGAACAGCATGGCCGCCGTGCGCGCGCAAACCATGCAGACCAGAATAAGCCCGCACAGCCGCAGCGTGGGCAGCCCGCGCTTGGCGACCAGCATCGACCCGACGGCAAACGGCAGCGCAAAGACCGTGTGCGAGAAGCGGATGAGCCGCAGGAAAGGCGCGATCATGTCAGGAGGGCTCCGTCATAATCCTGCTCTTGCTCTTGCTCTTGCTCCTCCGGGACAACGCCGGAAGAGCCGGCCGGGTGCAGTGTCCCCCTTGGCGCTGCCCAAAGGAGCAAGAGCAGGAGTAAGAATACTCTCGGCGTCCCGCCCTCACGGCTTTGGCTCCGCGGGCGTGTCGACGTCTTCCGCGAAGATCGCGTTCAGGCGATCGTCGACGTGCAGGTCGATGAGCCGCCACTGGTTCTCGACCTTGTAAAAATAGAAGCGCCAGCGGAGCGGGAAATCGCGCCCGAAGGAGACGATGGTGTAGCGGCGGAGCGTGGTCCCGACCGCTTTGTTTTCGATGACCTCGAAGCCCTTGATGTCGCCGAAGAGCGAGATCGCCTCGCGCGTCTTTTGTTTCAGGTTGCCGAGCTCTTCGGGGCGGTCGGCGATCTTGGAACCCCGGGTCAAGTTGACATACGCATCGTCGATCAGGTTCTTCGCCAGCGCATCGAAAAAGACGCCGGCGAGGTCCATGCATTCGTCACCGCTGGGTTTGCGAACCGCGGTTCCGACCGGCACCGGCACGGCGACCGGGACCGCCTGGTCGGGCGTCTTCGCGCCGGGCTGAAAGGTCAGGGTCTTGCGCTCGCCGGGCGGCTTGGCCGGCGCCTGCGCCTGCGCGGCGAAACCGGGCATAAACCCGAGGGCAAGGAGGAGGTGAAGGGGGCGGATTCTCATGCGAGCAGCTGGGCAAAACGTTCATGGGCCCGCGTGACGAGCGGCAGCCCGTGGGCGAATGTCAGAAGGGAAAACTCCAGCGGCAACAACTTTCGCAGGCTTTCCCGCAGTTTCGCGGGTGCGGTGCAATACTTGTCAGGCAGGCGGCTGAAGCCGAGCGGCTCGAAATTGATCAGCGCATCGCCAAAGTGCAGCCGGCCCGCCTGGTGGTGCAGCGCGATCTCACCCGGCCCGGCGCCCGGCAGCCCGTGGACGGTGAAAACGCCCGCCAGCGTATCGCCGTCCGCGAGGTACTCATCGGGCGCGAAACCGAGGTCCGCCTCGGCCTCGCGCGCGGCGGAAACGGGGATGCGGAAGCGATCGCGATACTGCTCCGACGCGCGCGCATGGTTGCCATTCGTCAGCACGATCGCCGCCGGCTGCCCGCGCGCGAGCAACCCCTCCATCGCATCCGGCGAGAGCGGGACGGGGTCGAACAATATCAAAGCGCCGCCGACCGAAACCGCGCACGACGAAAGCTCTGCCTTCACCTCTTCATCGTGCAACTGCCAGATGAAGAGGCCGGGCGCGACTTCCTGGATGTCTTCGGCGGCGTTCATGGGGAAGTAATCGGTAATCAGTGGATGAGTAATCAGTGTCGGCAAGCGGAGTCAGGCGGTGCAAAAGGAAAGTCCAGAACTGATTACTGCCCACTGATTACTGA
>DASYIS010000397.1:0-9578 GCA_035997375.1 Chthoniobacteraceae bacterium
ACGGCAGAATTGATCAGGCTGAATAGGGACGCACGTCTCACTGGGAACGTATTGTTGGCCACGCGCCTTTACCTCTCGCCCTTCAACGACACCCAAGTCGAGCAGTTCACCCGCCTCTGGTGGGCGCACCATGAGAGCAACCCGCACCTGGCGGGGACGAAGCCGGCGCAGTTCCTGAGCGCATTGCGGCAGAGCCATGGGGCGCGGAGCCTCGCCCGGTTGCCGCACCTGCTCACAATGATCGCCCTGATCTACCGCGTCCGCGCCGAGCTGCCGGATGGACGGGCACTGCTCTACAACTTCATCGCCGACGCCTATCTCGGCACGCTCGACAAGGAGCGCGGGCTCGAGCACCTCCGGCCCATCCCGCACAATGTCGAGGAGATGAGCCGCTGGCTGGCCGCCATCGGCTGGCATCTGCAACGCCGCCGTGGGACCAGCCCCACGGAGGCGGAGAAGAACGAGAAGGCCGAGGCCGGCAGCGAGACCCTGATCACTCGCGAGAAACTGCTCGAGGTTCTAGAGGCGGCGATCCGCCCCAAGGCGCCGCTCGATCCCAGCCAGCCGCCGCTCTCGGCGCGCGAGACGGCCACGCTCTTTCTCGAGTACGCCGGCCGCCGCTCCGGCCTCCTCCTCCCGCGGGGGCAGGATGCCAAAGGTGAGGACCTCTACGCCTTTCTCCACCTCTCCTTCCAGGAATACTTCGCCGCCCTCCATCTGCGCGATCGGATCAGCGGCGGCCGCAAGTGGTGGATGGCCAGGGAAGAACGCCCGGAAGACGGCACGGGCCGCGGAAACCTCCGCGATTACGCCGCGCTCCCCTCCTGGCGCGAGACCCTCATCTTCCTCTGGGAAAGCGCCACCCTCACTTCCAGCGAGCTCCCCCAGTCACTCCTCGCGGAGCTCTTCCAGTGGCCCTCCGATGACCCCGCCGAGTGGGGAGAGTTCCCCGCCATCACCAACGGGTTGGCGGAAGTGGAGATGTTGTCAAAACGAGTCCTCAAGGAACACCTGTTGGCCAGAAGGACGGAGTCGATGCAGGTCCTCCTCGCCGCCGCGCTTGCCGTCGACCCGCATGTGGAGATGACAGGCGCGGCGCGTCTGGCCTTGCTTAAACGTTGCTGGTCCTTCGAGATCGCCCGCCAGAACCTCGCGATCACCGCAGGGGTCTGGGAAGAGACAGAGCAAAATGAAATCGCCCAGCTGCTGCTCTCGCGCGCAACTTGCCTGGCCGAGAGTGCCCGCCTTTTGGGGGCGACCGCTGCTCGTGCAAGTGCCGTGTGCTTAAATCTGAACGACTGCGCCTCGCTCACAGATCTCGCCCCGCTCGCAGGCCTCGCCAGCTTGCAAACGCTCGACCTCGGCGGCTGCACCGGGCTCAAGGATCTCACCCCGCTCGCCGGCCTCGCCAGCTTGCGGGTGCTCGACCTCAGAGACTGTACCGCGCTCTCGGATCTCGCCCCGCTCGTCGGCCTCGCCGGCTTGCGGACGCTCTACCTCAGCGGCTGCACCGGGCTCACGGATCTTGGCCCGCTCGCCGGCCTCTTCAGCTTGCACACGCTCGTCCTCAGCGGCTGCACGGGGCTCACGGATCTCGCCCCACTGGCCGGGCTCGCCAGCTTGCAGGACCTTTCCCTCAGGGACTGCACCGGACTCACCGATCTCGCCCCGCTCGCCGGCCTCCCTAGCTTACAGACGGTCGCCCTCAACGGATGCACCGGGCTTAGCGGCGAGGCGGTTGAGAGCTTACAGAAGTCACGGCCCAAGCTGCGCGTTCATCGCTGAGCAGCGCAAATGAGGGAGGGCGTGAAGTTTGCTCTTGGCAGCGCTCTGGGGAATCCCTTCGAAGTTCGCACCCCTGATGAGAATGGCTCCCGCTTGAATGCCGGGTGTGGCGTGTCTTCGCCAGAAGCAGCGTCGCGCGCTCGTCCCGCAGATTTTTGGAGCGGCGCGCATGATTGGAGGATGCGCCGCGGGGCAACGGAGTTCCCGAGCCGGCGCGCCGTCCACAAAGCGCTGTGCTTCAACCTTGGGCACGAGGAACAATCAAGCCAGGCGTCGCGAGAAAAAGCGCCCAGCGCCCATCGCAGAGCAATGCTTGCCGGCAGACGGGGCTTTCAAGCGGTTGCCGACGGCGATCGGCACGGCATCGCTCCGCGACGCAAACAAAGCGGCGTCGTCACAACTTTAGGCGGCACAGCGGGCGTCAAGCGCGTCAAGCCTGCTTCATCCTCGCAAGGCCGCTCCTCCGGCCCTACAACTTGCGTGACTCCCCCAGCCATGCGCCTCCTCCTCCCGCTGCTCCTGCTGCTCGCCGTCTCCGCCTTCGCCGCCGATCCGAAGCCGAACATCGTCCTCGTCCTCATCGATGACCTGGGCCAGACCGACCTCGGCTGTTACGGCAGCAAGTTTTACGAGACGCCGAATGTCGACCAGCTCGTGCGCGACGGGATGCGCTTTACCAATGCCTACTCGGGCTGCACGGTTTGCTCGCCGACGCGGGCGGCGTTGCTGACGGGGCGCTCGCCGGCGGCGCTGCATCTCACCGACTTCATCGCGGGCTACAAAATGCCGTTCGCGAAGCTGAAGATGCCCGACTGGCTGATGGAACTGCCGGCGGACCAGCCGACGATCGCCTCGGAATTGCATCGCGCCGGTTATGTGAGCGCGCATTTCGGCAAATGGCATCTCGGGACGGCGCCGGCGACGGCGCATGGCTTTGACTCGACCCTCGCGGACAACGGCAAAGGTCAGCCGGCGAGTTATTTCCCTCCCTATAAGAACGAGCACCTGACCGACGGCCCGCCGGAAGAGCATCTCAGCGACCGCCTGACCACCGAGGCGATCAAGTTCATCGAGCAGAACAAGGAAAAGCCGTTCTTTGTCTATCTCGCGCATTACGCGGTGCATAATCCCATTGCGGGCAAACCCGAGGTGATCGCGAAATACAAGGCGAAGGCCCACCCGGCCGCGCCGCAGCATAACCCAACCTATGCGGCGCTGGTCGAGTCGACCGACGACAGCGTGGGCCGGCTGCGGGCGAAGCTGGACGAGTTGCATTTGTCCGATCACACGATCTTCATCTATACGTCGGACAATGGTGGATTGATCCCGAACACGACCAACCTGAATCTGCGCGCGGGCAAGGGCTCGGCGTATGAAGGCGGCGTCCGGGTGCCGCTCATTGTCTCCTGGCCCGGAATGACCAAGCCGGGGAGCGAAACGGCGGTGCCGGCGATCAGCTATGACATGCTACCCACGCTGCTGGAAGCGGCGGGCGTGCCGCCAAGCGGAGCGGTCGAGGGGAAAAGCCTGCTGCCGGTGCTGAAGGGCGGGCAACTCCCGGAGCGCGCGATCTTCTGGCATTATCCACACTATCATCCCGGCGGCGCCACCCCTTACTCGGCGGTGCGGGAGGGCGACTGGAAGCTGATCCAGTTCTTCGAGGACATGCATACGGAGCTCTATCACTTAACTGCCGACCCGCTGGAGGCGCACGATCTCGCCGCCACGGAGCCGGCGCGGGCGGCCGGGTTGTTGGCCAAGCTCGACGCCTGGCGTAAAGAGATCGGCGCGCAGTTTCCGACGCCGAACCCGAACTACGATCCGGCGAAGAACGGGCCGGCGGCGGTGAAGAAGAAAGAGCCGTAGCCGATCCGGAGGGTCGAGCGCGTTCAGTCTTGCCTGACGATCCCGCGCGTGCCGCTCCGCGAGCCGGCGGCCCCCGCCACCACGTCCGGGCGGCGCGCGCCCGTCGCGGGGCGCTTGGTCAGGGCGTCGCCGAGGTCCGCGCGCATCGTTTCCACGAAGGTTTGCAGCCGCTGCACGACTTCGGGATGCGCCCCCGCGACGTTGTGCTCCTCGGCCACATCGGCCTGGAGATCGTACAACTCCGCCTGCTCGATCTTCTTTTGCTCGTACTTCGCGGGGATGCCGCCGGTGCCGCCGGGCCGGCCGTTCAGCGTGCGATAGGTGTGGGGCAGTTGCAGCTTCCATTGTCCGTCGCCGCTGGTCACCGCTTCCAGCTCGTTGACCCCATAATAGAATGCATAGCCGTCATGGGGATTTTTCGCGCCCGCCTGGCCGGCGAGGAGCGGCCAGACGTCGAGTCCGTCGAGCTTGTGCTCCGGCAGCTTCGCGCCGGTCAGCTTGGCGATGGTGGGCAGCAGATCGATCGTGCAAATCATGTCCGCCGAGTTCGTCCCGGCGGGAAGCCGGCCCGGCCAGCGCATGATGCACGGGACCCGGGTGCCGCCTTCCCAGCAGGTCCCCTTCCCTTCGCGCAACGGGTCCGCGCGGCCGGCGTGGTCGCCATAGCTGAGCCACGGCCCGTTGTCGGAGGTGAAGATGATCAGCGTCTTCTCCGAAAGGCCGAGCCGCTCGACCGTGCGCATGACTTCGCCGACGCTCCAGTCGATCTCCATGATGACATCGCCGTAGAGTCCGCGCTCCGATTTGCCGCGAAACTTGTCGCTCACGTGCAGCGGCACGTGCGGCATGTTATGCGCGAGATAAAAGAAGAATGGCCGGTCTTTGTTCCACTCGATGAACTCGACGGCCCGCAGCGTGTATTGCGTCGTCAACTGCTCCTGGTCCGCGTGGTCGAGGCCGGGCTTGACCACATGGTCGCCCTCGATGAGCGGCAGCGGTGGAAACGTCCCCGGCTTCGCCTCGGGATGAAACGGCCACATGTCGTTCGAGTAGGGCAGGCCGAGGTATTCGTCGAACCCGCGATGAATCGGGAGGAACTGCGGGAACGAACCAAGGTGCCATTTCCCCGCCATGCCGGTCGCGTAGTGCCGGTCCTTGAGCAGGGCCGCGAGTGTCGTTTCGCTCGCCGCAAGCCCATGCTTCGCCGAAGGCCCGAGCGCGCCGTGAATCCCGAGCCGGTTCGGATAACACCCCGTGAGGAGGCCGCAGCGCGACGCCGAGCAGACCGGCTGCGGCACGTGGAAATTCGTGAAGGTGCGCCCCTCCGCCGCGAGTCGGTCGAGGTTCGGCGTCTTGATCCCCTTCGCGCCGAACACGCCCACGTCGGCGTAGCCGAGGTCGTCGCAGAAGATGATGATGACATTCGGGGGCGCGGGCGCGGGCGTTTGCGCGAGCGCTGAACCGCAGAGAACCAGGAGGAGAGCGACCGTTCGGGAGAACATAGGGAACGCGAGCGTGTTCCACCAGTCGGGCGCGTGCGAGCGCAATCCCTGGGAACGCCAAACTCCCGATTGGCGAGTTTCTCGCGGCAATGCGACTCGCCAATCGGGAGATTGGCGTTCCCAGGGTTCCCCTACGCGCGCTTCTTGTTGAACTGCGCCATCTCGCGATCCGCCTCGCGCTTCACCACGCGCGCCTTGAGGTCCTGGCGCTGGTCGCCCTTCTCTTTGCCCTTGGCGACGCCGATCTCCACCTTCACCCGCGCGTCTTTCCAGTACATCCGCAGGGCGACGAGCGTGTGCCCTTTGATCTGCGTCAGATCCTGGAGCTTTTTGATTTCGTTGCGATGCAGGAGCAGCCGGCGCCGGCGGCGGGCCTCGTGCTGCACGTGGCTCGCCTTCGTGTACGGCTGAATGTCGCCATCGTAGAGAAACGCCTCGTTCTTCTCGATGCGCGCAAAGGCGTTCGTGATGTTCGCGAAGCCGGCGCGGATCGATTTTACCTCGGTGCCGCGCAGTTCCAGCCCGGCCTCGTAGCGCTCGAGGATGTGGAAATCGTGGGTGGCTTTGCGGTTGACGGCGATGTCACTCATCGGAGCAGAAACAGTACGCCCGTCACGCAGGCCCCGCCAGTACGGGCCGTCAGTAGCGGTCGAGCGGCAGCGTCGTCGGCGCGTCGAAGGTCAGCTTGCCGTCGATGATCTCGGTCAGCGCGATGTCGGCGAACCCCATCCGCACCCCGAACTCGACCATGGGACGATGCCCCGCGGAAAGCTGTTTCACGCGCTTGGAGACCACGTTGACCAACTGCTGTTGGTTCGGGATCTTCTTCATGGCTTCTTCGAGGAGTAGGCTGGACATAACGGCAAAACGAACGGCCCCCAATGGGGAAAAGGAGCGAAGGATACTACCGGATCGCGGTTTGTCAAATGGGAGTTGGAAAAACCGTAGCGGCCAGCTTCAGGAATCTTCCTCTTCCTCTTCCTCTCAATCTTCCTCTATCGAAAACTGCCCACCAATATTGTCCCGTGGCCGCGCGCCGTGAGCCGGGACAAAATTGGTGGAGCACTCCGATAGAGGAAGAGGAAGAGGAAGATTTCCGCGGCGGTGCACCCATTTGCTCTACGCGGGACTCTGCGGACGACGCGCCCTTTCGCTTGGCCCACGCGCGCCCCTCGCCCTACACTCCCCCTCCCATGCGCTCCCTCCTGCTCCTCTCCGCCGGCCTGCTGCCGTTGCTCGCGTTCGCCGCCCCGCCGCCGTACGATCCGCTCAACGACCCCGGCCGGCCGATCGCGAAGACGCCCGGTCTCCCGCCGGCGGAGACCGCGAAGGCGCTCGAGGTGCCGCCGGGTTTCACGGTCGAGGCGCTCGTCGGCGAGCCGCAGATCCGGCAGCCGATCGCCCACTGCATGGACGATCGCGGGCGGCTCTGGATTCTCGAGAACACCAATTACCCAACCTGCCCCGGCGAACCGAAGGACCGCATCCTGATGCTCGAGAGCACGAAAGGCGACGGGAACTTCGACAAGCAAACCGTCTTTTACGACAAGATGACCTTCGCGAGCGGGATCGCGGTCGGCTTCGGCGGTGTCTATGTCGGCGCGCCGCCGAATCTGCTCTTCATCCCCGATCAAAACGGCGACGGCGTGCCCGATGGCGAGCCGCAGATCCTGCTCGATGGCTGGGGCAACGAAGACCGCCACGAGACGCTCAACGATTTCACCTGGGGCCCCGATGGCTGGCTCTACGGCACGCAGGGCATCTTCACCTTTTCCAAGGTCGGCGCGCCGGGGACGCCGGAGGAGCAGCGCGTCAAGATCGACGCCGGCATCTGGCGTTTTCATCCGCAGAACAAGACCTTCGAGCGCTACTGCGAAGGGGCGAGCAACCAGTGGGGGATCGATTGGAACGACCACGGCCAGCAGTTCTTCGCGGCGTGCGTCATCCCGCATGTCTGGCAGTGCATCCAGGGGGCGCGCTACCAGCGGCAGGCGGGCAAACCGAGCAGCCCGTACACGTATGACGACATCAAGACCATCGCCGATTTCGAGTACGAGAAGCGCGCGTACTGCGGCGCCATGGTGTACCTTGGCGGGCTCTTTCCCGCGGAGCTGCGCGACACGTTTTTCTTCCACGACATCCATATCAACAAGATGCGCAACGAGCGCATGGAGCGCGCCGGCTCGGGCTACGAGGCGAAGCGCAACCCCGATTTCGTCATCTCGCACGACCCGTGGTTTCGCGGGCTCTCGCCGCAGTACGGGCCGGATGGCGCGGTCTACGTGAACGATTGGTACGACAAGGTCCCGTGCTATCAGCAGCGTGATTCGGTCGATCGCAGCAATGGCCGCATCTATCGGATCGGCTACACGGGCTGGAAGCCCGTGCAGGTCGATCTCACGAAGGCCACCAACGCCGAGCTGGTGCAGATGCAGCTGAACCCGAACGACTGGTACGTCCGCCACGCGCGCCGGCTGTTGCAAGAGCGCGGGCCGGATCCGGAGACGGTGCGCAGCCTGGAAAAGATCGTCCGCGAAAACCCGGACGACACGCGCCAGCTCCGCGCGCTTTGGGCGCTGCACTCGCTCGGCGGCGTGGCCGAGCCGCTGGCCACGGAACAACTCGCGAGCAAGTCCGAGTATGTGCGCGGGTGGATGATCCAGATGCTGTGCGAGAAGGGGCACCCCTCGGATGCGGTGCTCGCACGGCTCACCGCGATGGCGAAGGAAGACCCGTCGCCGCTCGTGCGGCTCTACCTCGCGTCTGCAGCGCAGCGCCTCGAGGTCGACGCGCGCTGGCCGCTGGTCATCGCGCTCGCCGCGCATGCGGAGGACGCGAAGGATCACAACCTGCCGCTCATGGTGTGGTACGCTGCCGAGCCGGGGGTGGCCGCGAATTTCGGCATGGCCATCGCGCTGCTCGACGGCTGCCAGATCGGCAAGGTACAGGAATTCACCGCCCGCCGGGTTGTCTCCGCGTCGCTTGCGACCGGCGCTTCTCCGACGCGTGACGGGGTTCTCCAGTTGCTGCTCGCGACCGCGTTCAAGACGAGCGTGGCCGCCAAACTCGAAGGCGCGGAGATCCAGGTGAACGTTCTGCGCGGGATCAATACCGCGCTCAAGGGCCAGCGCAGCATCGACCCGCCGGCCAACTGGGACGCCATTTACGCAGCGCTGAGCGAGACCAAATTCCCCGAACTGCGTCAGGAAGCCCAGTCGCTCGCCGCCACCTTCGGCGGCAAAGTCGCCCTCGAGGAGCTGCGCAAGGTCCTCGGCGACCGCAACGCCGAGGTCGCCCAGCGGCGCGCGGCGCTCGATTCACTCGTCTCCGCCAAGGACGCACCGGCGGTCCCGCTCATGCTCGGCGCGCTCTTCGACGCCAGTGCGTTACGCGGCCCGGTGCTGCGTGCGCTCTCCACATTCGACGACCCCGCCATCCCCGGCAAGGTGCTGGCCAACTACGGCCGCTTCGGCAGCGAAGAGAAACGCGATGCGCTCGCTTCGCTCACCACGCGGCCCACGTGGGCGCAGGAGCTCCTGAACGCGATCGATCAAAAGACCGTCTCGCGCAACGACATTTCCGCGCCGATCGCGCGGCAGTTGCAGGATCTCAAGGACAAGGCGATCGACGAGTGGCTCGCGAAGAACTGGGGCTCCGTCCGCACGCTGGCGGCCGACAAACTCAAGGAAATCGCGCGCTTGAAAACCGCGCTTACGCCGGCGGTGCTGGCCAAGGGCGATCCGTCGCACGGGCGCGCGCTCTTCTCGCAGACCTGCGCCATCTGCCACACCGTCTTCGGCGCCGGCGCGAAGATCGGGCCCGAGCTGCCGGGCGCGTTCGAGGACATCGATTACCTCCTGCAAAACATCATCGATCCGAACGCGATCATCGGGAAGGACTACCAGCAGAACCTCGTCGAGACGAAAGACGGCCAGACCCTCGCCGGCATCGTCGCCGGCGACGACGCCAACACGCTGACGCTGAAGACCCTCGCCGGCCCCGTCACCGTGCAAAAGGCGGAGATCACGAAGCAGACGCTTCTCGACATCTCGCTCATGCCGGAGGGCCTGCTCGCGGGCCGCAGCACCGAGGACGTGCGCGATCTCTTCGTCTACCTCGCGCGCCACGGCCAGGTGCCGATCCTCGCCGACGCGAATAACATGAACGACTTCTTCAACGGCACCGACCTCAGCCACTGGATCGCCTCCAGCTCAAAGGCGTGGAAGGTGGAAGGCGGCGAGGTCGTCGGGCGAGGCGAGGAGAAGCCCGTGCGGCTCGACAGCGATATGGTGGCGAACGATGGCAGCTACACGTTCGAAGTGGCGCTCGCGGGCGAGGACGCGAAGGTCATGGTGTTGATTAGCAACGCGGCGGGAGAGGTGCTTACCAAATTCCGCCTCGGAGCGGCCGGCGCGGAGCTCGTCG
>DASYIS010000398.1:0-13726 GCA_035997375.1 Chthoniobacteraceae bacterium
CGACCGGCCGGCGCTCCGCATACGCCCGGTCCTGGCTCTTGAACTCAGTGTGCGCACGGCGATTCGGCGAGGGCGCCGAATCGAGCACGCGAGGGCGCGTGCGCTCCCCGGGCCGCCTCGCCGCCGCCCCCGCCGCATGAACCTCACCCGCCGCCGTTTCACCGCCCTTCTGCTCGGCGCCGCCTCCGCCGGGTTCGCCGAGGACACCCCGCCGCCCGCCGGCCGCACGCTCGATTTCCGGATCGGCGAGGGTTTTGAGGCGCCCGAATCGAACATCCGGGCCGTGCTGGTCTCCGCGGGGGAGACCGTCTGGCAGCATTGCCCGAACACGGAATGGTGCGAGCCGGGATTCTTCATCTTCCACTCGACCGATGTCCCCATTACCGCCTACCGGCACCGCGTCGACGGCCGGGTGGCGATCGGATTGACCAGCACGGGCGCCCATTGGGCGCAACTCGCGTATCAATTTGCCCACGAGTTTTGCCACGCGCTCGCGGGACACAGCAATGATTTCACCCTGCCCTGGACGCGCGGCCGCAAGGCCAATCTTTGGTTCGAGGAATCCCTGGCCGAGACCTCCTCGCTTTTCGCCCTGCGGGCGATGGGCGAGCGCTGGAAAGTCGAGCCCCCGTACCGCAACTGGAAACCATACGCCGACTCGCTCGCGAGCTACGCGGCCGACCGCTCGCGAGTTGCTATCGTCGACCTCGCCGATCAACCGTTTCCGGAGTGGTTCGCGGAAAACGAAGCCGCCATGCGGGCGAACGCCATCATCCGCGAGAAGAACAACATTGTCGCCGAGCAACTCCTCCCGCTTTTCGAAGCGGAACCCACGGGTTGGGAAGCGATCACGTCCCTGAACCTCGGCCGGCGCGATCCCGAGGAGACCCTCGCGACGCGCTTCGCGGAATGGAGCGCCGCCGCGCCGGAGGGACAGCAGGCTTTCATCGAGAAGATCACGGCCGTGTTTGGGCTCGAGTAATCAGTAATCAGTAGGCAGTAATCAGTCTGGGAGGCGCCGCTCGGAGATGGGTTCGAACTGATTACTGCCGACTGATTACTGATTACTTTTCCGCTGGACGGATGTTCAAAAAGCCTTATGTTCCCCTGAACATGGAAGCGCTCACCGATCGTCAACAGCAAGTCCTGGATTACATTTCGCAGTCGCAGGCGCACACGGGCGTCATCCCGTCGACGCGCGAGATCCAGGAGTACTTCGGCTTCGCCAGCCAGACGGCGGCGATGAACCATCTCAAGGCGCTGGAGCGCAAAGGGGTCATCTCGCGACGGGCGGGCAAGGCGCGCGCGGTCTCCGTCATGGCGAACATCAATCGCGAGCCGGTCGTCGACCTTCCGCTCTACGGGTCCATCGCCGCCGGCTTGGGAGAAAGCGGCGTCGAGCAGCAGACCCTCGGGACCGTTTCGGTCGACGCGGTCACGCTGGGGATTTCGCAGAAGCGCGGCGCGTTTGCGTTGAAAGTGCGCGGCGATTCCATGGTCGATGCCGACATCCAGGACGGCGACCTCGCCGTGTTCGAGGTGCGCGAGCCGCGGCCGCGTGACGTCGTCGCGGCGCTGATCGACGGCGAGACGACGCTCAAGCGTTTCATCGTCGACCACGGCCGCACGTACCTGAAGGCGGAGAACCCGGACTTCCCCGACCTCATCCCGACGGTGGATCTGCAGGTCCAGGGCGTGATGGTCGCGCTGATTCGGAAGATGCGGGTTGGGTAGCACAGGCGTCCCGCCTGTTCGGCTCGGCGTGTCGCATTCACCAAGCGGTGAGGAATTGCGCTGCGTGGGCCGCCGGGCGGGACGCCCGCCGGAACAGGCGGGACGCCTGTGCTACCCATCGTGGAGCCGCGCCCGGTGTCGCGCGAACGATCCCGCTCACGGGGAGAGCCGCTCCACCAGCCAGCCACCCGGCTCCCGGCGATAGCGCAGGCGATCGTGCAAGCGGCTGCGGCTCCCTTGCCAGAACTCGACGGTCTCCGGGATCACGCAGTAGCCGCCCCAGTTCGGCGGCAGTGGCACGTCGCCATCGGCGAAGCGCGCCTCGGCCTCCGCGTACTGCCGCCGGAGTTGCGCCTGGTTGGCGATGACGGCGCTCTGCTGCGAGCTCCAGGCGCCGAGTTGGCTGGCGCGGGGCCGGCTCGCGAAGTACTCCGCGCTCTCCTCGCGCGAGGTCTTTTCCGCGCGCCCGGTGACGTTCACCTGCCGCTCGATTGCGGTCCAGAGGAAGGTGAGCGCCACGCGGGAATTGGCCGCGATCTGCACCGCCTTGGCCCCGTCGTAGTTGGTGAAAAACGTGAAGCCGCGCTCATCGCAAATCTTGAGGAGCACCGTGCGCGTCCACGGCTGGCCAGCGGCGTCGACCGTGGCCACGATCATCGCGTTCGGCTCGAGCAGGCCCGCCGCGTGCGCCTCCGCGAACCACCTCGCGAATTGCGCGATCGGCTCGGGCGCGAGGTCGGCCCGGCGCAGCGCCGTGCGCGAGTAGTCCTGCCGCAGCGCGGCCAGTTCGGCGGGAGTCAGTGCCATGCCGCGATGCGAAACCAGATTCGCCCGCGGCGCAAATCTCAATTCCGCGCGCGCGCGATTTGTGGCCAACGAATCACGGTCCCGGCCCCTTGTTCCGTCAAATTCGTTCCAATTGGGGCAATTCGTTGGCACTTCAGTTCCTCTCGGGATTCCAGAAGCCGTTGTTCTCATCGGGGCCGAACCAGCCGAGGGATTGCGCGGTCGCGTCGCCGCCGTGCGGGTTCTCGCCGGTCGCGCGGAGCTCGCGGCGCACAAAGCTGACATGGCCGTCGCACCAGCCGACGATCGCCTGCCCGTCGAACCGGAAGTGGACCGAGGGCGAAGGGCGCGACTGGGTGGGGCCGTCGCCGAAATCCCAGAACGGCGGCTCCGCGAACGGGTACTCCTGCACCCCGCCGGCGCGCGCATAGGCGGTCGTGGCAAACATCACCGTGTCGACCGGCCGTGCGACGCGCAGGAAGGGGATGGGAATATAGATTCCCTGCTCGTCGAATTGGGACTCC
Source organism: Chthoniobacteraceae bacterium (assembly GCA_035997375.1). Classification (GTDB taxonomy): domain Bacteria; phylum Verrucomicrobiota; class Verrucomicrobiia; order Chthoniobacterales; family Chthoniobacteraceae; genus DASYIS01. Next base: position 3,045 of record DASYIS010000398.1, read on the forward strand.
CGCATCCCGCCGAGATAGCATGAATTGTAACCATAACCGCCGCTCCCTTCCTCAAAGGTCTTGCCTTGCTTCTTCAGCATCCGCGCGAGGACCGGGCAGCCGATGACGCGCTGCTCCCGCCCGAGGTAGGGTGAAAGGAAGCCCTTGGTCGCGTCGAATTTCCCAGTCGGGCCGCCGCGCGCGCCATGCCAGCGGCGTGCATTTTGCCGGTCGCCGGCCGGGCAAAAGGTCCCGTGATCGGCGGCGTACGCCATGTTGGCCATCGTGAGCTGGCGCAAGTTGCTGCTGCTTTGCACGCTCTGCGCTTGTTGAATGGCGTGCATCACACCCGCATACGTGAGGCTCGCGAGGATGCCGATGATCGCCATCACCACCAGGAGCTCCAGCAAGGTAAAGCCCGGGCGTCTGAGCGAATTGACTCCTCCGCGACTGAAGCCCGGGATGCAGTTGGCGCGTTGCATCACGATGGGTAGCACAGGCGTCCCGCCTGTTCGGCTCGGCGTCCCGCCGAGTCGTCGACGCAGCGCGTGGCCAACACCAAGCGGCGAGTACCTGCGCCGCGCGGGACCGCCGGGCGGGACGCCCGACGGAACAGGCGGGACGCCTGTGCTACCCGCGCCGCCTTCGGCGGCCGCTGCATCGTCAGGCGCCCAATTCATTAGCTAACTCGCGGCCGCGCGGCGAGCAAGCCGCCCAAGCCCAGCGCCAGCAAACCATAGTGGCGCGGCTCCGGGATTTGGTGAATGACGCCCAACGCCTCGAAGTCGAGCCCGCCGCTGCCGGTGGTTAGCCAGGCGTCGAAAATGGAATGTCCGCTGGCGTCGAGCCACGTCCCGTCTCCGGGAATGTCGACGATGCGAATATAAAGAATCCTATTCAAGTCGACGGCCCCGCTGACGACCAAGGGGTCGTTGGCCAGCGTTTGCAGATCGAACGGAGTGCCCCACGAATCGCCCAGAGCATTCACGTGTTTGCCGACGAGGTTATAGACGTTCGTGGAATTGAATGTCCCGTAAGGGCCGACCGCGGCCGGCGTAAGGGAGACGCTGGAGAAGCGCGCAAAGCGGCTGCCATCCGTCGACACCTCCACGTAACCCAGCTCGCCGGAGATCTCCCCTTCCACTCCCGACGACCCGTCGGAGATGAAGCCGTTTTCAAACGCGGCAAAGTCCGCACCCGGGCCGTTGCTGATCGGATTGGCAAAGCCGAGCGTGAGCGTGCCGGGATTCGGGCGCGACGTGCCGGCCGGGACGTCGCCGAGCGACACGATGGAGGCGTTGTCTCCCGTGACCGGACCGAGGGCCAAATCCGCGTGGGAGAACGCGGTGCCGACGCCGGGCGCAGGCGCATAAGCCACGACGGATGAGGCCCACCCGACAAACAGCGGATTCACGGCATTGCCGTTGCCCACGACGCCGTCGCCGGCCGGCCCGACGAAGCCGGGGATGCCCGCATCCGGCGCATTGGCGTTGGCGTTGGCCAACCCGGTGGAATAGGGCCCGGCCATGGCGGAGCCCGCCAGCGTGGTCATCAGCGCCAGCACGCTCATCGTCGCCCGCGCCCTGCGCCGGCGCCGCAGTGCGACGGCGCCCATGCCCAAGGTTAGCAACGCCAACGTCCCGGGCTCGGGCACGATTTCAAAAATCCCGTTGTCGGCGGAAATATAGACCTTCCCATCATGCAGGCGCAGGTCGCCGAGGGCGGTGGCCGACAGGACATCGGTCGCCGTGTTATCATAACTGCCATCCGGCGCGACGCCAAACTCCACCAAAAGCGAAGGATCGCCATAATTGGTCAGGGTCATCAGCAGATCTCCATCGGGATCGACCAGGAGCGAGCTGGCTCCTTTGTTAGGATAGGCGGTCCCATAGCTGAGCCACCGGTGGCCCGTGACCTTGAGCGGATGGCCGTTCTGCGCGATCGCGTCGGCCACCTCGCTCGCGGCGAACTTATAGATGCTCGGATCGTTGTAGCCCGGCGCGTAGTATAGGTTTCCCGCGAGGTCGAAGACCAGGGGGCCCGACCCGCCCGAGCCGCCGCCGAGCCCGGTCGTGGGATCGCCGAGACTGAGCGGCGGATCGCTGAGCAGGTGGCCATCGGCCGCGAGACCGGTATAGAACAGATTCGCGGGGGCGGACCCATTTTTCGCCGTGACGAAGAGGTTGCCGGCGTGACCATACAGGCCGAAATTCGAAGCGGTCGACGTCAGCGTCACCGCGGGGTTTCCGCTGAGCGGTCCGTAGCGACGAATGAATTGGTGATTCGAGAGGTCGCTGTCGTTGAAATAGAGGTAGTCGCCGCTCGCCACCAGGTTGTTCCCCGCGAAGTTGGTGGAGTTCGTGTAAACCTGCAGCGGGGTGCCGCCCGTGGCCTTCCAGAGACTCTGGCCGTTGTCGGGATAAGTCGCCGTGGTCAGGTAATAGAGGCCGGTGGCCGCGGCCCAGTCGTAGCTGATGATCGCGTCCGACGTGTTGTGCGTGACGAGCGGCGTGGCGGTGAAGCCGGGGGAGGTGACCGGCGCGGCGCCGGCGCGGTGCAGCAGCGCGGCGGCGAGGCCGGCGCAAAGGAGGGCCCCGCGCAGGCGGGAGCGATGGTGAGGATGGTTCATGGTCGTCGTGGTCTCGTTGGTTGGTGGGTTTTCGAGAGACCAGGACGCGCGGTGAGTGCGCCTGCCGGAAGTGGCAGGCCGGCTCGCCGCAGCGAGGATGCTGATCCCCCATTGCTTCCTTGGGTACGAGGAAGTTTTGTCACCTCGCTCCTTCCGGGGAAGAAACGGGGCGAACGGGAGCGGCGTGGCGAAAGTGTTCTGACTCCTGGCTTTTTGCCGCGGCCGCACACCGAAGTGGCGGACGCAGCGTTCTCCTCCCCGCCTTCACCCGCGCATCGCTGCGCGAATTGGCATCATGGGGATTCGCATCCAGTAACAGCAGCGTAACTGTTCCCGATTTTCACGGGATTCCATTCGACCGGCCGCTTGTGGCTAAAGTGCTCGCAAAGAACTGCCGGCAGCGTGGCACAGGCGCGGCGGCGGGGAAAGGGGATTCTTGAATGACGAATGACGAATGACGAATGACGAATGACGAATGACGAATGACGAATGACGAGCATGGCCCCTTCGGCATTCGGCATTCGGCATTCGTCATTCCACCTACTTCTTCGGCCCGATATTCGTCACCACCAGCTCCACCCGCCGATTCGGCGCCTGCTCTTCCTTCGACTTGTCCGCGGAGACGATCGGTTTCGCGAAGCCGAAACCCTTGGTTTTGATGCGATCGGCTGAGATGTTGTAGCTGAGCACGAGCCACTTCTTCACCTCCTCCGCGCGGTCGAGGCTGAGCTGATCGTTGTACTCCTTCGAGCCGAAGGAATCGCTGTGGCCTTCGATGGAAAACGTGGCGCGCGGGTTGCGCTGGATGAGCGTCCCGAGCTTCCGGAGCTGGTTGACCGCGTCCGGACGGAGGTCGTAGCTGTCGTACTCGAAGAGCGCGCCGCCGGGCATGCCCGCCTTGTCGCCGGCGCGGATGGCGCCCGCGTCGAGCAGCTTGTCGAGCGTCCCCAGCCCGGGAATCTTCACGTTCGCATCGCCCGCGCCCGAGTTCGTCCCCGCGCCGGAGGCGCCGTTGATCTTCGGTTGCCGCGGCATCGCCACCGCCGTGGGGAGGAGCGCGTTGGAGATGTTGGTCATGTTCTTGTCGATATCCGCGCGCGTCACGGCGTCGTTTTTCGACATCTTGTCGGCGCCGCTTGCCTCCACCTTTGGCTTGTCGTTGAAGAGCGGCTTCGGCTGCTCCTGGATCTGCGGCGCGATCGTGATCTCCTTCACTTCGGGCCGATCGCTCGGCAGGGTGATGATCGCGGGCCCCTGCGGCTGCTCGGTGATCGTCACCTTGTCGGTATTCTCCATCGGGGGAATGGAGACCTGTTTCATCTTGAACACCGGCGGCGGCTCGATGCGCGCCTCCGGAGCATCGAAACCCTCCACGCGATGCGTATAAAAGAAGACGAGCAGGCCGGCGTGCAGCAGCAGCGAAAGGACGAGCCCGGCGAACACCCAGCGTCGCATGATGGGCGCCTCGGCGGCGTTGGATTGATAAGTCTCGTAGTGGACCATGGGTGGAAGATACACGCGCGGGGTGGGGTGGACAATGAGGAATGACGAATGACGAATGACGAATGACGAACGGCGAAGTTCTTCGTTCTTCGTTCTTCGTTTTCTCGGATCCACGGTGGGCGCGAGTTCGGAGTTGGTCCGCCCGAGAGAAACGAAGAACCAAGAACGAGGAACGAAGAACGTTCGTCATTCGTCATTCGTCATTCGTCATTCGTCATTGTCCACCCGCGCTCTCCCCCCTACGGTACCCGCCCCATTTTATGACCCCGCCCATGACCAACGCCCTCCGCATGGAGAAAATCGTCAGCCTCTGCAAGCGCCGGGGCTTCATTTTCCAATCGAGCGAGATCTACGGCGGGCTCAACGGCTTCTGGGATTACGGCCCGCTCGGCGCGGAGCTGAAGCGCCACGTGAAGGAACTCTGGTGGAATCGCATGACCCGGATGCGCGACGACATCGCCGGCCTGGAGGCGACGATCATCATGCATCCGCAGATCTGGCGCGCCTCGGGGCACGTCGAGACGTTTGCCGATCTCATGCGCGAGTGTCTGCTCACGAACAAGCGCGTGCGCGCCGACCAGGTCGACCCGCAGAGCGGCACCGTGTTCAAGTTCACGGGCATCAGCTCGGCGTCCACGGAATGGAAGTCCGACCGGCCGATGGCGCTCCTGCAAAAGAAAGGCGAGCACGTCGACAGCCTGCGCAAACGCGCCCGCGAGTTTTACGTCTCAATGACCGGCGCGGCGGAAGCGGCGACCGGCAAGCTGAGCGAGCTGCAACTGCAGGGCGAGACCACGGAGGTCATCGAGAACTCGATCGACTACCATCCCGAGACCGGCGGCGCGCTCGGCGAGGCGCGGCCGTTCAACCTGATGCTGAAGACCTACGTCGGCCCGACCGCGACGGAGGCCGATGTGGCGTATCTGCGGCCCGAGACGGCGCAGGCCATTTTTGCGCAATTCAAGAACGTGCTCGATACCTCGCGGCAAAAAGTCCCGTTCGGCATTTGCCAGATCGGCAAGGCGTTTCGCAATGAGGTCACCCCGCGCAATTTCACCTTCCGCTCGCGCGAGTTCGAGCAGATGGAGCTGGAGTTCTTCATCAAGCCGGACGAGGCAATCGCAGCCATCTCCGGCGAGGTCTCGCCGGTCAGCGGCACGGGGCATCCCGGCGAGCCGCAGCCGGCGTGGGGCTGGGAGCTGTGGCACAAGTACTGGGTCGAGGAGCGGCTCGCTTTTTACGAATACATCGGCCTGCCGCGCGAGACGCTGGAGGAGTACTGGCAGACGCCCGAGGAGCTGGCGCACTATGCGCGGGCCACGGTCGACCTGCTCTTCAAGTTCCCCTTCGGCGCGCAAGAGTTGGAGGGCATCGCCGCGCGCAGCGATTACGATCTCTCGCAGCATCAGCGCTACTCGGGCAAGGCGCAGACTGTCTTCGACGACGAGCTCCGCCAGGCCTGGTCCAAGCTCGCGCCCGAGCGCCAAAAGGAGCTGCGCGACCGCTACTACGAGGTCCGCCTGCGCTACAAACTCAAGACCGGCATCGTCGAGCCGACGGCGATCAAGGAAGCGACCGAAGACGCCGACGGCCTCGCGAAAGGCAACTACGTCCCGCATGTGATCGAGCCCTCCGCCGGCGTCGATCGCCTGTTGCTCGCGCTCATCTGCCACGCCTACGACGAGGAGGAAGTGACCGACGAAAAAGGCAACAAAGAGACGCGCGTCGTCATGCGTTTCCACCCGCGCGTCGCGCCGGTGAAGGTCGGCGTCTTCCCGCTGCTGCGCAACAAACCCGAGCTCGTCGCGAAGGCGAAAGAGGTCCGCGATCTCCTGCGCCAGCACATGAATATCTTCTACGACGACGGCGGCGCGATCGGCAAACGCTACCGCCGTCAGGACGAAGCCGGCACCCCCTTCGGCATCACGATCGACTTCGACACCATCGGCGAACGCGGCGACGAGCTGAAGGACACCGTGACCCTCCGCCACCGCGATTCGATGACCCAGGAGCGGGTGAAGATCGCGGATCTGCTGGGGATCCTGCTGCCGCAGGTGCGGTAAAGGGCGGGACAATTGCGTGGAGCCGCCGGCAGGTCGCACGCACCCGCCGCGGACACGCTACAGGTCGGGACGTGTGTGCAATTCTCTCGCGATCGCCATCACCTTGATGTGGCGGTCGGCGAAATCGTTCCAATAGTAGACCGCATACCCTTCGATGATGGCGACATCGAGAGTGCGCCCGATAGAATCGCGCTCCTGAAACTGGGAGAAGTGATCGGGGAAGCGAGGGATTTCGTCGATTCGATCCATGAGCCGGGCGCGCACGCGCTTGGGCAACCCGTGCAGGAACACCATGGCGGCACGTGCAAAGAGCAACTCATACTCCATCGAACGTCCTTCGCTACAACCCCAGCTCTTTCCGCGCCTCGTCCCGCGTCAGCCAGTTCCCGGGATCATCGTCGTCGCGGGTCCTCGTGAGCTGTTCACGAAATTCCCGCTCCTCGCGCGCGGTCCGTCCTTGGGCCAGCAAAAACCCAATCAGTTCCTGCTGGTCGGCACGCGGAAGCTGAGCGAGTTGCTCCTTGATTTCGACAAGAGACACGCAAAGAGCTTACGATGGTTGGCAGGCGATGGCAATCGCGGCGATCCACTGAAGAAGCTGAACCGTGTGACGGTCTGCGCGTGTCGCAGCCAGATCGACAAAACCTGGCGCGGCTGGCTTTGATCCACCGTGCGGCATAGACTGCACACATGGAGCCGCCCCTTACTCCCGACTTGCCCGCGGACGAACCACCCACTTCGATGGACGCTCACCCTCACCCTCGCCGCCCCGCCTGGCACTGGCTCATCCTCCTCACGCCGGCGGTGGCGATGGTGACGCTCTGCTGGCTCATCGATCAGACATTTCACGGCGAAAGCAGCATCGGCCCACTGATGCTCAACCTGCTTACCATTCCGTTGGTCAGCATGGGTCTTGGCTATTGGTGGATGCGGGCAAAGGAGGATGTGGGCGCACGCATCGCGCAGGGCCTACTGGCCGGCCTCGGGATTGCCGTCGTCAATGGCCTCATCGCATTCGCCGGCTGTTCCATGGGAATCATGAAATGACCGCGACCGGCTCCGCTTCCCATCCAGCCGTCCAGCGATGCCCGAGGGCCGCCTTCGCTTTCATCGTCAATGCCGGCTTGCTGCTGGGCGCAATCTCGTGCGGACTTGGGAGGCCGTAGCCGAGATCACGCGCGACCAGTACGATCAATCATGGAAATCCCTCCGTCCCAGGATCCCGCTCCCGCGCCCGGGGGCCCGCCCCGCCCCGGCTGGCACTGGCTTCTCCTGCTCTCTCCTGCGGTGTCGACACTCACGATCTCCCTTTTCGCCAAAGTGACGTCTCTCGAACCGCTGGTTTTGCTCAGCCTTGTCGTCCATCCGGCGCTCAGCCTCGTTCTGGGTTTCTGGTCCGTGAGCCGGTTGCCGGCAAGCGGATGGCGCGTGGTTTTGGCCATCCTCGTCGGTATCGCCCTCGCCATCTTGAATGGAATCATTGCCTTCGCGGGCTGCACGACGGGGATTTTCAACCGGTGATGAACGCAGCTCCCATGCAACTCCTCCCCACCGAAACCCTCCTCAAGCGCACCACCTCGCGCTGCCCCGTCTGCCACGCCGACGCGCCGGCGGAGGTGTGGAAAGTCGGCGGGCCGTTCAAGTCGCGCGTCGTTCTGCGCCGCACCTGCGCGGAGCATGGAAAGGCCGAGGCCGTCATCAGCTCGGATGCGCGTTTCTACTGGCTGGCGCAGGGCGATCCGAAGAATGCGTGCTGCGGCGGCAATGCCTGCTCGGCGGAAGACGGCGCGGTGCGCGGGACGCTGGGACGCAACGCGGCGGCGGAGCCGGCCCGCGCGGCGGAGAAGCTCTCCACCTGCCTCGCGCTGATCGAGATCGTCCACTCGTGCAACCTCGCCTGCCCGACCTGTTACGCCGATTCGCCGCAGAGCACGAAGGTCGACGCGGTGCCGCTCGCCGACCTGCAGGCGCGCATCCAGGGGGTGATCGACCGCAAAGGCGGCATCGAGATTTTGCAGCTCTCCGGCGGCGAGCCGACGCTGCATCCGCAGTTCTTCGAGCTGCTCGCGTGGCTCCATGCGAACCCCGGGATCGACTACGTTTTGCTCAACACGAACGGCGTGCGCGTGGCGACCGACGACGCCTTTCTCGACCAGCTCGGGAAGACGTTTCGCTACGGCAAGTTTCAGCTCTATCTGCAATTCGACGGCATGCAGGAAGGCGGCCAGCGCGCGTTGCGCGGAGCGGACCTCCGCCAGGTGCGGCGCCGCGCGATCGAGCGCTGTGGCAGCCTGAAAATCCCGATCACCCTCGCGATGACCGTGACGCGCGACAACCTCGCGAACCTGTGGGAGACCGTCGAGTTCGCGCTCGCGTACCCGCACGTGCGCGGCGTCGCCTTCCAGCCGCTCTTCGGCACCGGCCGCACCACGCGCGACCCGCTGGCGCCGCCGGCTCCGCTGAATACCGCGGACATCATCGTGGCCGCCGTCGAGCAGGCGGGCGGGCGCCTGCGCTACGAGGATTTCACCCCGCTGCCGTGCGGCGACCCGAACTGCGCGACGATTGGCTATCTCTTGAAAACACCCGAGGGCGGCACGCGTTCGGTGAGCGAATTCATCGACTTCGCAAAGGTGCAGGGCTTCCTCCGCGACAAGGTGCGCTACCGCCTGGAGGACCTGTTGCAATGCGGCTGCGAAAGCGAGCCGCTCGGCGAATTGCTCAAGGAATTCGAGCTCGATGAAACGCACACCTTCCGCCTCTTCATCAAGCCCTTCATGGATAGCTGGACGTGGGACCAGGATCGGATCGACCGCTGCTGCACCCATGTGATCCGCGAAGACGGAGCGCTGGATTCCTTTTGCCGATATTATGCGGCGGGCGGGGCGGGCGGGGGGAAAGTAATCAGTAATCAGTCGGCAGTAATCAGTGGGTCCAGCCCGCGAATGAGCGCCCACTGATTACTACTCCACTGATTACTGATTACTTCCGATGCACGCTTCCCCCTACTCCTGGCTCATGCTCGCGGGCATCGTGGTCACGCTCTTCTTTTGGAGCCGGCTCGCGCGGCGCGACAGCCGGCTGCTCATCATCTACGTCGCCGCGCTGACGAGCGCCTTCGTCGGGGCCAAGCTCGTCTACCTCGTGGCGGAAGGGTGGATGTTTTGGGACTCGCCGGATCGCTGGCTCATCCTCGCCACCGGCAAGTCGATCCTCGGCGCGCTGCTCGGCGGTTACGCCGGCGTGGAGATCGCGAAGAAGCTCCTCCATTACCCGACACCCACCGGTGACTTCTTCGCCTTCGTCGCGCCGGTCGGCATCGCCATCGGGCGCATCGGCTGCCTGCTCCACGGCTGCTGCCGCGGACGCGTCTGCGCGCGGCCCGCGTGGTGGACGGTGGAAGACATGCGCGGGCTTCCCCTCTGGCCCGCGGTGCAGGTGGAGATGGCATTCAATCTCGCGATCCTCCTCGTCTTCCTCGGGATCCACTGGCAGCGCACGCGGCGCGGCACCGCCACCCTCCGGGGCCAGCTTTTCCACGTCTACCTCATCGCCTACGGGCTGTTCCGATTCGCGCACGAGTTCACGCGCGCCACGCCGCGCATCGGCGGCGGCTTGTCCGGCTACCACTGGGCCGCCCTCGCGGTCGCGGCCCTCGGCGTCGTCGGCTATCTCCGCCGCGCGCGGCGCCCCTTGGGAACGCCAATCTCCTGATTGGCGAGTCGCAGCTGCAGGGGTATGGCGGCGCTGGCCGACTTCGGACTGCGGCGAGCCCCGTCGCATCGGCGATTTCATTCGTCATTCGTCATTCGTCATTCGTCATTCGTCATTCGTCATTCGTCATTATTTTGGTCCATCCAGTCGCCAGCGGTGTTTCGATGGTTCCAGTCTGCGCGCTGTCGTCACCTCATGTCCTCGCAATTCTCATCCACGCACGATCCCATCGACATCGCCCTGCGCGAAGACCTCGGGGACGGCGACCTGACCGCGCAGTTCTTCGTCGACGCCGCGCGCACTTCGCAGGCCCGGATTTTCGCCAAGGAGCCGTGCGTCCTCGCCGGCGGCACGGTCGCGGCCGAGGTCTTCCGGCGGCTCGACCCGGCGCTCGAGATCGAAGTCGAGCGCGCCGACGGCGAATCTCTTTACCCCGGCGACACGGTCCTCCACGTCGCCGGCCAGACGCGCGCCATTCTTTCCGCCGAACGCGTGGCGCTCAACTTCGTCCAACGCCTCTCGGGCGTCGCCACGCTGACCCGGCGTTTCGTCGAGGCCGTGGGTGGACACCGCGCGAAGATCCTCGACACGCGCAAGACCTCGCCCGGCCTGCGCGCGCTGGAAAAGGCCGCGGTCGTCTCCGGCGGCGGGGTGAATCACCGCTTCGGCCTGTACGATATGGTGATGGTGAAAGACAACCATCTCGCCGCCGACGCCGGACTCGATCACCTCGCGCAGGCGGTGCAAGCCTTCCGCGCCGCACACCCGGACAAGCGCGTGGAGTTGGAGGCGGA
>DASYIS010000399.1:0-9030 GCA_035997375.1 Chthoniobacteraceae bacterium
GTCCAGCACGGTAAGCGAGGTCAAGCGACCCAACTCCGCCGGCACTGCGGTCAACCGATTATTATCGAGGTCGAGACGCGTGAGGGCAGTCAAACGCCCCAGCTCCGCGGGCACTTCGCTCAAACAATTGTTGTCAAGGCGAAGCTCTGTCAGCGCGGTCAGCTGCCCCAACTTCGGTGGCAACGACGCCAACTGGTTGTTATGAAGCCGCAGCACGGTAAGCGCGGTCAGCCCGCTCACTTCCGTGGGCACCGCCGTAAGCCGGTTGTTGTCCAGGTAGAGCCGCGTGAGCGTGGTTAGCTGGCTCAACTCGGGGGGCACCTCGGTCAAGCCCAGCCCGCTTAAATCCAGCCCCCTCGACGGATCTGTAAGCCAGGATCCCGTGCATTTCGCGATCCTCCATCGTGCTTGAAGATAGGCAGCCTTTTCTTTTTCACTCATGGCCACATCATACGGATCGAGCGGCTTCGTACAATCTCCGCAACAGAGTTGCCGTGCGCTGCTGCGAGTGTCGCAAAATGAGCACCCCTCCGCCGCACCTCCCTTCGTACCGTCGGAGAGGGCGGCTCTGGCCCGCCGTCGTTCATTGGGGACGACGACGAGCTCGACGGTGCTGCCGAGGGTGAGGCCCTTGGTCGGCGCTCGTTACGCGAACCGGTGCTGGATTCGCCGCGCGCAGACGCCCACAGGGCCGTGGCTTCAACGGCGTGCCAGCGCTCAGCCCTCGCGCCAGTTTCGCCTCCGCAACCAGATATCCAGCGGAATCAGGCACAGCACCGCCATCAGCAAATAATCCGAGACATCGCGCACGGTCTTCGCGCTGACGCCTGCGGCGGCGAACACGTCTTCCGGTTTCGGATCGAAGCGCCCGCGGCCGGCTTCCGCGACGGCGCGCAGCAGTTTGTCGTTGGTCTCTGTGGCGAGAAACTCTCTCGGATAGGAGCGTGTGTGGCCGAAGACGTACGCGCCGTCGGGCAGCTCGGGCGAGGCGATGCTCAGGACGGTGGTGCCTTCCGCGGGGAGGCGGAGTTTCGCGGTGTAGCGGCCAGGCGCTTGCTGCGTGGCAGATTCGGAGAGCGATTCGCCGCTCGGCAGGACGGCGTGGACTTGCACGGGCATGCGGTTGCGGAAGGCGCCCTCCGGCGTGACCGCGTCGATGGTCAGCAGGAGATCGTCACCTTCCTCGCGGGTGCCGATCTGGAAGGTCCCCTGGTCGCCGTGCCGCATGAGGCCGCGGACGAGCTGCGCCCAGAATTTGCCGTAGCCCGGCCAGCTCAACCAATCGGCGGCCCAGCGGCTTTTCGCGTCGCTGGTGAAGGCGGCGGTCTGCCCGAGGCCGTAGCGCCAGGTGGCGAGCAGCGGCTCGCCGCGCTCGGTCGCGAGGAGCAGGTCGGCCGTCGGTTTCGGCTTGGTCGCGTTGTACCCGAGCAGGAGCGGGGACTGCGCCCAGTCGAGCCCGGCGACGAGCGGGCTCTTCGCGGCGGGCACGGCGAGGAACGGCTCCTCGACGAGGCTCGATTGCGCGACGCGCATCGTTTCGGTGGAAAAGATTTGCGGCAGGTTCGTCGCGTCGCTCGTCAGGTAAAAGCGGCCGTTGCCGCGCTCGGCGAGCTGCCGCAGAAAGACGGTGTCCTTGTCCTGCTCGGTGCCGAGCCCGACGACGGAAGTGGTGATCTTTGCCGAGACCATGGCGGAGGCGAGGTCGAGCGAATTGCCGCCGCTACGCGTGCCGTCGGCCATCTCGCCGGCGGCCTTTTCCTCGGCGTCGGCGGCGTCGGAAAAGAGGATGATGTGTTTGATCCGCGCGGAGATATCGCGCATGACTTGGAACGCCTCGGCGAGCGACGTATAGATATAGATGCCGCCGCCGCCCGCGGTGACGCTCATGATCTTTTGCTCGTTCGTCTGGCGCGCGGAGAGCTGGGCGAGCGGCGCCACCACGTGCGCGCGGGTATCGACCGCGAGCACGCCGAAATAGTCCTTCGGCTGCAGCGCATTCATGGCAAAGACCGCGCCCTGGTCGGCGAGCGACATCTTCGTTTGCCCCTGCACTTGCGCGGCCATCGAGCCCGAGCGATCGAGCACCACGAGCAGTGCCACGCTCGGCGTATCCTGCCGGTCCTCGTGCTCCATGCGGACGGGCAGTATCTGCTCGATCGGCGTTCGGTAGTAGCCGCCGACGCCGTACGAATTCTCGCCGCCGAGCATGATGAACCCGCCGCCGAGCTCCTGCACCCAGCGGCGCGTCAGCTCCATTTGCTCGCGGCTGAGGCGGAGCGAAGGGACATCGCTGAGGATGAACAGATCGTATTGCTGCAAGTCCTCCATGGCCTGCGGCACGCCGCCGGCGCCGCGCGTGTCGACGACGATCTTCTCCGCGCGCAAAGTCTCCGCCAGAGCGCGCGCCTGGGCCGGGTCGCTCTCCACCAACAGGACGCGCGGCTGACCGCGGATGCTCGCGGTGGCGACGGCGCGGTTGTTTTCCACCGAGGTGTCCGACGCGGCCACCACTTCCACCTCGTAGGAAACGAACGTCCCGTCCGCATGCAGATTCGGGACGCGGAAATCGTTCACCCCGGCCTTCAGTTCCACGTCGCGCGTCTCGATGAGGAACTGGTTTTGATAGAGCTTCACCTGCGCGGTGGTCGCGACGTTGCTGCGGATTTTCGCCGTGAGATCGAACACCTCGCCGGTCTTCAGGCGTCGCGGCATTTCCACGCGCTCGACCAGCACCTCCGGTCGCGCTTCGTTGCGCAACGGCGCGGTCCAGACCTCGATGCCGGCCTCGGCGAGCCGTCGCGCGGCTGTGTTCGCGTCGCCGCGCGTTTCGTTGCCATCGCTCAAGAGGACGACGCGCCGGCTTCCGCTCGCCGGCAGGATCGCGGCGGAGAAGTCCAGGGCATGCGCGAGATCGCTCGCGCCCTTGTCCTCGCGCGGCGGCCATTGGGAGGCGAGCGAGGTCTTCGCTTGCGGCTGCTGCCAGATGCCGGCGCCTTCGGCAAAACCGACGACGCCCGCCCGATCGCCGCCTTTCTGCGCACGCAGCGCCTGGCCGACAAACGCGCGCGCCTGCTGCCGAGCTTCCGGCGAGATGCTGGCGGAGGAATCGACCGCGAAAACGACGGCGGCGTCGCGCGAGGGAAGCAGCAGCCGCAGCCCCGCGATGGCCAGGGTGAGGAGCAGTAGAATGAATGCGCGCAGGGCCGTGCAGACGATGCGCTGCGTGCGCGTTTGCGCAGCGAGCGAGCGGCGCTGCGCCAGCCAGAGCACGAGCGCGAAGCCCGGCAGCAGCGCGAGGAGCAGTGGGTGCGCGAGTTGGATCATGGGCGCGGGGGAGTCCTCTTCATCCGATCCGAAAGGAGGGCTCCCTTGACGAAACAGGATGTACCGTGCGGGGACGCATTTCAGTTGGCCGAAGGCCAAAAGCAAGCCAGCCCAGGGCAAGCGAGGCACGAGCGCCGCCCTGGGTTGATGGATCGTTTGCATCCTCCGCCCCAACGGGGCAAAACCGGTGATGCCCCGTTGGGGCGTCGTGCTCTCGGAGGTATCGTAACCCAGGGCGGCGCTCGTGCCTCGCTTGCCCTGGGCTGGCTTGTTGAAGGCCTTCGGCCATGCGGATAGCGCGCTGCCTGACCGTCTCGGGAGTTTCGTCACGAGAGCGCGCTTCCGGCTCGGCAGTTCTCGTCCTCATTCCGTCTGCCTCCGGTGGAACAACCACCATTCGCCGGTGAAGAGCACCGCCGCCGCCAGCGCGAGCCACGGCCAGAGCGGCCAGCCACCGAGCACGACGCGCGGCGCCCCCACCGCGCCGGCCGCCGCCGCTTCGCTTTTCGCCAGGCGTAGATCGGATTCGCCCTCATCGAATGTATTCACCGCCATCCACCTCGACGAGCCATCCGCAGCGCGGTGCTCATGAAATCCATTCCTCTCATTGTCTGATTGTCTCATTGTCTCATTGTCTGCCGCCCCCGCCCCTCCGCCCCCCGCGAGCCAGTGAATCGTATTCGCCATCAGCAGCGGAAAGGCGACGCGCAGCGGCAGATCCGAATCCGTGAGGCCAAACGCGAGCGCCGCCACGCGCTGTGTTGAGCTCGTCGAACCGACCTGTGGTGAGCCTGTCGAACCGACCTGTGGTGAGCTTGTCGAACCACGCTCGCCGGCGATCAGCAGCGGCTGGTCGCCGAACCGGAGCGGCGCCTCGAATTTCCACGCGCCCGGCTCGCGCGGGATCGCCATCTCCACCGCCCGCGCAAATGAGACGTGCTCCAGGCTCGCCAGGCGCAGCGCGGGATGCTGCGAGTCGGCGTCGGTCACGATCGGCTGTTCGAGCGCGGGCCCGCCGGTCGCGAACGGGCTCTGTTTTAGATAGAGGAAGTTGCCGCTCTCGGGCAGCGCGGCGGCCGGCTGGTCGTCGAGAATGACCGCGTCGAAGTTCGCGGCCATGGCGGGTTGGTAGGCGTCGGGGGCGAGCAGCTCGAAGCGCAGGCGCACATCGGCGGCGAGCAGCTTTTCGAGAAACCAGTTGCCCGCGGTGACGAGCAGCACCTTGCGGATCGGTTCGCGCGGCAGGAGCGCGTACGCGACGTTGTCGAGCGGGAGTGCGTCGTCCGACGCGGCGAGGTGGGCGATGAGTTTGCCGACACCAGGCTTTTCGACGACCGTCGAAAACACGCTGCTTTTCCGCTCGCCGGCGGCGAGAGTGAATGGGCGCACGTCAAGCAGCCGGCCATTGAGCGAAACCTCGAGATTCCCCGTCCACGGCTGCGCGCTGAAATTCGCGACCTCCGCGAGAATCTCGAACGTCTCCGGACTGGCGGGCAGCGCGCGGCTCGCGAAGCGCAGAATGGCGATGTTGTCGCGCGCGGTGCCGACCGTCACCGTCTGGATCGGCAGCGCCGCGGGTTGCGCGAGTGCCTCCGCGCGATCGGAGAAAACGACGATCTTCTTCTCGCCCGCGCGGGAGGCGAGCAGATCGCCGGCCAGCCGAAGGGCCGGCTGGAGATCGCCGCCGGCGTCACTCGCCGCACACGCCTGGATGCTTTCGCGCAACGCCTTCTCATCGCCGGAAAAGCCTTGCCGCACGCCGGCGTGGCCGGACGAAGTCTGCACCGCCATCTGCCGAAACGGCCCCGCCTGGCGCGCATAGGTGAGCGCGGCGTTCACTGCTTTTTCCATGCGCGTGACGCCGTCGGCTTCGCTCGCCTGCATGCGCGCGCGGGTGTCGAGAATGAGCACCGTCGAAGAGCCTTCGTGGACCGCGTGGTCGATCGTCGGGCGCGTGAGCGCGAGCATGACGAGCGCAAAGATCAGCAGGTGCAGCAGCAGCGAAAGCCACTGCCGGAGCCGCTGAAACAGAGCACGCCGCTGGTTCTCCTGCAGCACGCGTTGCCAAAACATGAGCGTGGAAATGGCGACCGGCCGCCGCCGCACTTTCAGCAAATAGAGCGCGACGATCACCGGGACCAGCCCCGCGAAACCGAACGCCCATGGATTGAAAAACGTCATCGCAGCAGCACGCCGTTGCGCAGCACCTTCAGGACGAGATCCTCGAACGGTGTCTCGGTGGAAGTCTGCAAATGCCCGATCCCGCGCTCCACGCTGAATGCCGCGAGCTTGTCCAGGAACGCGCGCACTTCCTGCCGATAGAGCCGGAGCAGCGACTCGTCGGCGGTGAGGTCCATCGTGGCGCCGCTCTCGTCTTCGCGCAGCCGGAGGTCGCCCGTGTCGGTCGGGTCGAGCTCGCGCGGATCGAGCACCTGGATGAGGTGGACCTCGAACTGCGCGAACCGCAGCAGGCTCAGCGCCTCCTCACAGCCGGCGGGATCGAAGAAATCGCTGAGCAGGTAAACGAGCCCGCGCCGGCGCGCCTGCTTGGTGAAGGCGCGGCAGGTCTCGAGCAGGCGCGTGGTGCCCGCGAGCTCCGGCGGCTCGCGGAGGAATTGCAGCACCTTGTGAAACTGGCTTTTGCCGCGCGTGAGCCCCATGTCTTCGCCGAGGTCCGCTCCGAACCAATGGACGTTGACGCGATCGAGATTCACGAGGCCGATGTAGGCGAGCGAGGCCGCGATGCGGCAGGCCTGCCGGAGCTTCGCGGGGCTCCAGCGCATCGAGGCGCTGGCGTCCACGAGCAGGTAGATGTGGAGGTCCTGCTCCTGCTCGAAAAGCTTGATGAACAGGCGATCGAGCCGGCCGTAGGCGTTCCAGTCGATCGTGCGGAGATCGTCGCCGCCGACGTAGTTGCGGTAGTCGGCGAACTCCAGGCTGGAGCCGGTCTGCCGCGAGCGCCGCTCCGCCCGGTGCTCGCCCCGAAAGAGCTTCTTCGCGAGCAGATAGAGCTGCTCGAGTTTGGAGAGAAAAGCGGT
The DNA here is from genome assembly GCA_035997375.1 of Chthoniobacteraceae bacterium. Taxonomy (GTDB): domain Bacteria; phylum Verrucomicrobiota; class Verrucomicrobiia; order Chthoniobacterales; family Chthoniobacteraceae; genus DASYIS01. Next base: position 6,363 of record DASYIS010000399.1, read on the forward strand.
GTCGAAAACCGCGGCTGAATCGGCGGTGGCCAAGGGGCGGGTACTGTGCGCCGAGGGTGGGGGCGGGTCTACGAAAAAGGGGAATGTTGTTCTTGGTTCTTCGTTCTTGGTTCTTCGTTTTTCGCGGACAAACCTCTTCGACGGATCGAGACGCTGAACGAAGAACAAAGAACCAAGAACGAAGAACACGTCAGCCGAACAGCGCATCCGGCGGTTGCACGCCGAAACCCGGCCCCGGCGCGGCTTGCAGTAGACCGCGGTCGAAGTGCATGCCGGGGCAGGGGTCGTCGCGCAGGAGCCAGGCGCCGTCGAGGTCCGCGTAATCGGTCGTCTGGGCGGCGACCAGGCCGGCGGAGATGAGAAGGCTGCTCTCGAGCATGCAGCCGACCATCGTGCCACAGCCGGCAGCGCGGCCGCGCGCGAGCATCCGCAGGGCTGGGGTGAGGCCGCCGCATTTGACTAGCTTCACATTGAAGCCGTCGTAGCGCTGCGGGATGCGCTCCACGTCGCTCTCGGTGACGCAACTCTCGTCGGCGAAAATGGGCAGTGCATGCTCACGCGGCCTGAGAATCCCGTCGTCGCCGGGCGGGTAGGGTTGTTCAATGAAGGCAACGTCGAGGCCGCACAGGTCGTGCGCGAGGGCGGAGAGATCCAGCGCGCCCCAGGCGCAGTTTGCATCGATCGCGATGACCGCCTTGCTCCGTTGCCGCACAGCCTCGACGTCGTAAAGATGGGGCTCGCTGTTCGACTTGATCTTGATCGCCGCGAACTCGCTTAACTCTTCGACCTTGGCGAAAAACTCCTCCGATGTGGAAAGGCCGATGGTGCAAAAACTCCGCACCGGGCGCGCCGTGTGACCGTGCGCCAACTCGGCGACGGAGCAACCTTTCTTTCGCGCCAGCCAGTCCCAGAGCGCCAAATCGAGCGCGCACTGCGCGGCGCGCGAGAAGTCCAGCAACGGCCAGGCCGCAGTCCAGGCGGCGGCGATGTCGGCGACGGTCTCGATCACCAACCGGTCGAGGAAATCGCGCAGGCCGGCGAGCCGTTTCGCGACGCCTTGCTCAGTCTCGTGATAGAAGGCGATCGGGGACGCTTCGCCGTAGCCGCGGACCCCGTCGGCTTCCACCCGCAAAAAGACCACGTCCGCGAACGACCGGTCGCCGCGTGCGATGCGGAAGACGTGGCGGGGGTGCATGCGGTGAATGGCGATCGCCGGCTTCATGCGGGGAGGTTGCGCCGCCGGTGAATTTTTTGCGCGCCAAAAAGCTTTCAATTTTGTCACAATTGTGGTTTTCCTGCCCGGCATGACGATCGCTCCCCCCCGCGTTTCCCCATGGGAATGTGCTCCCTGCTGGCAGCACCTCGGCACAAGCATCGAGGGCCGTGAAATCCATGTCCGCATCGAAGCGCCCGAACGGGAGTCGCACGGCGGCACGCTCATCATTGGCGGCTTGCACGGCGACGAACGGGGCACCATCCGGCTGGTCGAGGATTTCTGCGTGCGCTTCATGGGCAACGGCAAGCTGCGCCGGCCGGTCGCCGCGCTCGCCATCGCGAACCCGGACGGCTACCACCATCGCTCGCGCTACAACGCGCACGGCGTCGACCTGAACCGCAACTGCGAGCACACGTGGAGCCCGGAGAGCACGGAGCCGTCGGGGCCGGGCCCGTGGTCCGAACCGGAGATCCGCGCGCTGCGCGATTTCATTCTGCACTGGCAGCCCCGCGCCATCGTCTCCCTCCACTGGGCGCTCGCGGAGATCGATGCCGACGGTGCGCAGTCGCGACCGCTGGCGCAGGCGATGTGGGAGGCGATGAACGAGCAGGAGCGCAAGCCGTATCGGCTGCGCGTCTCCGAGCAGGGACTGGAGCCGCATCTCGCGCAGACGTACGCGGCGTGCCCGGGTTCGCTCGGCCAGTGGTGCGGTTACGGGCTCCGCTACGCCGACGGCTCGCAGCCGATGATGGTCACGCTCGAGCTGCCGTACGATCCCGACGCCGAGGCGCGACCGGACGACCTGCCGGAGGATCACCTCGCGACGCTCGACGAGCTCTGGCGGCGGGATTGCGCGGGCTATCTGCGCGCCGTCGAGCCGGCGGTGCACAAGATGCTGTTGGCGGCCTGCCATTTCGAGGGCTGAAAGTAATCAGTAATCAGTGGGCAGTTATCAGCCTCCGCGGTCGTGCCGCTGTTGACGATTGACGGGTTTACTGATTACTGCCTTCTGATTACTGATTACTTCCTCCCATGGGCGTTCGCATCGATTTCAACTACGAGGGTCAACTCCGCTGCACGTCGACCCACGGTCCTTCGCGGACGCAGGTGTTGACCGATGCGCCCGTGGACAACATGGGCCGCGGCGAGTCCTTTTCGCCCACCGATCTCGTCGCGACGGCGCTCGGCAGTTGCATGCTGACGACGATGGCGATCTACGCGGACCGCCACCAAATCGATCTGCGTGGCGCGAGCGCGACGGTGGAAAAGGAAATGATCGCCGATCCGCAACGGCGCATCGGCAAGCTCACGACCGCGCTGACCTTGCCGCTGCCTGCCGATCACCCGCAACGCCAGGCGCTCGAGCGCGCGGCGTTGACGTGCCCCGTGCACCGGAGCTTGCGGGAGGACGTGGAGATTCCGGTGACGTTTGCGTGGGTGGGGGCGGGGGCG
>DASYIS010000400.1:0-11222 GCA_035997375.1 Chthoniobacteraceae bacterium
AGGCTCGAGCCGTATCGCTACGGCCTGATCTATTTCGTGTACGGCGAGGTCCTTTACGTGGTGGCCGTTGCCTCCAATCGAAGGCCGCCGCACTATTGGAAACGGCGCATGAAAAATGCCTGATCGCAGCCGGTTCATGGATCCCAATTCGCGCGAGGTGACGGCTGAAGACGCGGCTCGCATTTATCACGCCGCGCTCCACCATCCCTGAGCCATGCTTCGCCTCATCGACCTCTCGCACCCGCTGGAAAGCGGCCAGCCCGGCTTTCCGGGCGATCCCGCGATTTCGATGGCCAGGGTGCACACGGTGGCCGGGAAGGGCTGCAACGTTTCCGCCCTTTCGTTCTCCTCCCATCAAGGGACCCACCTGGATGCGCCTTACCATTTCTTCGAAAACGGCAGGACCATCGACCAGATGGATCTCCGTCTCTTCTACGGCCCGGCCCGTTTGATCGATCTCGCCCCGGGGAGCACGCTTCCCGCCCGCACTCCGCTGGCCATCGAGCATTTTCTTCCGCACGCGGCAGCCTTTACCGCGGGCGCGCGGGTGATCTATCGCACGGGCTGGAACCGGGCCTTCGGCACGGCCGAGTTCTTCACGGATTTCCCGAGCTTGACGCTGGAAGCCGCCGCCTGGATCGCCGGCCGCCGGATCGCCCTGCTCGGCATGGATACTCCGACGCCCAGCACCGAATGGCTGGAGTGTCACCACATCCTGCTCGGTCCCGGCGCGGAGATCGTGATCGTGGAATCTCTCAACGGGCTCGAGCAATTGCCGCCCGAGTTTCTGTTCGCCGGCTTTCCGCTAAATCTCAAGGGAGGAGACGGCTCACCCATTCGCGCGGTGGCGATCGTGGGCGCAGGCGAAGCGGAATGACCACCCCCAAACCCACGCTCGCCCAATGAAGCTCCGCTCTGAATCCTGGTGGAACGATCCCGCCAATCCCGGCATGACGGCGCTCTACCTGGAGCGTTTCCTGAACTACGGGCTCACGCCGGGCGAGTTGCAAAGCGGACGCCCGATCATCGGCATCGCCCAGTCGGCGAACGATCTCGCGCCTTGTAATCGCGCGCATTTGCAAACGGTCACCCGCTTGAGCGACGGCATCCGCGATGCGGGCGGGGTGCCGCTGGTCTTTCCGATGCACCCGATCCAGGAATCGGTGCGGCGACCCACGGCCGCGCTCGACCGCAACCTGGCCTACCTCGGCCTCGTGGAGATCCTGCACGGCTACCCGCTGGATGGCGTGATCTTCACCACCGGTTGCGACAAGACCACGCCCGCCGCGCTCATGGCGGCGGCCACGACCGATCTCCCCTCGCTGATTTTCAACGGCGGGCCGATGCTCAACAGCTATCTCGACGGCGAGGCCGCCGGCGCGGGCACCATCGTCTGGGAGGCCCGGCGCCGGCTCGGCAGCGGCCAGATCGACGAGCGGAAATTCATGGAACTGCTGGCCGCCTCGGCCCCGAGCGCCGGCCATTGCAACGTGATGGGGACGGCGCTCTCGATGAATTGCCTCGCCGAAGCGATGGGGATGGCGCTGCCGGGCAGCGCGAGCATTCCGGCCCCGTACCGCGAGCGCGGCCAGATGGCGCACGCCGCGGGAAAGCGCATCGTCGAGATGGTGCGCGAGGATTTGCGGCCGTCCCAGGTCCTGACCCGCGCGGCCTTGCTCAATGCCATCCGGGTCAACACGGCCCTCGGCGGCAGCACGAACTGCCCGCCGCATCTCCTCGCCATCGCCCGCCACGCCGGGGTGGAACTGCAGATCCAGGATTGGGAGACGGCGGGGTACGATCTGCCCTTGCTGGTGAATCTCCAGCCGGCCGGGCGGCACCTGAGCGAGGACTTTCACCGCGCCGGCGGTGTGCCGGTGGTCATGCGCGAGCTGCTGCGGCACGGTTTGCTCGACGGCGACGCCTTCACCGTCACCGGCCGCGGCGTGGCGGCGAACGTGGAGGGGGCGCCCGCGCCCGATGGCGAGGTGATCCATGCGGTCGAGACGCCGCTGCGCCGGCGGGCCGGCTTCCTCGTGCTCTCGGGCAATTTATTCGACTCCGCGCTGCTCAAAACCAGCGTCATCAGCGAAGAATTTCGCCGCCGCTACCTCAGCACGCCCGGCCAGGAGGACGCTTTCGAATGCCGGGCCATCGTCTTCGATGGACCGGAGGATTATCACGCGCGCATCAACGACCCCGCGCTCGGCGTGGACGACCGGACCATCCTCGTCATCCGCGGCGCCGGCACCCTCGGTTTTCCGGGCAGCGGCGAAGTCGTCAACATGCAGCCGCCGGACGCCCTGCTGCGGGCCGGCCTGCGCGAGCTGCCCACGATGGGCGATGGCCGCCAGAGCGGCACCTCCGCGAGTCCCTCCATTCTCAACGCTTCTCCGGAAGCGTATGCCGGCGGCGGCCTGGCCCGGCTCCGGACCGGCGATGCGGTGCGGGTGGACCTCCGCGCGCGGCGGGTCGATGCGCTCGTCCCGCCGGCCGAGTGGCAGCAGCGGGATGTCGCCGCGTTCTCCACTCCCCCGGCGAACGCCACGCCCTGGCAGCAGCTTTATCGCAGCCACGTCGGCCAGCTCGCCACCGGCGCCTGCCTCGACTTCGCCTGCGAATACCGTGCCGTCTGCCGGACCGTGCCGCGCCACAACCATTAGCCCGCAAACCCCGCGTGCGCTTGCGCGGCTGGATCGCGCAGCAGGCGATGAAGATCATCGACTTCCACGGCAACCCGGGAGAACTGGCAAAGGAAAACCTCTCCAAACATCAGCGGCAGGAATCGTAGATCGCATCCTCGGGCGCATCATCGCGGAGGAATTGTTGGTAGGCGCCCAGCCGCCAGTCGGCATCCGCCGTCAGTTCCTCGGTCAGCACAATCACCCGCGCTCTGCCGGTCTTGGGCAGTTGCTCGGCCACCTCCTGCGGAATGGACAGCAGCCGTGAGTCACTCAATTCCGTCGTGAATTCGATGGCATGCATGGGCCGGAGCGTAGCGTTCAACGGGAGGCGGGTCAATCCACGGATTTTCACGAGGCGCCCATCCTGAACTGCAGCCTGCGATCACGGGATTTTCCGGCGCCGCGCCAAGGCCTGCGCGGCGAGCCAATCGCCTTCGGCCTTCTTCAGCCAGTCACGCGTGGCCGCCTTCATACATCACCCTCCCCTTCTCGGTGATCTGCTGCAAGAAAAGTGTCCCCCTCGCGCAGCCGCTCCTTCATGAAGGCTGGATCGCGCACCAGGATGTCCACGGGAAAATCGGCGTTGATCTGCTCGCGAATCCGCAACGACGCGCGTCGCCCCCTGCGCCTGGCATCCGGCATCACCACCAGCACATCCACGTCCGAGTCCGCCCGGGGCGTGCCGTAGGCGTGCGAACCGAAAAGGATGATGCGCTGCGGCTGGAACGCCGCCGCGATGGCGTCGCAATAACGCTGGATGTCCTGAATCGAAACCACCACCCAATCAAGCACGCTCCGCCGCCGTCGGGCAATGGCATTCTCTCAACGGCCTCCTGCCTTCCGGTGCGGCCCGATGGCTTCTCCGCGCTGCTCTGCGAGGGCCTCATGCGCGCACGCCATCGCGATCCCGCGCGCGCCGGCGCCTTCAACGCCGACCAGCTCAGCGTCCTCGAGCCCGGCCAGGTGTATGAATACACGATCGAATTCTGGCGGGCCACGGCCAACCTGTTCGCGCAGGGCCACCGCATCCGCGTCGAGATTTCCAGCAGCTACTTCCCCCTCTACCTGCGCAACCTCAACACCGGCGCGGACAACATCGGACTCGAAACCAGCACCGTCGTCGCGGAGCAGAAGCTGATGCACACGGCGGCGCAAGCATCCCACATCGTCCTGCCGGTGATCCCCCCGGCGTTGACCGGCCGACAGTCATACGCCCCGCGCGGGTTCAGCCAGCGGAGGCCGTCCTCCGACTCCGCATGCCAGATGGCGGGTCCGCGATTATAAAACATGCGGAACCGCCTGGTCTCCGGATCGGCCCGCCCGTGCTCGATAACAAGACCTTCGGGGTTACGCAGCCTTATTTGACGGTGCTGCGCGGGACGGGAAGTCATCCCTCCTGGTTCCCAAAGTTAGCGAAGCGCTTTGGGAACCCGCCTGCCGCCGAAACTCCGTTTCCCTCCCAGTGCTGCTTGCCGAGCCGACTCCCAAACAACCAACAGCCTTGCAACCCAACTCCCCAAAAACCACTCTCCACCCATGCGCAGCCGCTACCGCACTCGGGAACTCGAGCGGGCGCACTTCGTCACCTCCACCATCGTCGACTGGCTCCCCGTCTTCCAGACCTCCGCCTGTTGCGACATCCTCGCGCAATCCCTCGACTACTGCCGCCGTGAAAAGGGCCTGCGCCTCTACGCCTGGGTCATCATGCCCAACCATTTCCACGCCGTGGTCCACGCGGACCAGCTCCCGCGCGTCATGGCGGACTTGAAGAAGTTCACGGCCGGCAAACTCCTGCGGCAACTCAAGGAGGAAAACCGCACCTGGCTCCTCGACCTCCTCGCGGGCGGGAAAGCCGAACACAAGAGCGCCAGCGCCTATCAGCTCTGGCAGGAAGGCTATCACCCGCAGGCCATCTATTCCGACGAGACGATGCAGCAGAAGATCGACTACATCCACGCCAACCCGGTGCGGAAAGGCTGGGTCGCCGCGCCCGAGCACTGGCGGTACAGCTCCGCGCACGAGTGGATGGGAAGCGTCCCCGTGATCCGCTGCGACGACTGGAAGTGAAGGCGTACCGGCTGGAGGGAAACAGAGTTTCGACAGCCGGCCGGCTCCCAAAGCGCTTCGCTAACTTTGGGAACCAGGGAGGATCACAGAGCTTCCTCGCGAGAAAAGACGGTTCGACCTACTCATGATGCCACCAATGTGAAAACCGCAGAAAACTAAGAAAGGCTGCGGAAAGCACGAGAAGGGTGACGAGTATTAGGAAATGTGAGGCGCTGTTTAAGAGGAAGTCAGCGATCAAACCCGTGGATGAGGCAAGAACGGCCAAACGCCCGATGACGCGACCCATCTTGATCGACTTGCTGGTCTTTTCGTGCGTACTCCGGTTTACGCGGAACATTCCCCCCGTTATCGGCTGCGCGCACTTTGGGCAATGCGATGCCTGTGGTGAGACCGGTTGACCACAGCACGGGCAGGAGATGGTACCGTTGGATCTCCCTTCGTTTTGGATTGAGGCAGCAACACCTGATTCTTCCGATGCGAGCGGCGGTGCGGAGTTGCGATGCCGCACGATGGCGCTGACCACACAGTCTGCGAAATTCTGCAGGTCGCCGCGCGTTACGTCTGGGCTGATTCCATCTCCATTGAAGTGACGGGTCGTGAGGATCGATACGTTCTTTCCCGAAAGCGGAATGATTTCGAGCGCGTGATACGGTGGCTGATAGTGGGGCCTCTTCCGTAGCTTGTCCGTCCAAAGAATGAACCAAGAAGTCGCCTTCCACCCTTCAAGCACCTCACCCCTTGGGTTCGCGTCGCAATCCAAAAGAGGCTCGACGGTCCTGAGGTCGCGAAGACTCCACTGAAATATGGGTGATCCTGGAACTGAAACAATTAATCGCTGGTTTGTGACGATCGCAGAAAAATCCACCCAACCGCGAAGTGCCCCTAGGATGCGCTCGCCGCTCTTAAGCCCGCTCGCGATGGGAAAGCGGACGTAACTGCGCGAAGGAAAACCGAACTCGATCCGGTCGCCCCTGAACATCATAACGTTTACAGCACTCACACTAGTTTTGCCGCCGGCGTAACTGCTCTTGCTGTTCGTCATCAGCCCGCCGTCGTCTAGGTAAGATAACTGGTGAAATTGTTGGGAGAGAGCATCCATTCCCTGAGTTTCCCGCGGATCGTGTCCGAAAAGGTCCAAGCGACCTGGAAATGATGATTGCGGCAAGAGTTTTCGCTCTTCTCCTCCGGTAAGAGAGATTACTAGGCATGAAAGATCATTCTCGCTCTTTCCAAGAGCTTTGAATCCGGAGCCGTCCCAGATCCAATGCTTCCAATCCTCCATCGGTTTCTCTCCTTGTTCGAAACGCGGGTTGGACTGGAAAAGTCCAGCGAGTTCGCGCAAGGTCGGCGGTGCATCGAAGCGTTCCCCGTTGATCACAATGGCTTCTTCATCGATTTCGATGTGAGGAGGCGTGTTCATCAGCCGAAACTAATGCTTGATGCGGTGTTCAGGAAGTCTTTTCCCGTTCTCCAAAAGGACGCCGGCAAGCCGCCCGAAGTTCCGTTTCCTCACCGCTTCGCATCTCGACGGTTCACCGACTCACGAGCGGTTCGGGAAACGGAGTTTCGGCAGCGCGGGGTTCCCAAAGCGCTTCGCTAACTTTGGGAACCAGAGGAGCGAGAGGTGGGAGTGTGGGTGCGACACCCAGCCACAGCCGCCGCGAGTGCGCAGAGCTGGCCGCGCGCGGGGCCGCTTTCTCTCCTCTCGTTCCCAAAGTTAAGCGAAGCGCTTTGGGAACGCGGTGGCTGCCGAAACTTCGTTTCCAAGGGCGCGTGGCAGGGCGACTGCGGGTGTAGCTACGGGCGCCGCTTTGGATTCCGAGCGCCGAGGGAAACGGAGTTTCGGCTGCAGGCGGGGTTCCCAAAGCGCTTCGCGAACTTTGGGAACCAGAGGGCGGGAGAGCTTCCGCGCGGACTGCGCCAACGGCGCGCGCAGGGTCGACTTGCTCCGAGAAGTGGGCAACGCACGGTGCAGCGCCAGCACCGCGTCCCGCGCTATGGGCGGCGCGGGGCGCATCGCCAGCTTCCGCGGCCCGAGGTGTGGCCAATGCGGGGCGCATTGATAGTTCCACGCCCGGCGGCGTGTGCGATGCGGGGCGCATCGTGGGCTCTGCGTCCCGCGGGATGGGCAATGCGGGGTGCATCGTCAGCTCCGCGCCGCGCGGTGTTGGCAGTGCAGGGCGCGTTGTCCATTCCGCGCTCCGCAGTGTGCGCAGTGCGGGGCGCATTGTGCGTTCCGCGCCCCGCAGCGTGGGCGGTGCGGGGCGCAGCGTCGACTCCGCAACGGGCGGGCTGGATAAGGCATGGCGCATAACAGACACCACGCGAGGGACTTGCCGCGGTGCAGCCCGTTTCCGGCGAACCTGAGCATGCACCGGGCCATTGTCTGACTGAATATTTATGAACATTATCCTTGCAGGCGTGAGCCGTAAGGAGCAAACGAGACGTGGCCGCAGTCCGCGGTCACAACCCCCGCAGTCAGAACCAACTCCCCCAAATAAGGACTGTCGCGCCATGGCCCGATTCGATTTTTCAGACCGGCTGGATGCTGGGCTGAAATTCGATCAGGTTCTCCCGGTGCCACCGGTCGTCAAACTCCCAGTATCCAGTCGTATGAAATTCTTCCGCCTCGATCTCCGCAGCAAGACCCTCGATCAAAAGATCAGCGACCTCCAGGCGCATGTGGCCGCCATGGCCGAGGCGGAGCAGATCGCCAATTTCCCCGTCCTGGGGCGCAAGCCGAGCGATGCGGAGGTGGCGGCGTTCCTCGCCTCGATCGTCGCGGCCCGCGATGCCGCGGACGCCCTGAAGACCGCGTGGAAGCAGGCCAACGCGGCGCGCGATGCGATGGAGCCGCAGTTGGACCAATTCCTGACGGTGCGGGCCAACGATTGCGAGGCGACCAAGCCCGGCGACATCGCGGCGCTGACCGGCACGGCGCTGGCCATGAAGGGTGCGCCGGCGCCGGCGAGCCCGCTGGGCGCGCCGCAGAACTTCCGCGTGAGCATGGGCGATCCCACCGAGGTCGACACGATGTGGGAGTCCGAGCCGCGCGCGGTGAGCACGACGGTCCGGTACAAGGAGCACCTCGCGACGGGCGACTGGGTGATTGCCGGCTCGACGACCAAGAGCAAGTTCACGGTCGAAGGCCTGACGCCGGGCAAGACGTACGCCTTCCAAGCGCAATTCCTCGGCACGGACGGCGTGGGGCCGTGGAGCGACGAGGCCGTGAAGATGGCGCCGTAAGCGGGATTTCTTCGTTCTTCGTTCTTCGTTCTTCGTTGCCTCGTTCCCGAGTTGCACTTGGGAACGCACTGCCCCGCGAAGTTGTACTTCGCAAGCGCCGCCATCTCGGGGCGCGTGGAGCATCCGGACCCGCCCGAAGACACCCCCTCCGTGTGAAGCAAAGCTTCACTCCCAAGTGCGTGACCAAGTGCAACTTGGTCACGAGGACACCCCCACTTCAACTCCACCACCATGCCCTACGACCCAACCTTCCCGCCCACCGGCGCTGACCTCATCTCCAGCGAATTCCGTTCGCAGTTCACCGGCATCGTCGATCTCATCCAAACCATCCCGCAGGGGCCGCAGGGCGTGCCAGGCGATTCGGTCACCGGTGCGGTGGTCGATGGCGTCTCGACGGTGAATCCGGGCGAGCCGGCGACCGCCAGCGCTTCCTTCGCCAGCGGCACCGTTCACTTTTCGTTCGCCATTCCGCGGGGCAATGACGGGACGCCGGGCGCGGCCGGCGGACAGGGCATCCAAGGGATTCAGGGCATCCAGGGCGACATCGGGCCGGTGGGGCCGATGTTCACGAGTTTCAACGTGAATAGCACGACCACCCTCGACCCCGGCCAGCCGGCCTCCGTGCAGACCTTCTTCGACGGCGCTTCCATCCGGTTCAATTTCTCCATCCCGCGCGGCGCCGACGGCCTGCCGGGTCTCACGGGACAGCCCGGCGCGACCGGCGCGACGGGAGCGGTGTTCACGAGCTTCGTCATCGATAGCGTGACCACGCTCGACCCGTTTGCGCCCGCGACCGTGTCGGCGGTGTTCGATGGCACGAACGTGCGGTTCTCCTTTGGCATCCCGCGCGGGTTTCAAGGCAACAATGGCAACGACGGCGGCCCTGGCCCGACTGGTCCGCAAGGCGCGCCAGGCGAGGTGACGCTGGCGCAGTTGAACACGGCGATCGCGAATACTTCCAGCAACAGCAACGCGGTGGTGCAACTGCCCATGCCGTACGCCGATCCGGACGCGGAGGAGTTACGGCAGAAGGTCAATGAACTGATCGCGGCGTTGCGGAAGTGACGGGAGGAAACTCCAAATCACAAAAACCAAGGGCCAAATAAGCTCCAAATCACAAGAGCCAAGGGCCAAACAGCGCACGGCGCGCTTCAGCGTTTGTTCCTTGGTTCCTGGAGCTTATTTGGCCCTTGGGTTTTGCTATTTGGAATTTCGCGCGACACGCGCGGTGCTCTCCGCTACGGTGCGCGCATGATTCTCGAACGTCTGCCTGAGGTGCTCGCGCTGCCGACCGAACAAAAGGAGATGCTCGCGGAGGAATTGCTGAGCCAGGTGGTGCTCGAAAAGGACAAGGATCCCGCGCTGCTCGCCCTGCAGCGCCGGCGACTCGCGGAGCACGCGGCTGAGCCGCAATCCGGCGTGCGTTGGGAGGAGCTTCGCGATCGGCTGCTGGCGCGCCGCGATGATTGAAATCGTCGTTTCAAGGCAACGACGGCTGATCGCGGCGTTGCGGAAGTAATCAGATGTGAGCGCAAAAAGTCTGCGCCGAATTTTGCGGCGGGCGAGGGTGGAATTTGCGATTGAAAAACATGCGCACGCTCAACGCCCCGGCGACCGAAGCGACCCTCTTTGATCTGGAGGCCACCGCGTGGTGGAGCACCCAGCTTTCTCCCAACGCCCTGCGTCTGTTGCGTGCGGGCTGGCAGGGGCTTTTCCAGCGCACCATCTTCGCGCTCTTGCAGCGGCCGGCCGAGTCGTTGGGCGGCATTTCGACGCGGAGCTGGGGCGGCCGAGCAAGGACCTTTACGCCTTGAGCGGGCTGTGCTCATCGCCGAATTCAAGGACTGGACGATCGACGAAGCCGCGGCGGCGTGGAGCCTGGATGCCGGGATCCAGTTCGCCCTCCACCTGCCGCGCGACCGCCAGTACCTCTGCGCGCGCACGCTGGACCACGACCGGCGGCTCCTGCGCGAGCACGGCGACGTGCAGGAGATCTTCACCACCGTCACCGCGGCGCTCGTGCAGGCGCTTGAGCTCGACATCCGCCGCCAGCGGCTGGACTCCACGCACGTGCTCAGCCAAATGGCGAAGCTGACGCGGCTGCAACTGCTCGCGGTGGCGGTGCGCCGCTTTTTGCACGCCGTGCAGCGGCACGATGCGCCGGCCTATGCAGCCGTGCCAGCGGAACTGCGCGCGCGCTACGAGCCGGCCGAGTCGCGGCTCTTTGGCCTGGGGACCAAAAAGCCGCAGCCGCGGGAGGAAGCGCTCCAGCAAGTGGCCGCAGACCTCGCCTGGCTGGTGACGCATTTCGCCGGGCAGGAAGCCCACGCGCGGCGCGCGAGCTACCAGGCACTGGTCCGGCTGCTGGCCGAGCACTGCACGGTGGCCGAGGGCCGCACGGTGGTGCGGCCACAGAGCCGGGATGCCGAGGGCGGGAGCGCGCAGTGCCTGCAAAACCCGTCCGATCCCGCCGCCGGCTACAGCGGGCACAAGGGAGCGGGCCATCAGGTGCAGCTCGCGCAAACCCTGCCGCCGCGCGATGCGGAGGGGAAGATCGAAGGTCCGGGGCTCCTCACCGCCTGCGTGCCGCAAAGCGCAGCCGTGCGGGACAACGAGGCCCTGGCCGCGGTGCTCGCCCAGCAGCAAAGCGCGGCACTCTTGCCGGCGGAAATGCTGGCCGACACGATCTACGGCAGTGACGCGAATGTGACCGCCAGCGCGGCGGTCGGCGTGGTGCTCATCAGCCCCGTCTGCGGCGCGGCCCCCCAGCCGGCCAAGGAGTCCAAACACCACTGCAACCCAGCCGAGCGCGCGCTGAAGGAGCGCCTGCAAGCGCGGCGGCAGGCGCAGGAAACCCCGGAGTGGCAGGCGACTTACCGGCTGCGCAGCGGCCTGGAGGGCGTGCATCGCGCCGTCGACGTGATGACGGGGATGAAACGCCTGCGGGTGCGTGGGGCCAAAGCCGTGGGCTGCGCCGTCACCTTGAAAGTGACGGGCTGGAACATCCAGGCGGCGGCCAAAACCCTCGCGCGGCGGGCGCGGAAGCATGCCGCGGCCGGCCAAGGCGGCGAAAACCGGCGGTGCCAACGGCGCCGCGTGGATGGCCGCGCCCTGCATCGCCGCTGGCGCGCCCTTGTGCGCGCCACCGTGCGCTGGCAAACTTTCCTCCACGAAAAGTGACCGCCGCGCTGCTCGGTGCGAAAATCATTTTTGCGCCTCCATCTA
>DASYIS010000401.1:0-18332 GCA_035997375.1 Chthoniobacteraceae bacterium
AATTCGTCGCGCAGGAAGACCTCCGCCGCTCCGAGGCATACCTCATTTACAGCCAGAAACTCGCGGCGCGCGGCTACGTGACCGAGGTGCAGATGGAGGCGGACAAGTTCGCGGTGCAAAAGGCGCGCAAGGCCCTGGATGTCGTCCGCACCAAGCTCGAAGTGCTGCGGACCTTCACGAAAGTGAAGACCCAGAAGGTCCTCGCGGCCGCCGTCCAGACGGCTGAGGCGCACCTGCGCACCCGCGAAAACAGCCACAATCTCGACCTGGAAAAGGTCGAGCAAATCAAGGATTACATCGCCAAGTGCGACATCACCGCGCCGTGCGCCGGCCAGGTCGTCTACGCCAACGACGGCCCCGCCGCGACCAACGGCGACCCGCTGATCCAGGAAGGCAAGACCGTGCGCGAGCGCCAGGTCATCGTCCGCCTGCCCGACCCGAAGAAGATGCGCGTGCTGGCGCGCGTGAACGAGTCGCGCATCGACCAGGTGAAGAAGGGGATGGTCGCGCATATCTCGGTGGACGCCTTCCCGGACGGCACGCTGAACGGCATCGTCAACACCGTGGGCGAGTACCCGCTGCCGCTCGTCATTCCCTACAGCACGGTCAAGGAATACGCGGCCGAGATCGAGATTCGCAACCCGCCCGAGGCGCTCCGCTCCGGCATGACCGCGAAGGTCGCGATCTCCATCGCCTCGATGGACAAGGCCGTGCAGGTTCCGGTGCAATCGGTGCTCGAGCGCGAGGACCGGTTCTTCTGCCTGGTCGCGGGGATCGAAGGCGAGATCGAGGCGCGCGAAGTCACGCTCGGGCCGGCCAACGATTCGTCGGTCGTCATTCGCAAAGGCCTCCAAGCCGATGAGCACATCTTCCTCGCGCCGCAGAACTACGAGCGCGACACCGTCTTCCCGCCGCCGGAGCCGCCGGCCTCGCAGGTCGTCGAGGTCGCCGTCGTCGACAAGGACGCATGACCGCCGCGCCCCTGGAAACGCCAATCTCCCGATTGGCGAGTAGCGCCGAGCACGAGCTGGACCCCGATCTCCCGGACGCAGCCCCGTCGGCAGCAGAGCCTCAGCTCGCGCTCCGGCTCGTCGGTCTCGGCAAGGAATACCCGCTCGGGCCGAAGGATTCGGTGCTGGTCTTGCAGGACATCGACCTCGAAGTCCCGGAAGGCGATTACGTCGCGATCATGGGGCCGTCGGGCTCGGGCAAGAGCACGCTGCTCAACATCCTCGGTTGCCTCGACCGGCCGACCGCCGGCAGCTTCTACCTCGGCGGGCGCGACGTGGCGAAACTCGACGACGACGCGCTGGCGACCATGAGGGCCTCGCGGCTCGGCTTCGTCTTTCAATCGTACAACCTCATCCCGCAGCTCACGGTCGAGGAGAACATCGAGGTGCCGCTGCTCTACCAGGGGCATCTCGCCGCGGAGGGGCGCGTGCGTTGCCAGGAACTGGCGAACAGCGTCGGCCTCGGGCATCGGCTCGATCACCGGCCGCAGCAGCTTTCGGGCGGCCAGCAGCAGCGCGCCGGCATCGCGCGCAGCCTGATCAACGACCCGCAATACATCCTCGCCGACGAGCCGACGGGGAACCTCGACTCGGTCACCACGCAGGAGATCCTCGCGCTGCTCGACCGCCTGAACGGCGAGGGCAAGACGATCATGTTGGTGACGCACGAGGACGATGTCGCGCAACACGCGCGCCGGATCGTCCGCTTGCGTGATGGGCGGATCGTCTCCGACGAGCGGCACCGCCCCCCGGCCGTTGGTCAGTCAGGTCAGTCAGGTCCGACCACTCCCACCGAGACCGAGGTCGCGCCCTTCGAATTCAAGAGCTTCCTGCTCGGGATCTGGCGCACGCTCCAGTTTGGCGTGAAAAGCCTCCGGCTCCACCCGCTGCGGTCCGCGCTCACCATGCTCGGCATTTTCATCGGCGTCGCGAGCGTCATCTGGCTGCTCGCAATCGGCGAAGGGATCAGCGCCAAGGCGCAGGAACAGATCGCGCAACTCGGGGCGAGCAACCTCATCCTGACCAGCGTCCAGCCACCGCCCGCGCAGGGCGGCAACACGCGCTCGAGCAACCGCTTCGGCGTCACGCAGCGCGACTACGAAACGCTGCGCGTCACGTTGCCCGCCCTGCGCGGCGTGGTGCCGTCACGCGAGCTGGACCGCCGCGATCTCTCGCACGGCACGCACCGCACGAACGGCCGCCTCGTCGGCACCGTGCCGGGCTTCGCGGAAGTGAAGCACGTCGAGCTGGCGCGCGGCCGGTTCATCAGCAAAGCCGATCTCCTCACCCGCGCCAAGACCTGCGTCATCGCGCCGAAGCTCGTCGGCGAGCTCTTCGGCTACGAGGATCCGGTCAACGACACCATCCACATCGCCGGCGACTACTACCGCGTGGTCGGCGTGCTCAAAGCGCCGCCCGCCGCCTCCGCCATCCCCGGCGCGAAGGCGCCCGACGACTATACCCGCGACGTCTACCTGCCGCTGACCACCATGCAGCAGGCCGTCTACGACTACTACGGCCGCACCGACAGCGGCGTCCCGATCCTCAGCAACGTCACGCTCCGCCTGGTCGACACGAGCGTCGTCATGGACGCCGCGGCGGTCGTCCGCAAGACGCTCCAGCGCACGCACCGCACCGAGGATTACACGCTGACCGTCCCGCTCGAGCTCCTCCGCCAGGCGCGCAACACGCGGCTCCTCTTCATCGCGATGATGGGGATGATCGCCGCCATCTCGCTCCTCGTCGGCGGCATCGGCATCATGAACATCATGCTCGCCACCGTGACCGAGCGCACCCGCGAGATCGGCATCCGCCGCGCGATCGGCGCGCGCAAGGCCGACATCATCCGGCAATTCCTCGTCGAGACCATCGTCCTCTCGACCGCCGGCGGCCTGCTCGGCGTCATCGGCGGCCTGACCTGCGCCCCCGCCTTCCAGCTGCTGCTCTACCTCGTCACCAAGGCCGTCCCCGCCGCCGCCACCGCCATGCCCGAATCGATCCGCGGCATGACCCCGATCATCGTCCCCTGGTCGCTCCCGATGGCCTTCGCCATCTCCGTCGCCATCGGCATCGTCTTCGGCATCTACCCCGCGAAACGCGCCGCGGGGATGAACCCGATCGAGGCGCTGCGGCATGTGACGTAAAATGGCGTGCCACCTCTTGCCTTTGTTTCAGCAAAACGTATGCTGCCGACATGCTCGAACAGATTCGGATGTATCTCAACCAGACTCCCTTTTTGCCTTTTCAGATCCGCATCAGCAGCGGCGACGTCTTTCGCGTCGAGCATCCTGAGAACGCGGCTATCGTAAAACGTACAGTGCTTGTTGCGTTGCCGGACGGCGACGAGGCGATCATGCTGAGCGCCCTCCACATTGTCGGCGTCTCTGGAATGGAGCAGATGGCGGCGTAAATCGTCGGCGGCCGGAAGAACACCGAATTGGTGGTGGCGGCTCTTGCCAGGATCGCGTGACGGGATACTCTTGACTCATGCTTCAGGAAGCCATTCCCACGATCCGCGAGCTGAGCACTGCGGAGAAGCTCATCCTGCTGGAGGAACTTTGGGACGACGTGGCGAGCCGGCCCGGTGAGGTTCCGGTGCCGGAGTGGCAAAAGCAGGAGCTGGAGCGGCGTCACGCCGAGTATCGCACGAACCCTGATGAGGGTTCGTCGTGGGAAGAGGTGCGTGAGCGCATCCTGCGGAAACTTCCATGAGCCGAGGTCTGCTCGTCCGGCGACGCCCTGAGCACGAGGCGACGGAGGCAGCGCTTTGGTACGAGTCCAGGCATCCCGGATCAGGAAGATCCTTTCTCCGCTCGATGGATGCGGCGATCGCCTTGATCGTGCGCCACCCGCACGCGGGGCCGGCGCAGTTTGGCGCCTTTCGTCGCATCCTCATCTCCCGATATCCGTACGGCATATTTTATGTCGTCGAACCGACGCGGATTGTGGTCCACGGCATCTTTGACACTTCACGAGATCGAGAACAGATCAAACAACTGCTGGAGATCGAATTGGACGAGCCAACTGCGGACATCTGATCGCGTCAGGCATCGGCAGATTGTGCCACGCCAGCTGGCAGGGGTCAATGGAAGGCGAAGCGCGGAACCCTCCGGCCATGGCAAGGGAAACAGCCGCAGCCCAGGCCGCGCAGAAACCTGTCAACCGGTTTAAATCGGCTCCCGGGGGGTCGAGATCGGCTAAAGTCGGCTAAAGTCGGCTAAGCTCCGGTGGGGCCGAAAACCGCGTGCTACTGGTTGGCGCATGAAAACCAGCTCCCTCGCCCGCCCATCCGACACCTCCACCGACTCGCTCGCTTCGCCTTCCGCACCCGCCGCGCCGGCCGCGCCATGCGGACCGGGACGGCCGAGCTGCTTGAACGAGCGGATGATCCATGAACTCTGCGCGGTCATCCGCAAGACCGGCGTCTCGGACAGCGGGGCGGCGGCGCGCGTGAGTCTGCATCCCTCGACCGTCTCGCGGTGGAAGAAGGAGATCCCCGATCTGGCCATCCTGCTCCGCTCGGCGCGCGAGGATTTCCGCGAGGCGCAGCTCGCGATCATCGAGGAGGCGGCGCAGGCGGGCCGGGCGACGAGCTGGCGGGCGGCGGCGTGGCTGCTGGAGCGGGTGTTTCCGGAGGATTACGCGCCGCGCGCCGCGGAGCGCGCGAAATTCCAGGAGCGGTTCGAGGCGATCTGCGCGGCGGAGGAGGAGGGCGGCGCGATCGCGTTGCCCCACCAGGGTGAGCCGTTGCAAAATGTGAAATATTCCGCGCCGCTCCCCGCGCCGGCTCCCGAGCCGGAGCTCACGCTGCCGCTCGCCGCCGCCCCGCTCGGAAGCGCGCGGGATTATCGCCTCCCGGTGACCCCGTTGCAAAATGTGAAAAACTCCCCGCTTTCGCGACCGCTCTGCCCGCCGACGGTCTCCACGAAAGCCGTTCCTCTTTAATGGCGAGGCACAGAGGGCCAACGAATGACGCGAATCGAAACGAATGCCGACGAGCGGGTGGCCGGGGCGCTGCCCAGCGATCCGGGGAGGACCGCGGGTTCCTTCAGCAAGACGAGACTTTTTCCTCGGAACCGACGTCGGCGGCCGCATCGACCTCAACGTGCCATGAGCGCTCCCTGTCTTCCGGCAAGCCCGCGGTCTTCTTCGCTCGAGGTTTGCACTCTGCGGCGCATGGTGTATCGCTGATTCATGGATTCGCTGACCATCGAACTGCCTGCGCGTGAGGACCAGACGGCCTTCAACCTCCGGCGGTGGGAGGAGCTCTGTTCCGATCCTGAACTCGCAAAGGTGGAAGGCCGCATCGAGACGGATCGTCACGGCCATATCATCATGTACCCAATAGCCGCGTTTTCACATGGAAGCTATCAGTCGGAAATCGCCTATTTTCTCCGCATTCACTTGCCGCATGGCCGCACCGTTGTAGAGTGCCCCATCTCTACGGCCGACGGCGTCAAGGGAGCCGATGTCGCCTGGATCTCCCATGTTCGCCTCGCGGAGATCGGCGAAGGCGTGTGCCTCCCGGCGGCGCCGGAGATCTGCGTGGAGGTCCTCTCGCCCGACAATACCCGCGCCGAGATGCGGGAGAAGAAAGCCCTCTACTTCGCGGCGGGCGCGAGCGAGGTTTGGTTCTGCGACCGCAAAGGCCGGATGACCTTCCATGGCACCGCCGACTCGGCCGGCGATCCGGCGTCCGGTCTCTGCCCGGATTTTCCGGGGCAGGTGGAGCTGTAGGCTCCGGAACGGCTCAAAAACGCCGGGCGCATTTCCTCCCACTTTTACATTGCCCAACGCGGCGAAGCGTGATTTGCTCTCCGCCCCCTTAGTTCCAAAACTTACGCAGCGCCAGATCTACACAGCCACATGGGTTCACTCAAAAAGCGACGGAAAGCCAAAATCGCCAAGCATAAACGCCGGAAGCGGATGAAGGAAAACCGTCACAAGAAGCGTTTGCGCTACAAGAGCTAGGCCTTACATTTCCGCCGATGACGACGCGCCGATCTGCACCTTCTTTCCGCTGGCAGACGGCCGCTTCATTCACGGCGGCGGTGTTGGTCCTCGCGTCGCCGGCGCGGCTCTCCGCCGCGCCCGCCAAGCCCCCGAAACAGGGGTCCACGGCCCCGCGTCCGCAGGCCGCTCCCACCGTCGCGCCCGCGCCGGTCGCGCGGCCGGTCGCGCCGGGCGCGCCGCACGAGGTCGCGGACGCCTACCCTTCCGGACGCCCGGCGGCGGCGGATCTCGGCCTGCAAAAGGAGCAGGAGCGCAAGGCGCAGGCGCTGGCGCACTTCGCGCAGGGCGTGCTGCTGGAAGACTCCTCCGAGAACGACCTGGCGCTCGCCAGTTTCAAAAAGGCCTTCGATCTCGACCCGAGCAACTCCGATCTCGCGGTGAAGCTCGCCTTTCTCCTCGCGCAACGCAACGACCCCACGGCCGGCATCGAGGTGCTGAAGGACGCCGTCAAGGCGTCGCCCCGGGAACCGCTCCCACTCATCTACCTCTCGCAGATGTACGCGAAGTACCTGCGGAAGCCCGAGGCGGGGATCAAGTTTGCCGAGCAGGCGCAGGCGCTCGACCCGACGTCGTACGCCGGCTATCTCGCGCTGTACGAGCTGCTCGCCGCGACGAGCCAGACGGCGCGGATCGAGCAACTGCTGCAGCGGGCGGCGAAGGTCTCGACGAACAACCCGCAATACTGGCTCCAAATCGGCGGCCTCTTTCAGCAGGCGCACATGAAGGAGGACGGCAGCGTGAGCTCGCCGGAGATGCTGAAGCAGATGAACGGGATCTTCCAAAAGGCGGCGACGCTCGGGACGAGCGACGCCCTGCTGCTGGCGCGGGTCGGCAACTACTTCGTCGACTCCCGGCAGGTGGCCGACGCGATCCCCTTTTACCTCTCGGCGCTGAGCCTGAAGCAGACCTCGGATGACCCGGTGCTGACCAATGCGGGCGACAAGCTCGCGCGCGCCCTGATCGAAGCCGGCCAGGACGAGAAGGCGATCGGCGTGCTGGAGAAGATCACGAAGGAGAACCCGCTGCGCTTCGAGACCTTCGAGGTGCTCGGGGAGTTGTACGAGAAACGCGGCGACAAGGAGCGCGCGCTCGGCGCTTACAAGCACAGCCTGCAGCTCGACGCGAGCGAGCCGCGCAATCACATCCGCGTGGCGGAAATGCAGGCGGAGATGAAGCATTTCGACGAGGCGGTCGAGACGGCGCGGTCGGCGCGCGCGCGTTTTCCCGAGAACCCCGACGCGCTCTTCCTGCTCGCCTCGTGCCTGTCGCAGGCGAAGAAACACCCCGAGGCGCTGGCGGTCTTCGCCGAGGCCTTGAGCGAGTTCGAGAGCGAGCACGAGGAGGCGCTGAACGCCGAATTTTACTTCCAATACGGAGTGGCGGCGGAGCAGGCGGGGGTCTTCGAGAAAACGGTCGAGATGATGAGGAAGACCATCGACCTCGACCCGAATGGGAAGACCGCGGCCAAGGCGCAGAATTTCCTCGGCTACATGTGGGTGGAGCGCAACGAGAACCTCGACGAGGCCGGCGACCTGATCCGCAAGGCGATCGAGACGCAGCCGGACAACGGCGCCTTCCTCGACAGCCTCGGCTGGTATTTCTTCAAGAAGGGCGACTACGACAAGGCGCTCACGCAACTGCTCCGCGCGGAGGAGCTGACGGTGAAGCCGCTGACGGCGGACGACGCGGAGATCCTGATCCACGTCGGCGACACCTACCAGCAGCTCGGCAAGCCCGGGCAGGCGCTCCAGTACTGGCAAAAGGCGCTCGCCCTCGACGCCACGAACAAGAAGATTTCCGAGAAGATCGAGACGATCAAGGAGAAGGTGAGCTCGGTGGCGACGAAGGTGGATGGGCCGAAGCCGTAGGAGAAGGGCGGGACAATGAGACAATGAGACAATGAGACCGAGGGGAGCTGCTCTGACGGCCATTGCCGATTGATCTTGTCCGCGTAAGTTGACTCGCTGCCACCCTGTCTCATTGTCTCATTGTCTGCCTTCTCCGCCGCCACCATGTCCGCCATCGAAACCGCCGCTCACGCCATCGTCCAGCGCCTGCAAGACGCCGGCTACCAGGCGCTCTACGCCGGCGGCTGCGTGCGCGACCGGCTGCGCGGCGTGGAGCCGCACGATTACGATATCGCGACCGACGCGAAGCCGGAGGAGGTGCAGCGGCTCTTCCCGCGCACCGTCGCGGTCGGCGCGCAGTTCGGGGTCGTTTGCGTGATGGAGGCGGGCACGGAATTCGAGGTCGCGTCGTTCCGCGCGGACGGCCTTTACATCGATGGGCGCCACCCGGAATCGGTCGTCTTTTCCTCGCCGGAGATCGACGCCCAGCGCCGCGATTTCACGATCAACGGGCTCTTCTTCGACCCGATCCGCCAGGAGCTGATCGACTACGTCGGCGGCCGGCGCGATCTCGAGGCGAAGGTGCTGCGGGCGATCGGGAAAGCGGCGGATCGCTTCCGCGAGGACCGCTTGCGCATGCTGCGGGCGGTGCGGTTCGCGGCGACGCTGGGCTTTGAGATCGAGCCGGCGACGTGGGCCGCGGTGCGGGAAAACGCGGCGCACATTCGCGAGGTCAGCCCGGAGCGCATTCGCGACGAGCTGGTGAAAATCTTCACCTCGCCGCAGCGCGTGCGCGGGCTGGACTTGCTCGATGAAAGCGGGCTGCTCCGCGAGGTCCTGCCGGAAATGGAACGCTTGAAAGGGTGCGAGCAGCCGCCGCAATTTCACCCCGAGGGCGACGTCTGGGTCCACACGCGCATCATGCTCGGGCTGCTGCAGGAGGAGGTCTCGGCGCCGCTCGTCTTCTCGGTCTTGCTGCACGATATCGGGAAGCCCGCGACCTTCGCGGTCGACGAGACCGGGCGCATCCGCTTCAACGGCCACGAGAAGGTCGGCGCGGAGATGACGGAAACGATCATGTCGCGGCTCCGCTTTTCGCGAAAAGAAATCGACGCTACGGTGCACGCGGTTTCGCGGCACATGATCTTCAAGGACGTGCCCGACATGCGCGTCTCGAGGCTCAAGCGCTTCATGGCGAGCGAGATCTTCGACGACGAGATGGAGCTCCACCGCGTCGACTGCACCAGCTCCCACCACGATCTTTCCAACTACACGTTCCTGCAGGAGAAGCGCGAGGAGTTCTCCCACGAGCCGCTCATCCCCGAGCCGCTCGTCACCGGGCGCGACCTCATCGCGCTCGGCTTCACGCCCGGGCCCGCGTTCAAGCCGATCCTCGAGGCCGTGCAATCGCGCCAGCTCGAGGGGACGCTCACGAGTGCGGAGGAGGCGATCGCCTGGGTGAAGGAGGAGTTCGCGCGGCAAGACAATGAGACAATGAGACAATGAGATTGGCGATGGGCGCCTCGACACAGCTTCGCGTCCGGTTGTCTCATTGTCTTCACCTCCCTTCGCTCAATTCGTTGGCCCTTCCGGCTGACCGGTTTTATCTTCGTTCCCACCCATGTCACCCATCGAACACAACGATCCCGTCAACGCCCAGATCCTCGCCGTTTCCGAAGACCGCATCCAGGGGTTCGTCGAGGACCCTTTCACCGACGTCGCACGCCTCTCCGGGGTGCCGCTGGAGACGGTCCTCGACCGCATCCGGGCGATGCTCGCGGCGGGGACGATCCGGCGGGTGCGGCAGACGCTGGTCGCCACGCAACTCGCGGAGGGGGCGCTCGTGGCCTGGCGCGTGCCGGAGGAGAAACTAAACGCCGCGTTCGACTTCATGTTCCAGCAGGACCCGTTTTCGGGCCACGTGGTCATCCGGTCCACGGACCAGCAGACGCCCGGCTCCGAGTACCGGCTCTGGACGACGCTGAAGGTCCCCGCCGGCGCCTCGATGGACGAGCACGCGCGCATCCTCATGCACCACACCGGCTGCGTGAAGTACAAGCTGATGCCGGCGAAGGGGATCTTCGCGCTCGGCGTCGGCCACACGCGCCGCAAGTCGATGGAGCCCGGCGCGAAGGCGCCCGAGCGCGCGGAGATGCTGAAGGTCGGCGTCGCCGAGTTGAGCGACCTCGACTGGCAGGTGCTCATCGCGCTCAAGCGCGAGTTCACGGTCGACGAGATCACGGCCAATCCGTGGGTGCGTCGCGCGGAGGAGGCGGGCCTCGATCTCGCGACGTTCTTCGAGGTCGCGCGCAGCCTCCAGGAGCGCAAGGTCATCGGGCGGTTCTCCACTTTCCTCGAACACGTGAAGCCGTCACAAACCGGCGTCCGCGTCACGCGCTTCAACGGCCTTTTCCACTGGGCCGTCCCGCATGGCCGCGAGGTCGAGGCCGGCGGCGAAGTCGGCCGGCACGACTTCCTCACCCACTGCTACTGGCGCGAAGGCGGTCCTGACTTCAAAAACGTCAACATCATGTCCGTCGGCCACGGCACTGAGAAAGACCGCGTGCTGGAGCACAAGAAGGCGATCGACGAACACCTCGAAAAGTGCGGCATCCCGGTGACCTACACGAACGTCTTTTGGGGCGGCCGTTCCGAGATCAAGCCGAGCGAGATCTCGCCCATCGCGCACCGCGAATGGATCGCGAAGATGACGCCGAAGGCGGAAGCGGTGGCGTAGCCCTGGCGGTCCTGAAGTTGCCAACGAATCACTCGAATCGGAACGAATCGGGCAATTCGTGAGGGTCGCGATTCACGCGGGATCCGGTCGCAGCCTTAGCCCTGCAAGCTCTCTGCGTGCGACCGGAGGAATAGGGGTCGAGCGCTGCGAGAGCCCTGGGAACGCCAATCTCCCGATTGGCGAGAATGCAACGCGGTTCCACCGCGGAGCAGTCGAGCGCCCCGAGAAACATTCCAATCGGGAAGATGGGCGCGCCCAAGCCACGCGGCGTCAGCGCGTGGAACGCCAGCGTCGCGTGGTAGCCTCCGAAGCCGAACGAGTTGTTCAGCGCGATCTCCAGCTTTGTTCGTGGGCGACTGCTCCGCGGTGAACCGCGTTGCATTCTCGCCAATCGGGAGATTGGCGTTCCCAGGCATCACCCGCGGCGGCGCGCCCTGCTCCTTGGAAGCGCTCGCCCTCTGTCGCGTAAGTCGCGCGCTCTCCCTCACTTCGTGCCCGCAATCCACCCGCGCAACGCCTCGAGCACGAGCGCCTGGTGGGTGAAGAGCAGCAGATGATCGGCGCCGTCGACCGGCTGGAAGGTCACGTCGGCGCCGCCGCGTTTCAGCTCGGCGACATTGGCCGCGACGTAGTCGATGGGGATTCGGTCGTCCTCGCGGCCGCTGATCACGAAGACGGGCCGGCCGCGCCATTGCCGGATGAACTCCGGGGCGGAAATGGCATCGCGATCGAAGACGGGCGAGAGAAAGGTCAACGAACGCAGGCTCGCGCCAAGGCGGCGCCCCGCCTGGCTGACCCCCAGGCCGCCGTTGGACAAGCCGATCAAATGCACGTTCCGCGCGTCGAGTGAAACGACGTTCGCGGCATCCTCCAGCGCGCCTTGCACCAGCCGCGTGGTGTCCGGATCGCGCCAGTTGCCGAAGCCGTAGGTCGGCGCGATCAGCACCATCCCGAGCTGGTCGGCCACCTTGGAAAGCAGCCAGGTGTAGGCTTTGAAATTGCCGCCGCTGCCGTGCAGAAAAACGATCGCCGGACGGGGCGTGGCGCGGTCGAGCCCGGGCGGCACGTAGAGATAGTAATGCCCGTGGTTGAAGGGCAATCCCCACAGTTGATCGTACGTCTCCGGCATCACCGAGCCGAGCGCATGAAAATCCGGGTCCGCCTCGAGCTCGCCGTAGATGGCAGCGGTCAACCCAGTGAGCGTCTTCGCCTGCTTCATCGTGAAGAGGCGATCGGCCGCGGGCACAAGCGGAAAGCCCATCGCGAACTGGTCGCCCTCCGGTAGGAGGTTGCCGAAGGCGTAACGCCGAAAGTGGTCCGCTCCGCCGATGTACCGATGCTGCACGCGGGCGTCGGCGGCCGCGTGGCCGTCGGGCGCGTGAACGGCGAGCCACGCGGTGGCCGCGACCCAGCCGCCGAACGCGACGCCGGCGACGAGCCAGAGTCGTGGAGAACGCCATTGCCCCGCCGCGCAACCGAGCATGAAAGCCAGGCCAAGCAACACGCCGCCCACGCCGAACACCGCGCCGGCCTGGCTGATATGCACCGCCAGCAACAGCAGACTCGCCGCCGAAGCGGCGGCGGCGGCGGTCGCGATCATGAGGCGGACGAGCGCGAGCATGGCCGGATGGGTGGCGCGCTACTGTTTCCGCTCCGTCAGATCCCGCTCGATCTTCGCCTCGTCGAGGATCTCGTTGAGCAGGTCCTTCGTCACCGGTGGGATAAAGCTCCAGGGCGGCGCGTCCGATTTCAGCCCGTAAACGGCGGACCGCCCGCACTGGAAGCAAATCACGAGATCGATCGTGCCGGTCTTCCCTTTCACCCGGATGCCATGCCTCGGCGAGTAGCAGAGCATCATGCTGCCCGGCGCGATGCCCGTGATGAGGCTCTCCCGAAGCTTTTCAAACCGTGCTCCCCGCTCGACCGTCACCTTGCCGAGAACCCGATAGTCGTAAAAGAACACCGTCCCCTTGGGGACCGGAAGCCGTTTGGGGACCTGCGGTCGTCCGTCGCCGGGCGGTCCCAGCTCGGCCGACAAGTCCTGGTACTTGTACTTATCCGGATCCAGCGAGTAGACCTCGATGCTGGTCGCGTTGCGCAACGCGGGCACGAGTCCCGCGTCCGCCCACTTCGCCACTTTGCGCAAATGCTCCCGACTTTCCGGAGTGTCGAATTCCGTTTTCTCGATCAGAGCCAGCGTGCGCGAGGCTGTTTTCGCCGGTTCCCCGGCGCGGACCGCGCAATTCAAGCAGACGAGGGCGAGCAGGATTCGGATCATGAAAGGGGAAGGGCTCGGGCGAGCCTAATCGCGCGCACCTTGGAAAGCACTCACCGAAAAAGCCGGCCGGCGGCGTGCCGCTCCCCGTCATCGTCGCCACCGGCCGCCGCATTGACACGGAAGTAGCTTGCATCTACCGCCCCGCCTCTACATCCGTTAAGGCGAGTCCCTCTCCAAATTTTTCGTTTCTCAACCCTGAACCATGAAATCTGCACTCAACTCCGAGCCGCAGATACCTCCCGGTGCTTTCCAAACTTTACCCCAAACTGCTTTCCATGACCGAACGCGTCAAACGCATGATCGGCCTGGCCCCCCGCCAGACCGGCACCAAGCTTGTCATCAATTCTGAGCGGCTCGAACGCCGCGTAGCCCTGCTCGAAAACGGCGTCCTCGAGGAATACTCCATCGAGCGCGAAAGCGACCGCAACATCGTCGGCTCGATCTTCAAAGGTCGCGTCCGCAACATCGAGCACGGTCTCAAGGCCATGTTCGTCGACATTGGCTTCGAGAAGAACGCCTTCCTCCACTTCTGGGACGCGCTGCCGGCGGCGCTCGACAGCGGCATCGAGCAGGTCGACCGCGAAAAGGGGAAGCGGGGCGACCAGAAGCGGATCACCGCCAAGGACATCCCAAACATTTACCCCGTCGGCAGCGAGGTCCTGGTCCAGGTGACCAAGGGACCGATCTCCACGAAGGGCCCGCGCATCACGACGAATATCTCGCTCCCCGGGCGCTATCTCGTGCTGATGCCGTACAGCGACCAGAGCGGCATCTCGCGCAAGATCGAGTCGCCGAAAGAGCGCGAGCGGCTGCGCAAGATCCTCAAGGAGCTCGACCTGCCCGAGGGGATGGGCGTCATCATCCGGACCGTCGGCGAAGGCCAGCGCGCGCGCTACTTCGTGCGCGACCTTGGGCTGCTCGTCGAGCAGTGGCAGAAGATCGAAAAGGCGATGGCGGAAAAACGAGGCGGCGTGGCCTGCGTCTTCGAGGAGCCGAACCTCATCGAGCGCACCGTGCGCGACTTCCTCACCGATGAAGTCGACGAGGTGGTCTGCGACGACATCGACGCCGTGAAGCGGATGACCGAGCTCGTCGGCCAGATCTCGC
Organism: Chthoniobacteraceae bacterium; assembly: GCA_035997375.1. Classification (GTDB taxonomy): domain Bacteria; phylum Verrucomicrobiota; class Verrucomicrobiia; order Chthoniobacterales; family Chthoniobacteraceae; genus DASYIS01. The sequence goes on from DASYIS010000401.1 coordinate 13,993, forward strand.
GCCGGTCGAAGAGCCGCATCCAGCACTTCACCGGCACCCAGCCGATCTTCGAGGCGTACAACGTTCAGAAGCAGATCGACGACGCCTTCCACCGCCAGGTCTGGCTGCCGTGCGGCGGCTACATCGTCATCGATGAAACCGAGGCGCTCATCGCCGTCGACGTCAACACCGGCCGCAACAAGGGGACGAAGGACGTCGAGAAAACCATCCTCCAGACGAACCTCGAAGCGGTCGACGAAATGGCGCGCCAGATGCGCCTGCGCAACATCGGCGGCCTGATCATCGGCGACTTCATCGACATGAAGGGGGCGAAGGACCGCCAGCAGGTTTACCATCGGATGAAGGAGCGCCTCAAGCGCGACAAGGCGAAGACGCACGTCCTCCCGATCTCCGCGCTCGGCCTCATGGAAATGACGCGCCAGCGCGCGCAGGAGAGCATCTCCGGCGCGGTCTACGAGGCGTGCCCATACTGCCTCGGACGCGGCAAGGTGAAGAGCTCCATGACGATGAGTGTCGAGCTCCAGCGCGCGCTCCATCAGGTCTTGCGGCGCTTCCCCGATGTCCACGAGCTGAAGGTCATCGTGAACCCGCACGTCCTCCAGCGCCTGCGCACCGAGGACGAAGAGCTCCTCGTCGAGATCGAGCGCAAATACGCCGGCCGCCTCACCTTCCGCAGCGACCCGACGTACCATCACGAGAAATTCGTGGTGCTGGATGCGACGACCAATCAGGAGCTGAAGTAAGGCAGGCGCCGGCTCCATGGGTGTTGCCTCGGTGGCGCCGATCCGACGCCCGACCGGCTGTCCTTTGCTCTTCCGCCGCGGTCTTCCGCCGGGGCGGCTTTCTTTGGCCGAAGGCCTCCCCCAAGCCAGCCCAGGGCAAAGCGAGGGACGAGCGACGCCCTGGGTTTCCAACGCGCGAGCGTGCAACGCCCCAACGGGGCAAAACGACCCGCGCGTTCGAAAGGGCCACGGCTTCGGCGAATCGGAGCGGCCTTCTGGATGGCGTTCTGCCCGGTGATTTGTTAGGCCAACGGCCTCCCACAAGCCAGCCCGGGGCGGCGCGGTATGAGCATCGCCCTGGGTTCGCGACCACCAAACCCGCAACGCCCCAACGGGGCAAAACCCCTCCCAGCCATGCCGCAATCCCTCGCCCGCATCATCCTGCACATCACCTTCAGCACCAAGCACCGGACGCCGTTCTTACAAGACGCCGAGGTCCGCGCGCGCCTCTACGCTTACACGGCGGGCGTTCTGGACAGGATCGGTTGCGAGCCCATCCTCATCAACGGGGTCGAGGACCATGTGCATGTGCTCTGCAATGGATCGCGGACGGTCACGATCGCCGATATGATCGAGGAAATGAAAAGGGCCAGTTCGAAATGGGTCAAAGATCAAGGCTCCCGGTATCGCGACTTCTATTGGCAGGGCGGATACGGCGCCTTTTCGGTGAGCCAATCGAATGTCGAGACGGTCCGCGAATACATCGCCACCCAGGAGGAGCATCACCGCAAAATCTCGTTCCAGGACGAATTCCGTTCCCTTTGTCGCAAACACGAGATCGAGATCGACGAACGGTATGTGTGGGATTGAACGCCGTACCGCCACGCGAGTCGTTTTGCCCCGTTGGGGCGTTGCGCGTTCGGGCGGGGAAACCCAGGGCGGCGCTCGTCCCTCGCTTGCCCTGGGCTGGCTTGGCGCAGGCCTTCGGCCAAACGGCGCGGCGCGGAAGATTATTGGTCGGTCGCGAGTCACCCGGTTTCACGGATATGACTCGAGTGGGGCTATGCCCCATTCGATGTGGCTCCTGCCCTGGCTTCTCCTCTTACTGCTGTTGTCCACCGGCTGCCGCCGTACGGTCTCCGGTCCGCTGCCCCAGCGCGGCTACTTGTGGCAGCGCGTCTGGACGCCCGCCGTCAGCGAGGCGGTCGAGGAATCGGCGAAGCATCTCAACGGCGTGGTGCTGCTCGGGGCGGAGGTGCGCTTCGTGCAAAACAAACCGTCGGTCATCCGCGCCAATATCGACTGGGCGGCAGTGAAGCGCGCCGGCGTGCCGTGCGCGATCGCGTTGCGCGTGGCGCCCTTTGGCGGGCCGTTTGTCGCCGATGACTTGGTTGGGAAGGCGATCACGGATGAAGCCAAGGCGCTGCTCGCGGACATGAAAAAGCAGGGCGTGGAGGTCACGGAGTTCCAGCTCGATTTCGACTGCGCGCAGAAGAAGCTCGCGGGCTATCGCGTCTGGCTGCGCGCGGTGCGCGGCGCGGTGCGGCCGGTGCCGCTCGTCATCACCACGCTGCCGGCGTGGCTGGGGGAGCCGGAATTCGAGGCGCTGGTCGGCGACGCGGATGCGTATGTCTTGCAGGTGCATTCAGTGCCGCTGCGCCAGCAAACGCAGCTCTGCGATCCCGCGCAGGCGCGCGAGTGGGTGGCGCGCGCGGGGCGGATCGGGCGGCCGTTTTTCGTCGCGCTGCCGACCTACCGCTGCGTCGCGGGTTATGCGCCGGACGGGCATCTCCTCAGCGTCGCGATGGATGCGGTGCAGCCCGCTTGGCCGCCAGGGACAAGCACCCTCGAGATCGGCGCCGACGCAGGGGAACTTGCCGGGCTCGTGCGCGTGTGGCAGACGGCGCGCCCGTCGGCCATGCGCGGGCTGCTCTGGTATCGCGTCCCCGTCGCGACCGATCTCCGCAACTGGTGCTGGCCGACACTCGATGCCGTGATGGCCGGGCTCGATCCGGTGCGTCTCCTGGAGGTGAAGACGAGCGGGAGCAATCCGATCGACCTCTCCATCTACAATGCGGGCCAAGGCGACGAGCCGCTCGCGTGCTCGATCACCGTCACGTGGAAAGGCGGGGCGCCCTCCGCCGCGGATGCGCTGCCGGGCTGGACGCTAACCGTGGGGGAAGGGCGCGCGGTTTTCTCCTCTGCCGAGGGGGCGCGTCTGCGATTGCCTCCCGGCGAGAAACGCAATATAGGCTGGCTCCGGTATGAAACCGAAACGCCGATTGAGGTCACTGTGGCTGAGCATCGGAATCCTTAGCGTCCTGGCCGCGGGCGAGCGCGGCGAGGCGACCGGCGGTTACGGCGGGCCGGGCGCGTATCTCGAAAAGGGCGGGCACCGGGTGGACGAGGCGCCCGAGTTTTATTGGGACGTCGAGGTGAAGCGGCTGGCGCGCAGCTTTCGTCCCGCCGACGCGCCCGCCATTTCGCCGGCCGTGTTTCCCCCGCAACTGCCGGAGGGGCACGCGGAGGGCGAGGAGGAGCCGAGCGTCGTCCGTTCCCGGAACCTGACCGGCGAGCGCGACCGCGCGGACTTCGCCGCCGCGCTGAAAGAAGGCCGGCTGAAGCCGCCGGATGCGGCCGCGGCGCAGCGGCAGCACGACGCAGCGCGCGCCGTCCTTGTGGCGCGGTCGCCGGAGTTCCCGCCGCTCCCGGCCGAGTTTGCCTCCGAGTTCGCCGACTATCATCGCGGCGCGCACGCATTCCGCCAGGGCGAGGCGCACTACGCGGAGGCCCGCAAGGCGTGGGAGGCGCTCCTCGCGCGCCCGGCGGCCGAGCGGCACGATCGCTCCGTCTGGGCCGCCTTCATGCTCGGCAAGCTGGCCTTGAAGCAGGGCTCGCCCGAGGCGGCGCAGTGGTTCCAGAAGACGCGCGCGCTGGCCCGCGAGGGATTCACCGATTCCCTGGCAATGGCGGCGGACAGCTACGGCTGGGAAGCACGCAGCGAGTGGAAGCAGGGCCGTCCGCAAAAGGCCGCGCCGTTGTTCCTCACCCAACTCGCGCTCGGCGACGAGAGCGCCGTCATTTCGCTGAAGGCGCTCATCCCCGACCGCGACCCCATCGAGGGAAACCTCAACTACGGGCCGGAGCAGGAGGAGATCGAGAAATGGACGCCGCAGCAGAAGAAGGAGGCGGAGAACAAGAAGCGCGCGGGCCTGCGGGTGATGGCCGCCGACCCGCTCTTGCGCCGGCTCGAGACGGTCCACATCCTGGCGACCGAAACGGTGGCCACCTTCGCCGACTGGGGCTCGCCCGAGCCGCGGGTCAATCGCATCGGGCGCTGGCTCGGCATCCTGAAAGAGGCGGGCGTGAAACAGACCGATGAAGCCGAGTACCTCGGGTTCGCGGCCTACCGGCTCGGCGACTACGCGGGCGCGGAGCGTTGGCTCGACCTGGCGAAGGGCGGCAGCGGCATCGCGCACTGGCTGCGGGCGAAACTCCAGCGGCGCGCGGGCAAAATGGAGGACGCGGCGAAAAGCATGCTGCTCGCTTGGGAGGCGCTGAATGAACAGGCCAAATACGTCGGGTGGCAGCCGGTGGCGCCGGTGAAGAAAGAGGGCG
>DASYIS010000402.1:0-4059 GCA_035997375.1 Chthoniobacteraceae bacterium
ATGACGAATGACGAATGACGAATGACGAATGACGAATGACGAATGACGAATGACGAATGACGAATGACGAATGACGAATGACGAATGACGAATGACGAGGGCGCGGTGACCTTTCGTCATTTCATCCCCAGCACGGTCGTACGCCGAATTTTGGAAAAGATGAGGTGGAGTTCACTTGCTTCCTGCCAGAGGCGGCGGGCTTGGGATTTGAGGTCGGGGCAGGCACGGGCGATCATCCGCAGGAAGAACTTGGTCTCGCGCGCTTCCTTGCGGCAGATGCCGATGATTTTGACAAAGTCCTTTTTCGAAAGCGCGTCGTCCGCCTCGCAATAATTGCCGCCCAGGCTGGTGCCGCAACCGGTTAATTGGTCCACCAGCCGATTGGTCCTCGGTCCCAACGGGATGACGGCACAGAAATCAACGATGGCCTCACCAAAGCGAGCCGTCCGCTCCTCTAGATCGTACACCGGAGGCAAAGGCTCGTCCTCCCGCACCACCGAAGAGACCTCGCTCCATCCCTCCCACGATTCGCCATCGATCAATTCGTCATTCGTCATTCGTCATTCGTCATTCGTCATTCACACCGTCTCCGCCTTCCGAATCGCCATCATCATCCCCATCACCTTGTTGATGCATTCGTTGTACTCGCCCTCGGGGGTGGAGTCGGCGACGACGCCGGCGCCGGCTTGCACGTAGGCGGTGCCGTCTTTCAAGACGACGGTCCGCAGCGCGATGCACGAGTCGGTGTTGCCGTCGAAGCCGAAGTAACCGACCGCGCCGGCGTAGACGTTGCGTTTGCTCTTCTCGAGCTGGTTGATGATCTGCATCGCGCGCACCTTGGGCGAGCCACTCACGGTCCCGGCGGGGAAGGTCGCCCGCATGACGTCGTAGGCGTTGCGGTCCGGGCGCAGGCGGCCCTCGACATTTGAGACGATGTGCATGACGTGCGAGTAGCGCTCGATCGTCATGAAATCGGTCACCTGCACGGTGCCGTAATCGACGATGCGGCCGACGTCGTTGCGCGCCAGGTCGACGAGCATCAGGTGTTCCGCGCGCTCCTTGGGATCGGCGAGCAGGAGCTGCGCGTTGCGGTCGTCCTGCTCGTCGGTTTCGCCGCGGCGAATCGTCCCGGCGATCGGGCGAATCTCGACCTTGCCGTTCATCGCGCGCACGTGGACTTCCGGCGACGAGCCGACGATCGAGAAGCGCCCGCCGAATTTCAGGCAGAACATGTAGGGCGACGGATTCACGAACCGCAGCGTGCGGTAGAGCGTCAGCGGGTCGCCAGTGTACGGAGCGGCGAAACGCTGCGACGGCACGAACTGGAAGATGTCGCCGGCGCGGATGAATTCCTGCCCCGTGCGGACCATCTCCATATACTCCTCGCGCGTCGTGTTGCCGGGGAACTCCGCGTTCTCCGCGCGCACCGGCTTCTGCGCCGTGATCGTCGGGAGATTGGCCGGCCGGCTCAGCCGCTCGACGATGGTGCGAATACACTGCGCCGCCTCTTCGTAAGCCGCGTCGGTGTTGCCGTCGCGCACCTCGGCGTTGCTCAGGATGCGCAAGCCGCGCGTGCGATGATCGAAGATCAGCACGGTCTCGGCGATCATGAAGAGCGACTCCGGGAGCTGCAGCTCGTCCTTCGCCGCCGCGCCAATTGTCGGCTCGAAGTAGCGCACCATGTCGTAACTCAGGTACCCGACCGCGCCGCCGTGAAAGGGCGCGGGAAAGACCTTGGCATTCGCCGGCTTCACCAGCCGGTAGCCCTCCATGAGTCGCTGCAGTTCGTGCAGCGGATCGCGCGTGGTCTCGTACTCGCGCACGGCGTCGCCCTCGGTCACGCGAATGCGCCGGCCGTGGCTTTCGAAGATGAGCTTCGGATTCGACCCGACGAACGAGAAGCGCCCGCGTTCGCCCGTCGCCTCAGCCGACTCGAGCAAAAAGCAGGAGCCGCCGCGGTCGAGCTTCTGAAACGCCGAGACCGGCGTCTCCACGTCGGCGACGAGGTCGGTGTAGACGGGAATGAGGTTGCCCCGCTCCGCCAGTGCGCGGAACTCCTCGAGGCTCGGCTGCAAGAGAAGCGCGCTCATGCGGAGTGGTACGCCTCCTCGGGGTTGAAGACCTTCTCCTCGGCAATGGGCCGCGGTTCGCCCGTGCGATCGAGCTCCTGGAAGAAGCAGCTCTCGAAGCCGGTGTGGCACGCGCCGCCGGTCTGCTCCACCTGAAAAAGGAGCGTGTCGGCGTCGCAATCCTTGAACCAGCGCACGACCTTTTGGGTGTGGCCGCTGGTTTCGCCCTTGAGCCAGAATTTCTTCCGCGACCGGCTCCAGTAGTGCATGAGGCCCGTCTCGAGCGTGGAGCCGAGCGAGCTCTCATTCATCCAGGCCATCATGAGCACGCGCCCGGTGGCCGCGTCCTGCACGATCGCGGGGATGAGGCCGTCGGCGTTGTATTTGAGCTGCGTCTGCATAGGGAAGAATGGAGCGAAAGGGATGAAAGGAAAAGGCCCGGCGATCTGCGTCTGACGAGATCGAGCGGGCCGGAAAGTTCGACGCACGATGGCGACGACGGAGCCGGCGAGATGCCGGCTTCAGGCCCGTCTTACGAATGCCACCAATGCCAAAGAGTCACGGAAAGGCGTATAGGACATGGAGGGGAGGGGTGTAAAGGGATTTGTTTTTGCGGCGTGGGTGCGGGGTGCGGGGCTGATTCAAATGAGCGTTCCTTTCTTGCGACGATGTCCTTCGCTCCTTCGAGAAGCGCGGCTGCGAAGTTCCGGTTGTAGCCACGGCCCTGTGGGCCGTCTGCGCGTGACCAAGGCCAGGCGTGCCGAACGACAAAACCGCGGCAGAGCGGCACCGTGGCACGGGCGTCCCGCCCGTGGGGCCAGCGGGCATCCTGCCCGCTGCTTGGAGCACCACGAAACGGTGAGCCTCCGTTTCGACGGGCGAGACGCCCGCCGGCCCCACGGGCAGGATGCCCGTGCTACGGTGGCGAGGCTGCGCCTAATGAATAGTTACGGCTGAGGGTGATTCGGGCCTGGCCAAGCTTCGCAGTTCACACAATTACGCCGCGCGCTGCCCGGCCGCTCCCACCGGCTGGGTAGTTTCGGGAACGGATGGCGCATTTTTCCCGGCGGGGGCGATCCGTCCGGTCAAGGGCGACCCGGCGGGGCGCACGGGAGTTTCGGGAAGGATTGCCGCATTTTCGCGCGCACCTTCCGGCCTCCTCCGCTCTGCGGGGGTTGGTGGAGCGCACCGTTCCGTCGTGGTCCGCTCAGTCCCCTGAGCGGTCCGTGCCGGGGCGGCGGCCGGCGCCGGTGGCGCGGCGGGAGTTTCGGGAAGGTTTGCGCGCTTTTGCGCGTCCGCGCCCGCCGGCTTTGCGGCCCGCGCCGGCTTCACCACGCCCTCCGCGGAGTAATTCTTGAGCAGCCAAACCTGCGCACGCCAATCCGGCGTCCCGTCGCGCTTGCACGCGTTCTTGATCTTTTGCACCAGCTTCCACTCGAACTCCGCGCGCGCCAATTCCAGCGCGAGGGCGAATCCTTCGTCCTCCGCTTTCCATCGCTCCAGCGTGGCCCGGCGGACGCTCGCCAAGGCGCCGGCGTGATGGTCGGCCAGCCCGTCGAGGCGGATCACGTCGCAGATGAGCTTGGCGACTTCCGGGGTCAACTCGTCCAGCCGCAAAGGACGCGGCGAGGGGAGGAGACGGAGGGTTGCGGATTCAGCGGTTTCGGAGGGTGATGCGGAGAGTTGTGGTTGCAGCATCCATCAATCGAAACACGGCTTTTCACAACACCTACATGAATTTGCATTTTTGTCCGTTTTACCTACGGAGCGAGCCGCAAAAACCGTCGAAAACGACCGATTTTGTCACGCAAAATTCGCCCCAAATCGCGGTGAAACAGACTGCGGATGGAGCGCCGGCGCCGAAGGCCTTGGACTGCGGCAGCCTGCTGCCGCTTTGCGGGGGGCGCAGCCTGCTGCGTGCGGTGCGGAGCCACGAGTGTCGTCCAGTTGCTCCGCCCCGCCCGCAGCAGGCTGCGGCCTTCACAAAGCG
>DASYIS010000403.1:0-3553 GCA_035997375.1 Chthoniobacteraceae bacterium
GATCCGCTCGAACCCGGTCGGCTCGAGGCGGCGCACCTCGGCCTTGAGCCCGGCCATCGTCAGCATTTCTTCCAGAGTCTCGGCGATGCCCTCGGCGAGGAGCGGCTTGCCGTCGAACTGGCGCGCCGCTTCCTGCGCATCGAGCGTGAGCAGCGAGTCCGGGCGGTCGATCACCACGTCGCCGAACTTCAGCTCGGCCTCCTTGCGGATGAACGAGTCGGCGAGCGCCGGGTTGTGCCCCTCCTTTTCCGCCGCCGCCCGCACCATCGCCGACACCGCGGAGACCGTCTTGTCTCTCATCGTCGAGTCGAGATCCTGCCCGCGCGAAGTGACCGGGGCCGCCGCGCCGATCACGCCATTGGGCGACATGTAGATCTTGCCGGTGGCCAGCGCGATGAACGAGCCGGCCGAGAGCGCCTTGCTGTTGATGTAGGTGTAAGTCGGCACGCCGACCTTGAGCAGCGCATCCATCGAATCCGACGCCGCGTCGAGCCGCCCGCCATAGGTATCCATGTCGAGCACGATGGCGCTCGCGCCCGCGCGCTCCGCGTCCTTCAGCGCGCGGCGCAGGAAAAGGAATTGCGACGGCGAAATCTCCGTCCGCACCGGCACGACATAGACGGGCCCCTTCTCCGCGGCCGGCGCCGCGCACGCGAGGAGAAGCAGGAAGGTGAAAAACCGGAGGAGGACTTTCATGGGACCAGTATACGCCGAAGCGGGGCGGCGGAATAGACGAAAGCGGCGGGGGGCTCACTCGCAAGAGCTGCCAACCGGTCCCGAAGGGACGAGATCGGCTAAAAGTAGGCTGAGCCCGGTTTTCGCCGAAAAGGGCGTGTGACCGGCCGGCGGCCTCTTCGGCGAACTCAGGACCCCTTCTTCACAAACAGCACGTGGTACAGCGCGAGCAGGATCAGGGTGCCGACGATGCCCAGGATGATCCCACCCCACGAGCCCTCCCATCCCAGCACCTTCGACGCGATCAGGGAGCCGATGGCCGCGCCCGCGATGCCGAGGAGTGAGGTGATGACGCAGCCGCCCGGATCTTTGCCCGGCATGAGCAGCTTGGCGATGATGCCAATGATCAGGCCGAGGATGAGCGAGGAGATGAGGCCGTGGTTGCCGATGTGGAGGAAGTCGAAGAGAGCGAGCATACGTGGGGTTCTACGGGGTTTGACGGTCAGCCGGATGTATGCCTCTAAAGAACGACCACTTGCGAGGAATAAATATCGGGGTTCGTCTGAAGCTCGCGGACGAGATCTTCGCCCGGCACCGAGTCGAGGTTGAGCACGGTGAGCGCGCGCCCGCCTTCCTCCGTGCGGCTGAGCGACATGCTGGCGATGTTCACGTTGTGCTTCCCGAAGAGCGTGCCGATGTGGCCGACGATGCCGGGGCGGTCGTGGTTCTCCAGGATGAAGACGACCCCCTCGGGCTTCGCCTCCACGTGCCGTCCGTTGATTTTGACCACCCGCGCGTTGCTGCCGAAGAACGTGCCGGCCAGCGACACCCAGCCGCCTTCGCCGGTCGCGGTGAGCTCGATCAGCTCGGAAAACTCCGTCCCGTTCGTCTCGCGCGACTCGGTGATCTTGAGGCCGAGATTCGCCGCGAAGGCCGGCGCGTTGACCAGGTTCACCTCGCCCCCGCCGGCCTGCCGCAGGAAGCCCGCGAGAATCGAGCGCGTGATCGGCGTGGTGTCGATCTCGTAGGTCTTGCCGTGGTAATTGATGTTGAGGCTGTCGCAGCGCTTGGCCGCCATCTGCGAGAGGAACAAGCCGAGCTTTTCGCCGAGCCGGATATGCGGCCCGAGGATCGCCATCGTCTTCGCGTCGACGTTCGGCATGTTGACCGCGTTGCGAATCTCGCCCGAGAGCAACGCGGCGCGCACCTGCTGCGCGACCTCGATCCCGACGTTTTCCTGCGCTTCCGCGGTCGACGCGCCGAGGTGCGGGGTGCAGATCACGTTCGGCAGCGCCAGCATGGGATAGTCGGCCGGCGGCGGCTCGACCTCGAACACATCGAATGCCGCGCCGGCGATGCGGCGGGTCTTCAACGCGTCGTACAGCGCTTCCTCGTCGATCAAGCCGCCGCGTGCGCAGTTGACGATCCGCAGCTCTTTCTTCGCCTTGGCCAGGCGCTCGCGCGAGATCATGTGCTTCGTCTCCGCCGTCGCCGGCATGTGGAGCGTGAGGAAATCGGCCTGCGGGATGATCTCATCCAGCCGTTCGACCAGCTCCACTTGCAAGCTGCGCGCGCGGCTCGCCGAGAGGTACGGATCGTACGCCAGCACGCGCATGCCGAAGGCGATGGCGCGCCGCGCAAACTCCGTGCCGATGCGGCCCATGCCGAGAATCGCGAGGGTCTTCCCGCACAGCTCGACCCCCAGGAACGGCTTGGCTTCCCACTTGCCGCCGCCCTTCACGCACGCATCGGCCTGCGGGATGTTGCGCGCGAGCGACATCATCAGCGAGAAGGCGTGCTCCGCCGTGGAGATGGTATTTCCCGCCGGCGTATTCATCACGATGATGCCGCGCTTCGTCGCCGCATCGATGTCGACATTATCGGTGCCGACCCCCGCGCGGCCGATGACGCGGAGCTTCGTGCCGGCGGCAATGAGGTCGGCCCTCGCCTTCGTGCGCGAGCGCACGACGAGCGCATCGTACTCGCCGATGACCGCGAGGAGCTCGTCCGCTTTGATATCGGTCTGGACGGTGACATCGAGCAACCCGCCCTCCTGGAGCTCGCTGATGCCGCGCTCGGAAATGGGATCGGCGACGAGGATTTTAGGCTTGGGCATGGCAGGTAGTGTGGCGGCGGATGAAAAAGGGACGGCGATTCTTCGCAGTCGCGGCCAAAGCGCAAATCGAAAATGGACGGACGCGTAGCCCTACTGCTCCGGCAGATCGCCGCCGGGCAGCTTCACCTCGAAGACCGTGCCGTCCTCGCCGAGCTCCCGGCCTTCGCGCGGCTCCAGGCCGAGCGTGCGATAGGCTTTCTCCAGTTCCCGGGGGTTGTTGCGCAGGTACGGGAAAACGACGACGAGCCGTTGCTTGATCCATTTCTTCGCCATCTGGCGATCGACCGGATGCAACGGGGCTTCGTGGCGAAAGGCACGCCGGATCAGTTCAAACACTGCTTTCATGCAAGGCGCCGAATCTAGCATCGCCGGCTTCGATGCCCAGCGGGTTTTTGCGTCCCGGTCGTAGCGCAGGCGTCCCCGCCTGCCGTACCGCAGGCTTCCAGCCTGCCCCGGTAGCCGGCGCTGCTCCACCCCTTGCGGGACCCGGCGGCTCAGGGTTGGCGTTCTCGCGACGCCCCTATGCGGAGTCTAACGGGGATTTTGTTTCGCGTTTCGCGGCGCAGCCCTTGAACCGAACCACGAATGGACACGAATGAACACAGCGCGGCGAAGCCGCAACCAAAGCGTGCGCAGCACGCGGCCCGGGGAGCGCACGCGCCCTCGCGTGCTCGATTCGGCGCCCTCGCCGAATCGCCGCGCGCACGTCGATCGTCAAAGCTACGAGCGGGTGTATGCGGAGCGCCGACCGGTCGGCGGCTC
>DASYIS010000404.1:0-7780 GCA_035997375.1 Chthoniobacteraceae bacterium
TCGAGACGACGGCGCTGCCGTACGGCCTCAAGCTCAAGGCGGGGCAGTTCTTCGCCGACTTCACCCGCCTCGGCAAAGTCCACTCACACGATCTGCCCTTCACCGACCGCCCGCTTTCTCTAGACCGCATTATTGGCGGCGAGGACAAGGCGCGCGGCTTGGAGTTCAGTTGGATCCCCCCTATCGGTCACTACATCCGGCTCACCGGTGGCATCGTCGATAACATCGGCGCCGACGTGCCGATCACCAGTGGGATCACCCGTCTCGATGGAGAGAGCGACGACTTCGCCTTTCACAGCGGCGATCACCGCACCTTTGGCGACCTGATGTACTACGGACGCGCGGCGACGATCTTCGAGCTCGGCTCGCTGGTGAACCTCAATGTCGGCGCGGACTACGCGCATGGACGAGATCGCGGCGCGCGGCAGATCGCGAGCGGTGATTTCAAACTCTCATGGACGCCGCGCCCCGACAGCTACGATCTCTTCGAGTTGAGTGGCGAGTATCTCTGGTCGCGCACGCACGGCGCGCTCTCCGACGATGCGCTCCTGCCCGGAGTCCGCACCACCGGCAGCGCGAATGCATACGGCGGCTATGTCTACGCCCAATACAAGTTCGGCAAGTCGTGGCAACCCGGCGTGCGCTTCGATTACCTGCACGACAGGGCGTTCGGCGAGCAGAACCTCGACGGCGACGGCGTGCCCGATGGCGTGGGGCGCATTGGCGACAACGTTCGGACCTACAGCGCCTACGTAAACTACCACCTCAGCGAGTTCAACCGGCTCCGGCTGGAAGTGAGCTACATCCAGGGAGACCAGCTCGTGGCCGCCAACTCGCGCGACGACTGGCAGGCCTTCCTGCAATGGACCATCACCCTCGGGCCGCACAAGCACCCGTTCTCGCCTTAGCTCAAATCCACCATCGCTGCCCATGAAAACCTCACTTCTCACCACCCTCGTCGCCGCGGTCCTCGCCGTCACCGGGCACGCCGCGCCGCTCAAGGTTGTCACCACCATTCCCGATCTCGCGGAGTTCGTCCGCAAGGTCGGGGGCGACCAGGTCGATGTCTTCGCGATCGCCAGCGGCCGCGAAGATCCGCACAACGTGCCGATGCGCCCCAGCGCGATCACCCGCCTCCAGCAGGCGGATCTGCTCATCGTCATGGGCCTCGACCTGGAGCACGCCTATATGCCGGCGATGCGTGCCGAGTCGCGCAATGCCCGCATTCAGGCCGGCGGCTCGGGCTTCCTCGATCTCTCCGGCGGCGTCCGGGTGCTCGAGGTGCCCAAGAGCCTCGACCGCAGCGAAGGCGACGTGCATCCCAACGGCAATCCGCACTACAACACCGACCCCGTCCAGGGCCAGATGATGGTGCGGGTCATCGCCGACAAACTCTCCGAACTGGCCCCGGCGAGCGCGGCGAAGTTCAAAGCCAACGCGGCGGTGTACAGCGCGCAACTCGGCGCGAAGATCCCGCAGTGGCGGGCGAAGATTGGCGGCAAGGGGATCAAGTTCGTCTCCTATCACCCGGACCTGATCTACTTCGCCGCGCGCTTCGGCCTCCAGCAGGTCGGCACCATCCAGCCGAAACCCGGCATCGAGCCCGGGCCGCGCTACATCGACGAGCTCGCGGCGCGGATGCAGAGCGAAGGAGTGAAGCTCATCGTCAAGGAGAGCTTCTACAGCGACCGCGTGCCAAACGAGCTGGCGAAACGCACCGGCGCCCGCGTCGTCAGCGTGCCGATCCTCGTCAACGGCACCAAGGACGCCGGCGATTACATCGCGATGATCGACGCCATCGTCAACGCCTTCGCCTCCGCCAAATAAGGTGGGCGAGCCGCTGCTGCAACTCCGAGACGCGACGCTCGGCTACGGGCGCGACGTCGTGCTCGACAAGCTGGGCCTGGCCGTGGCCGCCGGTGATTTCATCGTCATCGGCGGCCCGAACGGCGGCGGTAAGACAACGCTGCTGCGCTCGATCGCCGGCCTCATTCCCTTGCTCGCCGGCGAGCGCCAAGCCGGCGAGGTCCGGTTCGGCTACGTGCCGCAGCAGGCGGCGGTTGAGCACGCCCTGCCGATCACCGCGCGGGAAGTCGTCGAGTGCGGCGCGGCCGCGGCCCTCCCGTTTTGGCAGACGATCTTCGGCGGTCGCCGCGCCTGGGTCTACGAGTGCCTGGAGGCCTGTCACGCCGTGGAATTTGCGCGCAAGCCATTCGCCCAACTCTCCGGCGGGCAGCGCCAGCGCGTCCTCCTCGCCCGCGCCCTCGCCTTGAACCCGACCTGCCTCCTCCTCGATGAGCCGACCGCCGGCGTCGATCGCGTGACGCAGGGCGCGCTTTCGGAACTGCTCGCGAAGCTCAACCGCGAGCGCGGCCTCACCGCTCTGCTCGTCACCCACGAGTTCGCGCCTTTCCTAGCCATCGCCACGCGGCTGCTCTGGGTCCAGCGCGGCACGTGCGAAGTCGTCAACCCCGAGCGCTTCACGGCGCGGCAGGAGGACTGGTCCTCATGATTCCCGACTCGATCCCCAAGGCGCTCCTCGCCGCGCTCTTCCTCGGCCTTTCTCTGCCCATCACCGGCCGCCACCTAATCCTGGGGCGCTCCATCCTGCTCGGCCTCGCCGTTCCGCAAATCTCGATGGCCGGCATTGCGTTTCTCTTCCTCGGCAGCGCGCTCGGCTGGAGTTGGACCACCCATTTTGCCGACGACTCCGCGCGCGCCGCCGCGGGCGCCCTCCTCTTCGCCGTCCCGACCCTGCTCTTCCTCTCGGCCATTCAGCGCGCCGGCCGCCACCTCTCCGAGGCGTGGCTCGCCGTCGCCTACCTCGCCTCCTTCGCCGCCGCCAATCTCATGCTTTCGAGCAACGCCATCGGCGAAACTTACCTCAGCGACCTCTTCCACGGCCGCCTCATCCTCATTAGCGACGAAGCGCTCCGGCTGCTCGCCGTCTCCCTCGCCATTACCGGAGCCGTCGCCCTCGCCCTCCGCCGGCGCCTGCTCCTCATCCTCACCGATCCCGACTTCGCCGCCGTCGCGCGCGTCCGCGTCGGTGGCTGGGTCATGCTCCTCGCCCTGCTCAATGGCTGTGTCATCGGCGTCTCGGTCGCCGCCGTCGGCCCGCTTGTTACTTTCGGCTTTCTCGTCCTCCCGGCGCTCACCGCCGCCGCCTTCGCCCGCAGCCTCCGCACCCACCTCGCCTGGTCGATCGCCGCCGGCCTCATCGCAGCCGCCGCCGGCTACCACTACGCGTACCAATGGGACTTCCCCCTCGGCGACTGCACCGTCGTTTGCAGCACCGTGCTCCTCATTCTCTGCCGCGCGGGCGCTCGCGTGCGGTCTTTATTCTGACTTGGTCAACCCCTCATCCCACCAACCATGTTCGACCTTTCTCACTTCATCGTGCGCTCGCTGCTCAACCTTGCGCTCGCAGGTGCGGTTGGGCTGGGCGTCGCCGGCTGCGCCATCTCTTCACCACCGCCTCAGGTGCCGATCGAACTCGGCACCGGAGGCGCGGGCCAGGTTGCCTCCGCCCGTCTCACTCGCTATGCCGATCACGTTCTCGTCTCCGGCACGGTGAAAAACTGGAGTATGATGCACAACGCCACCGGCCATATCGAGGTGCTGGTGCTCGATCGCCGCGGCCGGGAAGTCGCCCGCGTCACGGCGCATATCCTGCCGCGCGAAGTCCCCGCCACGATCCGCGGCCTCACCGGGAGCTCGAGCTTTGCCGTTCCTCTGCCCACCGAGCCGCCGCCCTCTGGAAGACTGCGCGTCCTCTTCTTGCCCGATTCCCCGGCGCGTCCTTGAGCGGAGTCGCTGCCCGAGCGGAAGGAGCGTTTTCTGAAATCCGCAGCTTACTGCCCACGGATGACTGATTACTTGCTGCCCGCTCGCCACTTTGCGCCTATCCATTCCGGCATTCCGGGATAAGTAGTCTCGAAGCCCATGAAGACCTCGCTCAGCCGCCGCCACTTTCTCCGCTCCAGCACGGCGGTCATCGCGTTGCCCGTGCTCGATTCGCTCGGCTTTCGGCGCTTTGCCTCCGCGGCTACGCCGGCCACACCGCCGAAGCGCCTGATCTTTCTCGGCTTCGGCTGGGGGATCACCACCGAGTCGTGGTTCCCTGATATCAACCAGCCGGGCGCCGACTACGTTTTGCCCGACGGCCTGAAACCGCTCGCGCGGCACAAGGCGGACTTCTCCATTGTGCAGGGGCTTTGGAACAAGTACTCCAACATGGGCCACGCGGGCAGCACGATGTGGCTCACCGGCGCGAACCGTTTTGCCGCGCCGGGGCAGAGCTTTCACAACAGCATCTCCGCCGACCAGGTGGCGGCCGCGAAGCTCGGGCTCGACACGCGCTTCGCCTCGATCCAACTCAATGGCGCGGAAAACGCGGAGGCGTCCGGACACGGCCCCGGACTCTCCATGGCGTGGGACGTCAGCGGCAAACCGATCGCCGGCCAAAACGGCCCGCTCTCCGCCTACCACCGTCTCTTTGCCAAGGACACCACGCCCATTGAGCAACAGAAAGCCATGCTCGCGCAGCGGCGGAGCGTGCTCGACACCGTGCTGGAAAACGCGCGCGATCTGCAGCGCGGCCTCGGCAAGAACGACACCGCCAAGCTCGATGAATATTTCCAAGGCATCCGCGACATCGAGACGCGCCTGAGCAAGGACGAGCAATGGATCGGCGTGCCGCAGCCGAAGACCGATCTCGCCGAGCCGAAGCCGACCCTGGCCGGCCGCGAGGAGATCGCGATCATGTACGACATCATGATCGCCGCGCTGCGAACCGACAGCACCCGCGTCCTCACCTACCGCCAGCCCGTGAGCACGCTGCTCACCAGCATGGAGATCAAAGTCGCGCCGCACGACATGAGCCACTACCACTCGACGATGGGCGAAAAGCTCGACGCCTCGCAGCGCCGCGACACGGCCCAGAGCGAGCTCCTCGCCGGCCTGCTCGACAAACTCAAGGCCACGAAGGAAGCCGACGGCAGCCGCCTGTTCGACCACGTCGCGCTCGCCTACGGCAGCAACATCCGCAGCGAGCATTACCTGGACAACTGCCCCACCCTCCTCACCGGCGGCGGCGCCGGGATCAAGCTCGGCCACAACCTCGTCGTCTCCAAGGACACCCCGCTCTGCAACGCCTGGCTCACCCTGCTCCACGGCATCGGAATCGAGGCCGAGCGGCATGGGGACAGCTCGGGCGTGATCAAGGAATTGGTGGCTTAGCGGGACGTATTGCGGTGAGCTCCTTGTTGATCAAAAACACGTGGCGGGCGCTCAAGGCCGATGCCGCGGGCCTCGCCGGCCGTTTGGCGGAACACGCTCGCCGGCGCGTCGCCGAGGCGACGGCCAGTCTCGTCGCCCAGCGGAATCCTCGCGCCGGCGACGGGTCGAGCTCCCCCCGCCAGGAGATCCCCCGATGGGAGAAAACCCGCGACCGGCTGGCGCGCGATGCCCAGGAAATCGTTGAGCGCATGATGCAGGCGTTCAACCGCGGCGAGGCAAACGACGACTACGCCGCCGCCGTGAGCCGGCTGCTCGGGGCCACGGGCGTGGTCGAGGCGATACGGCTGCTGGAGTCCGGGCGCGCGGCGCGCGCAGCACGGATCGATGAGCTTCGGCAGGAGGGGGAGCCCGCACAGGCTGAGCTCATTGCGCTACTGCACGAGCAACTGTTGCTCGCGGCTTTGCTGGCGCTTGATCTGCGGTTCGACGAAGCCGAGGCGGACCTGCGGGCGGCCGTCCAGGCGAGCAGTCCGTGGGCGGAGCCGCGCAATGCGCTGGCCCGGCTGCTCATCGTTCGCGCCGGGCTGTGCGAGCGCGAGGAGGCGCGCCGGCGGCGGCTCGAGGTGGCGGACCTTTGCCGCGCGACGGCAACCGCGACCGACCGGCGCCTCTCGCCCATCGCCTGGGCGCGGGCGCTCCGCTACCTCGGCGATGTGATGTTCGAGGAGGGTCGATTCCTGTCGGGGGCGGAAAGGCTGGCGGTGCTGGAAGAAGCCGCCGCGGCGTTCCGCGGCGCGCTGGAGGTCTGCACACGGCGGGCCTTCGCGCAGAATTGGGCGTCACTCCAGCGCACCTTGGGCCGGACGCTCGAGGCGCTGGGGACGCTGGAGCAGGCGATGCCGGGGCTGGGTGAGCAAGGGCGGCAGAGGCTGGGCGAGGCGGCCGTCGCCTTCCGCGCGGCGCTGGCATACCAGACGCGGAAGCGCGCGCCGCAGGTGTGGGCCGCGTTGCAGCAGAGTCTCGGCCATGTCTTGCGCGCGCAGGCCCTCCACGCGGGCGGCGAGGCCAGGGACCGGCTTTTCGCGGAGACCGTGGCGGCCTACGACTCCGCGCTGGAAGTGCGGACGCGGGCGGCGGCGCCGGAGGATTGGGCGGATCTACAATTTGAACGGGGGCTCGCACGGTACGCACAAGCCGACCGGGCGCCGGCGGAGGAATGTCGGCGCCAGCTGGCGGAGGCGGTGGCGGCGTGGCGCGCGGCCCTCGAGGCGCGCTCGCCGGAGCGTTCGGCGGCCAAATGGGCGACGAACCAACATTGTCTCGGCGACGCGCTCTGGTTCCAGGCCCAACACTCGCCGGCCGCGGAGCGCGCGCCGCTGCTGGAGGAGGCGGTCGCCGCGTTGCGCGCTGCGCTGGAGACGCGAATCAAGCGGACGCCCTCGCAGATCGCGCTGACGCGGCGCCGACTGGGAAACGCGCTCTTCGCCTGGAGCGGTCTGCTCACTGGAGAGGACGCCCGGAGCACGCTCGCGGAGGCGGTGGCCGAATACCGCGCGGCGCTGACTTTTTTCACGAGGGAGAAGACGCCGGAGGACTGGGCCGGCACGCAGACCGACCTCGGGCTGGCGCTCGCTCAGCAGGGAACCCAGGCGCCAGGGCCGGTGGGCGGCCGTTTGCTCCAGGAGTCGGCGACGGCCTACCGCGCGGCGCTCCAGCTCCGCACGCGCGAGCATCAGCCGGATGACTGGGCGGATTTGCAGAGCGCCCTCGGCTCCGCCCTGCAACTCCTCGGGGACCGGGCGGACGGCGCGGAGAGTGAGCGGCTGTACGCCGAAGCGACCGCCGCCTATCGCGCCTCGTTGGAAGCACGCTCGCGGGAGAACTCGCCGCGCCCGTGGATGGCGACGCAAGGGGGCCTCGCGGGCCTGCTCGCCCAGCGCGGCCGGCGCCTGGGCGGGGCGCAGGGTGCGCGCCGGCTGGGCGAGTCGGCTGCGGCCTATCGCGTCCTGCTGACGCTGCATCCCCGCGCGCAAATGCCGCAGGCTTGGGGGCGGATGCAGAATAACTACGGCTTTACCCTTGCTGAACAGGGAGCGCTAACCGATGGAGCGGAGGGGCGCCGGCTGCTGGCCGAAGCCGTGGCCACCTGCCAGGCGGCGCTCGAAGTCCTCTCGCGCGACGAGGCGCCGGCTGACTGGGCGAACACCCAGGACAGCCTCGGCTACGCCTATCTGGCTCTGGGGACGCGCCCCGAGGTCGCGGAGCAGCGCCGCCTGCTGGAAACCTCGGTGGCGTCTTATCGGCGGACCCTGGAGGTCCGCACGCGAGAGCGGGACCCGGCAGCTTGGTCCAGAACGCAGCGCCGGCTCGCCGGAGCGCTCCGGGCGCTGGCCCGGGAACTCGGTGGGAAGGAAGGCGCGAGCCTCCTGGCGGAGGCGGATGGCCTTGAGCGGGAAGCCGGAGATGGTGATCAAACTGGCTCCCAATAACGATCGACGAACGGACGGCTCATTCGTCATTCGTCATTCGTCATTCGTCA
>DASYIS010000405.1:0-14444 GCA_035997375.1 Chthoniobacteraceae bacterium
ATCTGGAACCTCGCCGACGGCAAGCTCGTGAAGAGCATCGTCTTCCCGCAGCCGCTGCAGGTGCTCGCGCTCTCGCCCGATGGGAAGATGCTGGTCGCCGTCGCGGGCCACGGCGGCGGCTTCACCATCTACGACCTGATCTCAGGCGCGACGGCCAAACAGCAACCGGAGGTGAAGAAGAGCACGCCGCAGGAGTTCAACCCGAATCCGGCGATGATCGACGTCATCGGTTTCACTCCCGACGGCAAAAAGTACTTCGCCGGCAGCTTCATCTCGGCGGGACTCTACTTCTACACCGTGGCCGATGGCAAACAGGCGGCCCGCCTCAAGCTCGATGGTTTTTCGAAGGGGAGCTTCAACCAGGACGGCTCGAAGCTCGCGTGGGGCAGCTGGAACACGCAGCCCAGCGCGAAGAACGCAATCACGATCACCAACACGAAGACCGGCGCGGCCCTCCAGCAAATCCCCTCCGCGACCATGACCCTGTTCACCGCGCTCTCGCCGGATGGGAACACGCTCTTCGTGTTGCCGCAGGGCGGCGGGAGCGCGGTGCTATACAAGCTGGGCGCGAAGGCGGGGCGCTGAGCGGCGGGCGCGACGGGCGGGCGGCGAAGAGATGAAAGCTTCTCCGCAGCCCGAGATTCGGAGTAGCATCGCCGCCCGATGGCCGTATGTTCGTGGAATTCACGATGCCACCAGAATCTCCAGCTTTGGCGATTGATTTTGCGCCTCTCATCCGCGCCGCTTTGGAAGTGGTGCCCGACGACGAGGTCGGTGGCATGACGCGGTTGATGCGGGCTGTCGCTAAGGCCACCGGGAGCTTTGGCGCGTGTCTTTGGCGTAAGCGAACAACCAAGGACGAATTCCTAATGTTGGCCGGCTGGTATCAGGACGAAAAGAGGATCACCCTGTCGCGCATGGCTACCTCCGGTACCTGCGCCAGGCGGGCCATGGAGACGGGCGAATGCGTCGACCAGGATCTTGTGGCGAGTGGAAATCCGAACGCCTACCACCCCTTCCTCGTCACTCGTGGCATCAATCGCACCATCGCGTGCAAGGTTGAAGTGAAGCGTTCCTCGGACGAGAAGGACGACGGTTGGACCGGTTCACTCAACCTGTATCGCAGGGGACCACGTCCGGACTCGAAACCGGGAGCGGTGGACGACGGGGCCTTCACGCCGGAGCAGTTGGAGACCCTGAAGACCATTTGCGGCTCCATTCCGCTCCTCTTCCGCGCGACCCGTGATCACGACGCCTTGGAGCTCTTCCGCAAGACGGAGGAAATTATCGCCAGCCACGCTCCCCCGAGCAACGCGGCCGAGTGGGAAGACTGCCTGCGCCAGACGATTTCACGGTTTGGGACCGTACTCCAGCGGGCGTTTCGTTCGCTTGAGCTGTCGATTTTCCTCCGTAGAAAGGAAGATCCCCGCTTCTATCGGTGCTGGTTTACGACAAAGGGCCGCCATGAGCGAGTCACCCAGAAGTTCTATCGCCACGAGGCGATGGATGAAGGATTCAGCGGCCTGTGCCTCCTCGTGGACGAAGCCATTCGCATTGCGGACATCCGTCATCCAGAAGATGAGGTCGTGGAGTGGCAGCGCCGTTTCCCGACCTTTGAGGGTCACAAGTCGCAGGGAGTCTCAGGCGAAACGCTCGAGGAGGAAGGTCTGTCCGACCAGGAGGCCCCCCCGCATTCGATGATGTACGCCCGCCTCGCGGCCGGCGAAGAGATTTTTGGCTTCGTCCGTTGCCGGATTCGCCAATACGGCCCCGTGACTTACCATGGGGAAGACGCTGAATTGCTCTATATGGTTTGCCAGAGCTTCAGCCAAAACCTGGCGGCCTGGTGGGAGGCCCATCACTGGGACGAACTGGAGGAAGGGGCGCCCGCGGAACCCAAGTATGAAGTGCTTCTGCATGACAAACAGCGGAATCAACACCTCGCCAAGGCTCTCGACCTGATCGATCATCTGATTCCGGGTGCGGACATCAATACTTCGCGCATGCTCGACTCGACTGGGAAGAACCTCATTTTTGCGGCAGCTTCCGTGGACGCGATGAAGGAGCTCAAGGACCCGACCGGGCTCACCGAAACATTTCCACTTGGAGACGTGCTCGAAACGAATGGCGCCGCGTTGGTCTTCAATTCAAAACGTACCCAGCGTTTCACCGCTGCGGATTCTAGGATCAACATTTCTTTCCGCAGGGTAAAAGAACTCATCATCGCACCGATCAAGGACCACAAGGAAACCATTTACGGCGTCCTGGATGCGCGAAGTAAAAGCGCGTTCCCCCCGTATGCCGGAAGGTTGATGGGCATTATCGGCCGGCTGGTGGGCATGCAGCATGCCCATCTGCTGGAAGACGAAAAGAATAGAGCGCATGCGGCAGAGATCGCACGAAAGGATGAAGAGAAACGCCGGGCGACCTTGGACGCGATGCGAAAAGAAGTCGAGGACGAGCGGAGAACGGTGCAGGCTTTTGAGGACGCGGCGCATCAGATCAAGACTCCGCTCAACGCCGCGCGGAAGCTCGTCGAAATCTCCAACAGCTACCGACTTCCGATGGACATCGGTTTGCTCGAGACCAGCCTGCGGCGCGCGGACCTCGCCTCAAAGCTGATCAACACTTTCGCCGATATCGCGAGCGGACGTGAGCCCCATCTCAAGAAGGAGGATCTTTTGGCCGAGGAGTTGGTAAATTTGCTCCTGCTGCTCAGTAGCGACGTGGCGAGGTCGTCCCTCGAAGAGCGATTTCTCAAGTTTGAGGTCCTCGACCACTCGATTCTCCGGCACGCGCCGGACGTCCTCACGGTGGACAAAGATCTCATCGCGGAAGCGATCTACAATCTGCTGGACAATGCGGAAAAGTACAGCCACGTCCGTGGAGCAGTGCGCATTTTTGGCACGCGAAGTCGCACCGGCAAGTTCAACCTGGCGATCACGAATCGCGGGGAGCGCATTGAGCCCGGGGAGGAGGGCAAGTGTCTGGAACGCCGCTGGCGGGGTCCGCGGCTGGCAGGAAAAACTGGTAGCGGCAGCGGTTTGGGCTTGTATATTGTGGATCGGATTATGAAAGCTCACTCAGGTCGTGTCGTGGTCGTTCCGACCGACAAAGAGGGGACGACCGAGATCCGACTGGAATTTTAACAACTCGAAGCCATGAGCGCCGCCGCACCCGTCTCCAAACCACTGAAGAATGTCTGGGTCATCGACGATGACCGCATTTACCGTGACGTTTTGTGCGGAGGTTTGAACGCCTCGTTAGCCGACATCCATATCCGGCGCATCTCGACCGAACGGCAGGCACTGGAACAGATGGAAAAGGTTGAAGGGGGCGACACGGCGCCCGATTTGGTAATCGCTGACGTAATGATGCCATATATTTTTCCGGGTGAGGAGGGCGAAGTGCCACTGGAAATTACGGAACTGGGCGACGACTTTTTTCGTGAGGCCGGGGTGCGGCTCTGGAAAAAGGCCCGCCACAGCACGTCCTCCGCCCTTCGTTCTGTCCCTTGGATTTATCATTCCGTGCTCCGGGCAACGAGCATGGACTTCGAGAAGAATTCCGATCACAAGACGGAATACGTGAGCAAAGATCAAGCCTTCAAGGCCCTGATGGAGGCAATTCGCACGGAGTTTGGCGACATTGATGTGCGTTGGGACGAGCCCGACGAGACGGAATCGAACCTCCTGCAGCATCCCAAAATGAAAGCGCGACTGCTGGAGGCGATGAATACTCCGCTGGAACAGTGCCTAGCGAGCCTCGAATGAACGAGTGGCGCATCTGCTACGCGCCGCATGCGGAGGAGGACTGGCAGCGGTTGAAACGGTGCGGGCTTCGAAACCTGCCAACGCGGGTGAAAATGTTGGTGGACGTCCTCAAGCGCGACCCCTACCAGAGCCCTCCGCCCTTCAAAAAGCTGGACGGCGATTTGAAGGGGATGTTCTCACGCCGAATCAACCAGCAGCACCGGCTTGTCTACGCGATCCTCCACGAAACGAGGACGGTCAAGGTGCTCGCTTGCTGGGGGCACTACAACGACTGACTCGGGGTGGGGCGGGGGCGCCTGACCATTCGATCCATCAAGGTCCGGATCGGTCACCTGCGAGTTGACCATCGTCCCCTGATAGACGCCCGGGAGGAACGACGACTGGCAGCCGATGGTCATCGAGGGCTTCACGCCGCGATGGCGGCTAGGATCGAGCGAACTTGCCGGTTCAGAGGCTCGGCCATCCCGCCGGTCGCGACCCGCTCAGGCACGCGCTCTTTTTTCGGGCCAGTTGCGAAATCCAGCATTTTCAATTCAGGTGCATGCAAGTGGCGCGCGGCCTCGGCGAGCGCCTCGGGCGACGTCGCGAAATCCAACAGTTTCAATTCAGGTGCAGGCTCTGCGTAGCGCATGCGCAGACGCGTCTCTGCCCACCCAAATTTCTCCGCCGCGGTGTAGGTCGCAAGCTTTGGGTCGGTGAACGTGGTGCGCAGAATTTGTTCCAAGTTGGCCAAACACGCGGCGGAGACTAATTCGCCCCTTTCGTCCCGCAGCGCCTTATCTTCGCCAAGGCTGAGGCGGAGCCAGAAGCAGACCAAATCGCTCCAACCCTCGTTCGGTAAAAAGCTCACGGGTTGCGCGAAGACGCCGGAGCCAAGCCGTTCCGCCTCCCTTTCGATCACCTGCCGGACGCGACCGTGAGCGGCACCAAGGCCCTGACTAAACTGGAGACGCAGGTGTCCGCTTTCATCCTTCTGAATTCGCTGCATCGCATAGCGGGCGTGATGGACCAGTGGCCGGAGCGCCGTCTCACTGGGGGGATAAGTGCTCAGACAACGGCAGGCGCGCGACCAGTCGCATCGCAGCATGCCACGCCACGCTGCGGGCCGATACTCAGGATCGCGATCGTACAGCCGCTGCCAGAATTCGCCCGGCAAGGTGCAGGGATTCGCCCCCAGAAGGGCAAGGGTGTTCAGCCGAAGGCGAATCGGCAAGGCGTCGAAATCGGCCGGGCGGCTTTCCACCAGCGGTTTAAGCGAAAACTCCAGGCCGAGATCCCAAGGCTCGCGGCCCGGCATGGCGCGGGTACCGAGAGCGTCGGCCAGAGCCAGCAGTTGCTCCACTTCGCCGGCCGGCCACGCTGTGGGCTGCGAAGCGAATCTTTTCAGAAGGAGAGTCAAGGCTGTCTGGAAGCGGGTGGCCAGAACGAGCGGCAGGGTACCCGGCATGGCGGCAAGTTCCGCCGCGGGGGGGTCACCCGGGGCAAAGCGGGGCAGCGGAGCGGGCGCGCCTCTCAAGGCTTGTCTTAGCCAATCCGCAAATTCGACTTCCGACAACTCGGAGAGGAACCTCTGAAACTCTGGATCCACCGCCGTGCCATTCATGCACTCCATATCATCAGACAAGACCCACAAATAGCCAGCCGCAATCTCGATGCACCACTTCGGGCTTGCCTGCTCCCCCGACGCAATCTGCCAGAGGGCAGGTCAGTCCATGCTCAGGATCGCTGCCGGCGGCAGCGGGCGCCGGGCGAAAATAATGGTAGCTGCCGGCGTCGCATATCGTGGGCACATGGAGCGCAAGTCCGGCCGGTCCGGGCTGGTAAGTGATGGCAAGCGCCCATGCCTCCTGCGGGAAAAGGCCGAGCCCCAGCAACTGGATGGCGCGCTCCCGCCGGCGAAGGTCATCGTCGAAGGCGGCCGAGGTTCGGTCCTCCCGGAACATGGTGAAGATGCTGCCGGATTCGGGCTCCATCGGAAGAGCTGCCACGGCGGCGCACATCATCAAATCAGCGTCCATCTGTCGAGGCAGGGCGGCTGGCTCATTCACGGCGAGCGCGAGTTCGCGGAGCAGGGACTCCTGGCTGACACCCATTTCCGCCTGCTGTCGACGGTACAGGAAGGTGCCGATCTTCTCGACCCGCCCCACCCATTGCGGCGCAGGAGGATTGAGGGTGCCGCCGTAACGCTGGCGTGGGGTGCACAATATTTCAGCAAAGGCGTCGAGGCTAATCCCGCCATGGCGCCACCGCTCCGCTGCTTCCCGCAGAAAGTCGGCAAGACGGTCCTCCGACAGCGCCGACTCGTTTTCCACGTTCTCCGCAATCTGGGCGGCCGGATTGCCAAGCGTCTTCCAACTGGAGAGCCATTCCTGCACAGAATCTCGATCCTTCGGAAGGAGTTCCGAAAGCACCTTGCTGAATCGAGGGGACATCTGATGAGGGTACTGAAGGAGCCGGAGAACTGCATCAATATTTTCAGCAACACACTGGCTTGGGCTCTTACCACTACCCTTGCTGAGCAATCGCCCGGTGCGAAGTTGTTGCGAGTCGCTTGCCTCCGCTGCCTAAAACGCCCCCGCGGCCTTCCGCCCCACCCAGAACACGCCCAGCAAAAAGATGAGCGTCCCCGCCCACGCGGGGTGGGCCCAGATTTGCAGGCGGCGCTCCGTTGGGTCGGGCTGCGGGA
Source organism: Chthoniobacteraceae bacterium (assembly GCA_035997375.1). GTDB lineage: Bacteria > Verrucomicrobiota > Verrucomicrobiia > Chthoniobacterales > Chthoniobacteraceae > DASYIS01. The sequence goes on from DASYIS010000405.1 coordinate 6,460, forward strand.
GGGCGGCGATGGCTTTCAGGATGACTTCGGGGTCGGCGGTCTCGAGCATCCGGCCGCGGGTGATCTGGGCGATCTCGCGCATGACGTCGTACTTCGCGGGCTGGCCGAGCTTTTCCTTGCTCGTCCCTTGCACGGAGATCGTCGACTCGAGCGCGGAGCCGGCCTCGGCGCAGGTGAGGCGGACGCGGTGCTCGCCCGGCTCGACGGCGTGGAAGATGCCGGTGAAGAGTCCCCACGCATCCTCGCCGGCGGGCAGGAGGCGGACACTCGCAGTCTTGCCGGAAGGCGGGGTGATCTGCGCGACGACGTGGCCGTCACGGAGCGGTTCGCCGGTGGCGCTGGTGACGTTCGCGTTCAGCGTGAGCGTGGAGCCGGTGTGCGGGCGGTCGGGCGAATAGAAGAGGCGCATCGTGTCGCCGGCGGACATGTTGCGCTGATACGCCATCCAGCGGACGACCTGGCCCCAGAAGCGGTAGTGAAATTTGTCTTCGACCCCGCGCCGCCAGCGCCATGCGCCGTCGGTCCCCATGAAGAGGATCTTGCCCGCGCCGTGCGTCTTTGTGACGAGGAGCGGGATGCGCCCGAAGCGGTTGGTCTCGTTGTTGTGGGTCGCGAGGATTTCCGTGCCGGCCTTGGCGCGGACGGCGGGGGCGTACCATTGGAAGCCGGGGAGCGTCTGCCAGACACGCGCGCTCGCTTCCTCGCTGTCGTCGAGCTTGGTGAGCAGGCTGTGCATGCCGGCCTCGGTGAGGGTGAGACGGCCGGGCGAGCTCGTGCCCCAGCCGCGCGGCTGGCCTTCGTCCCAGACGACCGGGACGAGGTCGGCGAGCGGGGTGTTTTGCAGGGTCGCCTCGGTGCCGCGCATGCCCGGCAGGAAGACCAGGCCGGCGGCCTGGTCGCGCACCAGCTTTTGCAGCGACTCGCACTGCTCGTTGGTCAGCTCGCCTTTGGTCACGCCGACGTCGCCGAGGAAAACCACGTCGTATTTCGCGAGCTCTTCGTCCTTCGGAAACGCCGCGAGATAGCCGCGGCCCTCGCCGGGGGTGCCGACATCCGGCTGGTAGAGCAGGCAGTTGACCTGCACGCCGGGATCGCGCTCCAGCGCGTTGCGCAAGTATCTATACTCCCAGCGCGGGAATGATTCGATGACGAGCACCTTGAGCTGCTCCTTGCGCACGGAGAGCGGCGCCTCGATGGCGTTGTTCTCCATGAACAGCTCGTTGCCGATCTTCGGGACTTTCAGCGTGAGCTTCATCTCGCCGACGTGGTCCGGCTTCCAGGTGATGACATCCTGCATGCGGCCCATCGCGGGGATCACGACGGTTTTCGTCACGATCTCGCCGGTGGAGGAGACCATCTCCAGGTTCGCCGTCTCCTCGCGCGGGAGCGAACTGTCGATCGTGAACGGGATGCGGAGCGGCTTGCCGGCGATCGCGAAGGCGGGCACTTCAAACGAAGTCAGCTCGACATCGGGCAGTTTCGACTCGGCGCCGATCGGCACAGTGAAAACCGGGACGCCGCGCATGCGCAGACGCGTCGCGGCCTGCGAGGGCGCGTCGCCGGTGTTCCAGTCGCCGTCGCTCAGCAGGACAACCGCCGCGAGCTGCGCGTTTTTTTCGCTGACCTGTGTGAGCGCGGTGTTGATGTCGGTCCCCTCGGCGCCGGTCGCCTCGCCGGACGAGAACGGCTCGACGGAGATATCCATCCGCTTCTTCAACTCCTCCCAAGCGGCCAGATTCGCGAGCGGCGTGACGACATCGGCGCGGCGCTTCGGCTCGGCTTTCGGCGCCGCCGGATCGAGGATGTCGCGCGTCTCCATCGAGCGCGAAGTGTCGGTCAGGATGACGAGCGCCGGCTTGCTCTCCGGCTCGAAGACTTCGCGCCATTCCGGCTGGTTGAGCGTGACCGCGATGAGGATCGCAATGAGGACGCGCAAGGTCTCCAGCCAGCCGGTGGAGTAGCGCCAGCCGCTCCGCCGCCACGCCATGAGCGCGAGCCCGGCGACGACCAGGACGAAAACGATCGAGACCGTGACCGAGGTCGGCGACGGGGTGAATACGAGGGTGTGGGTACCGGCCTTCATACGGGTTGCGGCTCCCGCTCGGGTTTCGGCTCAACGGGGCGGATGATTTCGCGTTGCGGGGGCATGCAGAGGAGCGCCTCAAGGACGAGCGCGGCGGCCATGGCGAGCAGGAAGGTGCGCCAGATTTCGCTGGTGAGACTGCGCTCGGCGTCGAGCGAATCGGTCAGCACGCGGAAATCGAGGCCGGCGAACAGCTCGTTCAGCGCATTGGTCGAGACGGTCTCGGTCACGTCTTCACCGGGCGGGCGGTTCAACGCGACGAGCTTGTCGTCGGACGCGACGACGCCCGAATGCAGCGCCAGGCTCGCGCCGACCGGGCGGTCGGAAAGCATGATCGCGGAATGCCATTGGCTGACATCCGGGCCGAGCGCGGTCACGGAGGCGTAATGCTGCTGCGCCTTGCCGATCGTCTTCGCACCTTCGCTGAGCCCCCGGTGCAGCGCCGCGAAGAGCACCACGCCGTCGCGCGCCAGGCTGGAGCCGCCCGGCCCCGTCATGGTGCCGAGGAAATAGACGCGCCCGCCCTGCGCCTGCGTCGCGCGCATGAGCAGCGGCTCGTGGCCGGCCAGCGTGGCGAGCGGGATGCCCTCCCCCGCGATGTTGCAATGCCGCGTGATCTCGAGCGTGCCGACCGGCAGGGAGGCGCCGTCGCGCGTGTTGGCGAGCAGATCGGCGTCGTTGCGCCACGTCTCGACGGTCTGGGGCTGGCCGGCGGGCGACCAGGTGGTCCAGTGGAGGCCGAAGAGCGCGTTGCTGTCGGGGTTCTCCGGCGGCAGGAAAATCAGCGTGCGGCCCGCGGCGACGAACCCCTGCATCTGCCGCGCGATCGCCTCGGTCTCCGCGGGCACCGGCGCCTGCCAGACGATGAGCGACGCGTCATCCCACGGGATCTCCGCGGCGCGGCGGGTCGGCAGGACGGCGGCCGCGTATTGCCGCGTGGGATCGGCCGGCGCGGTGAGCAGCGCCTTCAACGGGAGCGCCTCGGTCTGGTCGTCGGTGACGATGAACGAGCGGAGCACCGGGGCCTCGTCGAAGACGAAATAGAAGACGTTGTTCGCGGGGAACGAATCGACCGGCAACTCGACGCGGCCCCAGCCGCGGGTGAGCGATTTGTCGATCGGGATCGAGTAGGCCTGCAGCGCGAGCTGGTTCTCCTTCAAGGTGACCTTCGCCGTGGTGGAGGCGCCGTTGACGATGAAACGCAGCGGCACTTCGACCGGCTGCGGATGCTCGACCTGGCGCGTGACGTGGAGATCGAGCAGCAGCTCGGCCTTCTCACTCGTGACCCGGCGCGTGACTTTTTCCACCGTCACGCCGAGGTCTTCGACCGCCGGCTGCGGGTAGGTGAGGATGTGGAAACGCACGCCTTGCAGCGTGGCAAACGCCGACCGCAACGTGGCCCAGCGGCCGCTCGCGGCGTCCCAGTCGCTGCGCTGCAGATCGCTCATCAGCCAGACGTCCGTACGCCCGGTCTTGTTCGTCGTGATGTAGTCGAGCGCGCTCTGCATCAGCGCGGGAATGTCGGTCTCGGTCTCGGTCGCCTCGGTCTGCGGGAGATCGGTGAGCGCGGAAGCCTTGTCGAGCGGCAGCGGCTGATTCAGCGCGCCATCGATCAGCACCAGCCGCGAGCGCGAGCCCACCGCATCGTTGATCGCCTTGCTGAGATTGCGTAGGCCCGCCATCCGCTTACTGACGCCGGTGTTGAGATTCGTCTGCTCCATGCTCGCGGAGCGGTCGAGCAGGATGAGCACGGTGTCCGGCGCGCCGCCGGTGAGCCCGAGCCAGCCGCCGGCGAGCGGGCGCGTGATGACAAAAAGAATCGCCGCGACCGCGAGCACGCGCAGCGCGAGAATGAGCACCTGGCGCAGCCGCGAGAAGCCGCGGTTCATCCGTTGCGCCATGAAGAGGAACATCATGGCCGCCCATTTCACCTGCCGCCGCCGGTAGAGGTGAATGAGATGGATGATGATCGGCAGCAGCGCGAGTGGCAGCGCGACGAGCAGAGCAGGGGCGAGGAACGTCATTTACCGTTCCCCCTTCGGCATGCGGCCCAGGAGAAAACGGACGAGCACGTCGTCGTATTTCTCATGCATTTTGACGCGATGATAATCGATCGCGGTGGTGCGCACGATCTCATCGATTTCGCTAAGATAGATGCGCACGGCCTCGCGGTAGTTGCGCGCGATGAGCGACGGGTCCGCGAGCACCGGCTCGCCGCCCTCGAGGTCGACGAACCGCGCCGGCCGGTCGAAATCGAAGTCGAGCTCCTGCTGGTCGAGCAGATGAAAGATGGAAACGTCGTGCCGGCGAAAACGGAGATGCTCGATCGCAACCTTGAGCTCCGCCGGCGGGACGAAGAGATCGGAGAAAATCGTGACCAGCGCGCGCTGGCGGATCTTCTCCGCGGCATCGTGCAGCGAGGCGATGAGCGTGGTGCCGCCGGCGCATTGCAAGCCGGAGAGCTGATCGAGCACGAGGCCGAGATGCGTGGCCCCGCGGCGCGCGGCGATTTCGATCGAGGGCTTGGCGATGCTCCAGAGCCCGACGGCGTCGCCCTGCTGCGCGGCGAGGTAGGCCATCGTCCCGCCGAGGCGCTTGGCGTAGTCGAAGCGCGTCGCACCCGCCGGACCGAAATTCATCGAGCCGCTCGTGTCCATGAGCAGGCAGAGGCGGAGGTTCGTGTCGGCCTCGAATTCCTTGATGTAGAAGCGGTCGCTGCGGCCCCAGGTGCGCCAGTCGAGCCGGCGCGTGTCGTCGCCCGGCACGTACTTGCGGTACTGCGCAAACTCGAGCGACGAGCCGCGGATCGGGCTGCGATGCTTGCCCGAGACGTTGCCGAGCATCGCCTGGCGCGCATGCAGCGGCAAGGCGAGCAGCCGCGCGAGCACGGTCGGTTCGAGAAAGGAGCGTTTGCCCTCGGCCATGGGGGGAGCGAGAGCTTAGGCGGCCTTGCTCAATTCTTCCACCAGGCGTTTCGCCACGTCGCGGCTGGAAATGCCCTCGCTCTCCGCGGTGAAGGTGGTCATGACGCGATGGCGCAGCACCGGGTCGGCGCACTCGATGATGTCCTCCATCCGCACGACGTAGCTGCCGTAGAGCGCCGCGCGGGCCTTCGCGCCGAGGACGAGATTTTGCACGGCGCGCGGGCCGGCGCCCCAGCTCACGAGCGGCTTCAACCAGGCCGGCGCCTCGGCGCTCTTCGGCCGGGTGCGGCGGGCGAGATCGACCGCGAACTCGTACAGGTGATCCGGCACCGGCACGCGGCGCACTAGGTTTTGGAAAGCGATGACGCGCTCGCCGGTCAGCACGTGCTCGAGCCGCGGAATCACGCCGCCGGTCGTGGTGCGCGCGATCGAAATCTCCTCTTCGCGCGAAGGGTAGTCGACGCCGATCATGAACATGAAGCGGTCGAGTTGCGCCTCGGGCAGCGGGTAGGTCCCTTCCTGCTCGATCGGGTTCTGCGTCGCGAGGACGAAGAACGGCGACTCCAGCGTGTAGGTGCGGCCCGCGACGGTGACGCGGTGTTCCTGCATCGCCTCGAGCATCGCCGCCTGGGTCTTGGCCGGCGCGCGGTTGATTTCGTCGGCGAGCACGACATTCGCGAAGACAGGCCCCTTGGCGAACTCGAACGCGCGCTTGCCGCCCGGCAGCTCCTGCAAAATGTCGGTGCCGGTAATGTCCATCGGCATGAGGTCCGGCGTGAACTGGATGCGCGAAAACGAAAGCGACATCGTCTCCGCGAGGCGCGAGATGAGCAGCGTCTTCGCCAGCCCCGGCACGCCCATGAGCAGCGCATGCCCGCGCGCGAAGAGGCAGATCGCGAGTTGCTCGACGACCTTGTCCTGGCCGACGATGACTTTCTTCAGCTCGGTGCTGAGCTGGCCGTAGACGTTGCGTAATTCGTCGATCGCATCGACATCGTCGGAGGGGAGAGGAGCGGAATTCGGGGAGGTCGTCATAGAGCGAGGAGGCGGCGCATTAACGGGGGTGGCGTAGGGAAAGGCAATACCCAACGATGAGGGAAACGGCGATTTTGCGGAAGGGCGGGAGGGAGGGGTTTTTGGGGAGGCGCCGGGTGTTGGAGGGAGACGCGCGAGCGGCGGGGGTTCTTAGAGGAGCGCCGGGCTTGAGTGCGGCTCGTCCATTTAGTCCATAAGGTCCATCTGGTCCACCCTCCCGAACAATGGACTGTGTGGACGGGATTGACCGAGTGGACAATATGGACCGTACCCACCTAACGCCCACCCCATGCCCAACGCCCTCGCCCTCCTTCGCGGCATCAACGTCGGCCGCGCCAAGCGCGTCGCGATGGCCGACCTCCGCGCACTGCTCGAGGGCCTCGGCTTCAGCGAAGTCCGCACGCTCCTGAACAGCGGCAACGCCGTCTTCACCGTCCCCGCCGGCCACCGCGGCGAGCTCGCCGCGCAGATCGAGCGCGCCCTCGCGTCCCGGCTTCACGTCACCGCGCGCGTCTTCGTCTTCTCCGCCGCGGATCTGCACCAGATCGTCGCCGGGATGCCCTTCCCGCAGTTCGCCGAGAACCCCTCGCGCGCCATGGTGACCTTCATCCCCAACCCCGCGGATCTCGCGAAGCTGCGGCCGCTGCTCAAGGAGGATTGGTCGCCGGAAGCGTTGGCCTTGGGCGACCGCGCCGCCTATGCTTGGTTCCCGAACAGCGTGCTCGAAAGCCCGTTGAACACCGCGCTCGCCCGCCTGCTCAAGGACGGCGGCACGGCGCGGAATTGGGCGACGGTGTTGAAGCTGGCGGCTCTCGTGGACGGCCGATAGCTTTTGCCCGGGAAATCTTTCCCGCCTGTGAAGTACCGCCTCCAATTCAAGCCGCGCGATCCGGCGTCGCGCCGGCGGTCCCTCGACGCAGCCGGCTCCCGCCCGCGTACGCGCGTACGATCGGGCACAGCGGACCGGCGGCGCGGAGCCGCGCGAAGCGCTCCAACTGCGACTGAGCATATGAACAAAGCAGCCATCCTCACCCAGACCGTAGAGCAATTGGAAAACATGAACGCCGCGCTCGCTGCGTTGCGCCGCGAGCATCTCCCCGGACAACCGCGCACCTTCGCCATCCTGGCCGAAGGACCGTTGGAAGAAATTCGCCGTCTCCAGACCGAGATCGAGCAACTCACGACGGAGTTGGCGACCGCGCCCGCCGAAGCAGCATGAACGCGCTTGAGCCGTTTGATTTCCGGCGTCTGCCCGAGCCCACAGCGGCCACCAACGCACGCGCGCATTGCATCTTTCCTGAATTTGAGCGATCAAAAGTCATGCAGTATCGAATTCGACTGATTCAATCCGACGAAGGATGGGCGGTCAGTTGCCCTGCGCTGCCCGGCTGCCATTCCCAAGGTGCGACGCGGGAGGAAGCCGTGGAGAACATCAAGGACGCCATCCGCGAGTGGCTGCAGGTCGAGGCGGAGGAGTCCGGCGTGTCGAAGGTCGAAGAGGATCTCGTGGTCGTGTGAGCCATGCCCAAGCTTCCCGGCATCAGCCACGCCACCGCCGTCCGGGTTTTCACCAGGCTCGGGTTTCACATCGCCCGCGAAGGCAAGCACACAGTCATGTCCAACGGTCGCGTGCGCTTGATCATCCCTCGCCACACGGCGATCAACGCCTTCACGATGGGTGACATCGCCAAGGACGCCGGCCTCAGTCCCGAGCGAGAACTCGTGTAAACCCCATGTCAGACGATTTCGCATACGACGTCTTCCTGAGCCACAGCGCGAGGGACAAGGCCGTGGTGCGCCCGCTGGCAGAACGATTGCGGAAGGACGGGGTGAAGGTGTGGTTCGATGAATGGATGATCAAACACGGCGACAACATTCCCAGAAAGATCGAGGAAGGGCTGGAGCATTCGCGCGTGCTGGTGCTTTGCATGTCAGAGAATTCA
>DASYIS010000406.1:0-15336 GCA_035997375.1 Chthoniobacteraceae bacterium
CACAGGTCGCGATAAACATCCCGCCGATGCCTCACGGCGGAGATGTCGATGACCTTTCGAACATCGTCTATGCTGTAGACGATTCGGTAATCGCCAACTCGCGCTCGCCAAAGCTCCATCTTGCCGTTCAGCTTGATCACGCCCGCAGATCTCGGAGCCTTCATCAGAGCTTCGATGCGCGCCAGAATTCGATCGGCCATCGAGGAGGGCAGCGCTTCGATTTCTTTGCGCGCCGACCGGGCAATGGTGACGGCGTAGTCAGCCACGCGCCTTGGCGATCTTCAGCCGCCGTTTCACCGTTTCGAGACTCTCGCGCGGCTCGTTCGCGCGCGACTCCACCAGCATCCGATCATAGAAGTCCTCCCAGAGTTTGCCGTGCCGGCGGAGGTCGATCACCGCTGCCGTCTTTGTTCCTTTCGAATCGACCATAAACGTGATGCCACTCATGGAAGAATCGATACCCGATTTCGGAGAGAAAACCAGCGCCTTCGTTTTTTGAAAGCGTACTCACGGCTGCGCTGTGCTCGTCAGTCCCGCTCCTTCCTTGCGCGCCGGTGCCGGCGCATCGCTGAGCATCCGCAGCGTCGCCTCCCGCTTCCGAATCGCGTCCTGCGCCACGTCGATCGCCGAGCGGCCCTTATTGTTCTGCAACTTCGGGTTCGCGCCATGGTCCAACAGCACGCGGACCACGTCGTCGTTCTCTTTCGCCACCGCCGACATCAAGGCCGTGCTCCCATCCATATTCATCACGTCGACCTCGACCCCCGGTTCTTGCAGCAGCAGCTCGACGACCTTCAGGTTGCCCCGCCAGGCCGCGCGATGCAACGGCGTGCTCATCGGCACCGGATGCTTCACCGGGTCGTTCATGTAGTAGATTTTCCGGTTGGCATCGGCGCCGGCCTCCAGCAGTGCCTTCGTCATGGCGTAAGCCGTCTCCGGGTTCGCGTGAAAGGCCGCGTCGTCGAGCGAGCGCGGCCTGGCCCCCGCCTTCAGCAGCAACTGGAGCATCGCCACGTTGCCCACGTGCACCGCCCCGTTCACCGAGGAGAAAGTTCCGCAGCCGATCGGCGCGTTCACGTCGAAGCCCAGCTTCAGAATCTGCTGAATCTCCGCCAGGTCCTGGGTTCCCAGCACGGCCCGCTGCATTCGATACGCCAATTCCTCCGGGGTCGGCCCGGCAAAGCCACAGACGGCCGACAAGAAGAACGAGAGCGCCGGCACAAGAACTCGCGAAGAAGGACGGGAAAACATGCGTTGACTGTACCGGCCGCCACGCTTTACGCGAGCGCTTTCGCCTACCCCCGCGCCGCGCTCATGAGATATGCGCTCTGCCGCTGCAGGCCGTCCTCCAGTTCGCGCAACCGCGTGAGCATCGGTTCGTAGAGCTTGCGTTGCGCGGTGCAGAAGCTCTGCAGCGGCTGAAACAAGCCGCCCAGGTCCTGGTAAAAGCGGTCGATCGAGTGGCGCAGATGATCCTCCACGCCGGCGAGCGTGGAGTCGCGCTTCTCGCTCATCTGCCGGCGAAATTCCTCCATGATCTTGCGGCGTTTCATGATCGCGATCACGCCGCCCGTCACCGCGCCCACGCCCGCGATCGAGCCGGTGATATCGAGCACGGCCGCGTGCGACAGGACGATGGCGAGCACCGACGCCACGCCGCCGATGGCGGTGACGCCGGCGGGTATGCGCAGCCAGTTCGCCGCCTCCTCGAAGAGCTCGCCGAGCTGTTGCTCGACTTGTTGCGAGGTCCCCTTCTCCAGCAGCGTCAGCTCGATCTTGCGGAGCAGCTCCTGGCGTTTGTCGACGAAGTCCGGGAGAGTCGTCACCGAACCGCGATGCTTCTCGGAAAAGCCGTGGGCGAGCGTCTCCTGGAGCTGCTGCCAGACGCCGCGCAAGTCGCCCTCCAGCAGCTCCAGCGAGTTGCCGATCTGCCGTTGCAGCGTCTCGCGGAGCTGGTCCTCGAGCTTCTTCTGAAAGTCGTAACGCCAGTCGCCTTTGCCGATGATCAGCTTGAACGTGTTCGTGATCGTCAGCTTCTTTTCGAGCATCTCCTCACCGCGCTTTTGCGCCTTGTCGTAGCTCTGCTGCAGCGTCCAGACCACGCCGCCGAGCTGCCGCACGCTCTGCTCCTTGCGGGCGACCAGCGAGTGGTCGAGCTCCGCCAGCCGGCGCGTGTCGTTCTCCACCACCTCCATCGCCTCGCGCACTTTCCCGCCAAGATCGCGCAACAACACCTGCGCCGTCTGCGCGACCGAGCGGAGCTTGCCGAGCCGCGCCTCGCCGGTCGCGACGGAGTCGTTGATGTAACTCTCCAGCTTGTCGAACCCGCTTTGCGCCAGCGCCGCGGCGACCGCCGGCGCGGGGAGCCCGCTCGTCTTCGCCTGGAAGGCCTTCTTCGCGGCCACGGGGAAAATCGGGCACGCCTGGCCCAGCTTTTCCATCATCGTCTGCTCGAGATGCTTGATGATGCTGGCGATCTCCTCCGGGTCGCGCAGGTCGCTTTGCTGGAGCACGAAGACCACGCGCTTGAGCCACTTCTTCGAGATCAGCTTCAGGAAATCCCACGCGCTCGCCGCCCACGGATTGACCGCCGAAAACACGAACAGCACGAGGTCCGCCAGCGGCAGAAAACCCTCCGAGATCGTCTGATGCTCGGCCACGATCGTGTTCGTCCCCGGCGTGTCGACGATGTTGAAATCCTTCAGGAACGGCGCGTCGCGATAGCACTCGGCGAGCTTGTCCGAGAGGTGGATCGTCTTCTCCTCCTCGCCGAATTTGAACAGGTAAACCTTGTCCGTCGCGGGGAGCACGTCCACGCGGCAAAAGTCGCGGCCGAAGAGCGCGTTGAGCAGCGAAGACTTGCCCGCCTTCACCTCGCCCGCGACCACGAAGAGGAACGGCTCGCGCAGGCTCTGCTGCAGCGATTGCAGCGTCTCGAGCGTCTGCGCCGGCGCGCGCAGATCCTGCGCGAGCGAGCTGAGTGTCGTGAGCGCGGTCCCGAGCTCCGCGCGGCTTTGCAGGTAAGCGTCCGCGATCATAAACCGCGCACCGCTAGCGCGGCGAACCGCGCAGCGCGGGAGGCAGGGTCACCGTCGGCGCGGCCGGCGCGGGCGCAGGGGCGGCGGGCGCGGGCGGGGTCGCCGGGGCGGCCGGTTCAGCGTGGGGCGCGGGCGTCGCCGGCGCGGGCGTGGCGGCCCCTTTCTTCCCGGCCGGTGTCGCCTTCGGCTTCGGCGGCACGGGGCGATCTTTCTCGATCAACTCGGAGACCGTCACGAACTTGAACCCCTTCGCGGCCAGCGCATCGAGCGTCGCCGGCATCGCGTCGATCGTCGTCTTGTGGATGTCGTGCGAGAGGACGATCGAGCCCGCGACCGTCTGCTTGAGAATTTCGCTCTCCACGTGCGCGGCGTTGCGCACCTTCCAGTCGAGCGGATCGACGTCCCAGAGGATGCACTTGTAGCCGAACTCGCCGAAGGACCAGCGCTGCTGCGGCTCGGTGAAGGCGCCGTACGGCGGCCGCATCAGCACCGGCTTCACCCCGCACGCCGCGACGATCGCGTCGTGCGTCCGCTGGAGCTGCGAGCGCACCGCCTCCTCCTTCATCTTGTTCAGTTGCGGATGGTTCCAGGAGTGGTTCGCCACCTCGTGCCCCTCGGCGACCATCCGCTTGAGGAGCGCCGGATACTGCACCACGTTTTCCCCGCACATGAAGAAGGTCGCGTGGATGTGGCGCTCCTTCAGCATGTCGAGCAGCCGCGGCGTATTTGCGACGTGCGGGCCGTCGTCAAAGGTCATCGCGATGAACGGCCCGTCGACGTGGCACGACGAGTAGGTGATCTTGTGCGAAGGCGCGGCGGGCGTCGGCTCCGTCGCCGGCGCGCCGGTTGCGGGCGCCGCGGGAGTGCCTTCCGGCGTCTGCGCGACACAGGCCATCGGCAGCATCGCAACGGCCACACAAGCGGCGAGAGAGAAAGGTCGTGCCATAGAAAAGAGTGCGGAAAGAGAGAGTCGAAATGAAATCGCGTCAACTAGCTAGCGAAGTGGGCGGGGGAAGTCGAAAGGTTTGCGTAGCCTTTACAAAAACCGCCCCACGATCTCCCGCAGCTTCTCCACCGTCGCCGCCGGCCAGAGCTTCTTGTCCGTCACCAGCGCGCCGTCGAGCGCCCGGTGCTCCGGCCAGTCCGGCACGGTCGGAATGCGCGGAATGACCAGCTCCAGGATGCGCTTCGCCGTCGCCGCATTGTGCGTCAGGTGCGCGAAGACCGCGGCGGAAGTCACCGGCTCCTCCTCCACTTTCCAGCAGTCGTAATCCGTGATCATCGCCAGCGTCGCGAGCGCGATCTCCGCCTCGCGCGCCAGCTTCGCCTCGCCGACATTCGTCATCCCGACGACATCGAACCCGAGCTGCCGGTTCGCGTTGCTCTCGGCCCGCGTGGAGAAGGCGGGCCCGTCCATGTTCACGTACGTGCCGCCATTGTGGACCGTCACCCCCGCCTCGCGTGCCGCCTCGGCCAGCAGGTTCCGCAATCCGGTCGAGACCGGCTCCGCGAACGCCACGTGCGCCGCCACCCCGCCGCCGAAAAACGTGTGCTCCAGCCGCCGGCTCGTGCGATCGAAGAACTGATCCGGCAACACGATGTCGCGCGGCGCATACCGCTCCTGAAGGCTCCCCACCGCCGTCACGCAAACGATCCAGCGCACCCCGAGCGACTTCAGCGCATAGATATTGGCGCGGTGATTCAGTTCATGCGGCAGGATGCGATGCCCCGTCCCATGCCGTGGCAAAAAGTAGATCTGCCGCCCCGCGAGCCGACCGCCGTGGATGACATCCGAAGGCGGCCCCCACGGCGTCTCCACCGCGTGGAGCGTCTGGCCCGTCAGCCCCTCCAAATGGTAAAGCCCGCTCCCCCCGATGACACCGATCGCTGGTTCGTTCATCGCGGCGACATAGGATGAGGCGCGGAGGAATGCAAGGGTGGAGGCGGGTGAACTTCGGGAATTGTCCGGCGAAGTGACACCGCCGGCGGCTCAATAGAACGGCCACTCGCCGAGCGGAGCGGGCTGATGCTCCTCCTGCTCAAACGCCCCGACCGTGCCGGCCTCGAGCAGGGCCGCGATTTCCTGGCGTGATTCCACCAGCTCCAACGAGTGTGCGAGCCTCGTCAGCAGTTGCCGCTCCGCCGCCGTGAGCAAGCGCGTGGCGGCACGCGGCCGCACCTCCATGCGAAACGGGCGGAACGGGCGGCCGCTCCGCCGGCGGAGATCCTCGAGGATGTGGAAACCCGAGGGGTCGGTGTCGCCGAAATGCCAGAACTCGATCGTCGCGGGCAGCAGGGCAATCAAGGCCAGCGTGGCGGCGTTGGGAAAGCTGGTGCGAATGATCAGGTCGCCGCTCCCTTTGCGCGTGAGGTCGTGGAAGACCGTCTTGTTCTCCACCGTCAAGCAGCGCGCCGCAGCGCAGTGCACGAGCGCCGCGCGTTCCAGGTCGGCCAGCGAGAGGGTCGCGACCTCTTGGGCTTCGCAATCGAAGAGCCGGCCCGCGATGCGCAATTGGAGAGGGCCGGCCACTTCGGCCTCGCGCGGCATCGGCAGGATTCCGTGGCTCGCGAAATCCGCGATGCGCCCGCCGCTCGCCTCGCGCACGAGCGCCTCCAGTGTCCCCCGCCTTCGCTCCAGCCGCTTCGAGTCGGCGCAGAGGAAGCTGCTCACCCAGCGCACGAGATTGCAGCCGCGCCATGCGAGCAGACGCGCGGTCGTGTCGAGGAGGGGCTCGGCCTCGCGAAAGTTGCGCTGGCGAAAAGGGGGCATCTCTTCCCAGTGCCGCGACTGCTCGGCGCGGCGAATGCAGAAGTCGCGCCACTCCGCTTCGTAGGCCACATCCACCGGCCAGGTCGCGGCCTGTTCAAAGAGCGCGCTCCACCGGGCGCGCAATGCGGTCGGCGATTCGAGGCCGAGCGCGTCAAAGAAGGCGCCTTCGTGCGCGGGCGACAGCCGTATCTTGTGCAGCGTCGTCCTCGCCCGCGGGTGATCCCATTCCAGCTTGAGGATCGTGCCGTCGCACCTCCGCAATTCCGCGAGCGCGAGGTCGTATTCCTCGCCTTCGAGGCGGTGCCCGAGTTTCTCCTCCAGGTCGCTCCACGAGGGCTGCACGTCCATCGTCCCCCGGCCCGTGCGGCCCGCTTGCGACTCCGCGTAGATCGCCGCCAGCGCGGTGAAGATCGGCGAGCGCAGCTTCACGCCGTCAATCCTCCAGGTTCAGCAGCCGGCGCGCTTCCGGCGAGTCCTTGTGCAGGCTCACCGGCACATTGCGGATGCGCACGCGCTTGCCGCTCCGCGTCTCTTCCTTCGCCACGACCACGAGGCTGTCGCAATGCTCGAACGCGTACGGGATGTTGCCCGTACTCATCGAGAAGACGCCTTGCAGATCCAGCGCCGCCAGCGCCTCGATGCAGTCCTTGATCCGCTCCCCGCTCAGCTTGGAAAAGGCCTCGTCGATCGGCACGAGCGCCAGCGACGGCTGCTTCGTGCGCGTGTCGTGGCGTTTGTAGGCGCGCAGGTAGCTCGCGAGGATCGCGATGAAATAGGGCGACTGGTTTTCACCGCCGCTGAACTTGCCGCTCTGCCGGTCGACCCGCGAAGTCGCCTTCACCTCGCCGTCCTCGCCGAGATCTTCGACCTCCATGTCGTACTCGTAATAGTGCCGGTAATCGAGCAGCCGCCCCGCCTCGACGCTGTCCGGCTGATCGACCAGTAGATGCAGAAACTGCTTCACCGCCTCGCGCAGATCGGCCTCGCCGGCGGCGAAAAAAAGCTCATCCGCATGGGCCAGCGCGCTCGCGTCGAGCAGGCGATGGTAGAGCGCGAAATCGGGGTTCGACCACTTGATGATCCGGTAGCGGTTGTTGCCGATGGGGCGCTTGAGATAGCCATTGAGCAGCACCCGCGTGTTCTCCACCTCGAAGAGCGCGTTGCGCAGTTTCTCCAGCACCTGCGTGCGGAAAAGTGTCGCCCAGGTCTTGCGCTCGCGCTCGGCTTTCCCCGTGTAGTCGGGGATCTCGCTCTCGTCCAACTTCGCAAATTGCTTGTCGTAGGCCGCGTTGTCCGGCGCCTCCACCGACAGGTCGTCGAACCGCGGATGCGTCATCGCCAGCTCGCGCCGCGCGGCAATCAGTTGCTGCCATTTCTCCACCGCCTCCTTGTCGCGCTGATGGAAAAGGTCGGCGCATTTCTCCGCCGCGGCATCGGGCTGCGGATACCGGGCCAGCATCTCGGCGCGCAGCGCTGCGAGCTGCGGCAGCCAGGGCGAGACGTCGGTCTCCTGCGCGCGTGCGAAGCGCTCCTTCGCCTCCTGCTCGGCCGTGCGTCGCAGTTCCAGGTCTTTCTCCAGCCGGCGAAACTCCAGCCGCCGCTCGCTGCGATCGAGCGCGCGCTGCTCATCCCGCAGCTTGTGCAGGGCGAGCTCCAGCTCCTGCTGGCGCTGCGCCAGGTCGTCCAGCTTGGCGCGGTCGATCAGTTTCAAGCGATCGATGTTTGCCCGCAGCTCCTCCTCGCGCTTCGGCAGCTCGGACGCTCGCGCGAGATCCTCCCACAGCGACGGCGGCGGGTCGAACACCTCGCGCCACTTCGACTGCGCCGCCTGGAGATCCTCCTCCAGCGGCTTCAACCTCCGCTCCTCGGTCGCGAGCTCGTCGCGCTGTTTTTGCTTCCACGCGAGCTGCTGCTGCAGGCCGCGCTGGCCGACGAAGGGGAGGTTGTCGTAATGCCGCGGCCGCTCGACGAACGCGCCGCGCGACATGAAGCCGTCGGGCGTGATCGCGGCGTCGTGTTCGCGCAACTCCTCGCGCCGCTCGACGCAGCGCAGCTCGCCGAACAGCCGGCTGACGATTGCCTGCGCCACGGGATGCGTGGCGACGAGCTTCTCCGCCAGCGAGCCCGGCTGGATGGCGATCTGCATCTTTAACGCCTTCGCGGGATTCACGAGCGACTCGCCGCGCGACTCCTCCCGCAACTCGTGATAGATCGCCTCGGCGGTGTCGTAATGCTCCGGCGCGACAACCACCGCGAACTTGCGCGTGAAAGCGACCTCGATCGCCGGCCGCCAGCGTTCCTCGCTCTCGCGCACCTCGCACAGCTCGCGCAAATGCCGCGCCGGAAGCTCGGGCCCCGCCGCGAGCAGCGCGTGGTTGAGCGCGTCGAGCAGCCGGGTCGACATCGGCAGCCGGCCGAGATCGAGCGCGCGGATCGCCTCGTTCAACTCGCCCAGCTCGCGCCGGATTTTGGCGAGCTGCGCGAGCGGCCCCTGCGCCTGCCGGCTCAGCTCCGCCGCCACGGTTTGCGCCGTCGCGCTGAGCGCGCGGAAGGCCGGGCCGAAACCGGCAACGCCTCCCGCCTCCAGCGCCGCGACCGCGCGCTCCACCGCCTCCAGATTCCTCCGCTCCAGTTTGAGCGGGAGCTTCTCCAATTCATACAACCACGCCCGCGCCCCGCGCACGCGCGCCTGCAGCGCGGAGTCCACCGTGCGCCCCGTTTGCCGGAGGCGCTCGATTTCGTGCGCGAGCTGCTGGTTCCGTGCTTTGATTTCCAGATAGAGCGGGCCGTCGGGCGTCTCACGGATCGCGTTCTTGAGCCGCTCCAGCTCCAGCTCCTGCGCGGGGATCAATCGCTCCAGCAGGTCGGTGAGCCGGCCTTCCTCCTCCGCGCACGCCGCCCTCAGAGCGGCGAACCGCTCCTCGTCGATCCGCAGCAATTCCCGCGCGTGCTGGTGCCGCAACTCGGCTTCCAGGTAGCGCGCGAGGATCGACTCCCGCGCCGCGTTCCCGTGCTCCGCGGACAGCCCGCAGATCGCCCGCAGCCGCACGAATTGATCGTTCAACAAGCGCAGATCCGACTCGTACCGTAGGAAGGCGCGGTAGCTGTCGGTCACGTCGCGCACGTCGAGCCGGTCCGCGCTGAGGATGAAGTGCCGGCAGAAGTCGTTGAAGCTGCGCAGAAAGGTGAACGACATCGCGGTCGGCAGCAGGCTGCGCAGGACTGAGCGATCGAAGTTCAGGTGCGCCGGCTGCGCCATGTGCGCGAGATATTCGCCGAGCTCCGCGTAGACGCGGCCTTTCACCCCGTCGTCCGCCGCGTGCGATTCCACCATCGCCTTGAAGGCGCCATGCTCCAGCGGGACCCGCTCCGCGTCCAGGAAATCGCCCCGCTCCAGCGCCGCTGGCACGAAGAACGGCGAGACGCGCCCCTGCGTCTCCGCGGCGCTCGCAAACTCGATCCGAAACCCCCACGTCTCGACCTTCTTCCCCCGCGGCCAGGTGAACTCCAGCGCCACATAGGAGATCGCGCGGTCGCGCATGTATTGCGTCACCCCCGCCTCCTCCTGCTTCGTGTCTCCGAGACAATAACCCTTGAGCGACCGGTCGGAGCGGTCGCCCGTCGCGGATTGGTTGAACCGCACCAGCCGCAGGTCGCCGACGAGCACGTACTGCAGCAGATCCATCAGGATCGATTTTCCGGATCCGGTGACGCCCGCGAGCAGGAGGTTCCCCTCGATCTTGATCGAGTCGCGATAACCGTACCAGTTCAGCGCGTGCATGCGCGTGAGACGAATGGCGCGGCTCATGCGGCGTCGCCTCCTTCCCCGGCTTCCTCGTTCTCCCCGGGAGCTTTCGCCGGCGCGTCCGCCGCCGTCGAGAGGAAGCGCCCCGCCTGGCGCGTCCATTCCTCCAGGTTTTGAAAGGCGATCACGCGCTTGAGCGTCGGCAGCACCTCGATCGTCGCGTCCGCCGGATTCTCCGCCGGCAGGTAACGCAGCAGGTTCTTGCGGCGCGCGAGCGTGAGGATATCGCGCAGCCGCGTGGGGCTCGGCAGATGCCGCGCGAGCGGCTCGAACTTCGTGCTCAGCGCGTCGTTGAGCTGCTTCACCGTCAGCCGGATCGGCGGCGCCTCGCCCCGGTCGCGCACCGCCGTGTCGAACTCGTACCACAGCGTGAGCAGCACCAAGGTCGCGTCCATCTTCAGGTGCAGCGTGAAGGCGTGCGACAGCGGCACCGCCTGCACCGTGCGCGCCTCGCGATCCCAGAACAGCTTCAGCTCGAGCAGGCCCGCGAAGTCCTCGACCCATTCGCGATTCAAGTCGCACCAGTGGAAAAGCTCGCTCTGGCCCGGCTCCAGGCCGAGGATGGAGCCATGCGCCACCAGCCGGCGCAACGCTTCGCCGAGCCGCTCGCGATCCGTCTCGCCGAGGCGCGCGAGCAGGCTGTTGGAAAGGGGAGCCGCCGGCGTCATTTGCGGGAAAGCGTGAAGCGCTCGATGCGATACGTGAGCTTGCGGTCGAACTCGGAGCGATCCTCATCCAGCCGCGCGCGCGGCACCGCCACGCGATAGTGCGCCTCCGCCGCGTGCGCGTGGAGCAGGCAGGCGATGAGATCCGCGAGCTCGTCGTCGCTCCGGAGCTTGATGTCGCGCGAGTCGACCGACGCCGCGCCCTGCGGCAGGACCTGGTCGACGAAGCGATTCGCCCGGGCCACGGTGAGCGAGTCGCGCATCGCCGCGTGGAGGCGCCGCACGGCGTCGTCCTGCTGATCTTCGCCGGCCTCGTCGTCGAGCGGCTCGATCTCCCCGGCGCTCCGGCGGAGGCGCGGCGTGAACAGCGACTCCAGCCCCGCGAGCAGCCGCACCTCGTGTAGCACGATCGGCGGCGTCTCCGGGCCGACGGTCTCCAGTGACGGCAGGGCGCGCCCCGCGCCGTGGCGATTGAGCACTTCGAACAGCGCCTGCACGCGCGACCGATTCTCACTCGTCGTCTCCTGGAGATAGCGAAACCGCGCCAGCGAGCGCCGCGTGAATTCCGCCGTCCGTCGGTCCACCGCATCGGCGATCGGCACCACGCTCTCGAGCAACGTCGCCAGTTCGTCGAGCCGCACCTGGACGTGCGCCATCGCGGCGCCGTGGGTCAGCAGCGGCTCGCGGCGCAGCACCTCGGCCTGCATTCGCGCCAGCAGTGCCGCGTCCCGCTCCAGCTCCTCCACGCGCCGGCGCGCCTCGGCCAGGCGCAGCGGCAGCCGGGCGCGCACCAGCTCCGCGTAACACGCGTGGCCGATCCGCTCCGCGAACCGATCGAAGAGCACCGCAAGATTTTCCTTCAACGTCGCCGCCGCCAGTTGCTGCCGCGTATGCCGCTCGATCGCGGATTGCATCGAGCGCAATTCCGCCAGCCCCTCCTGGAGTGCCGCCACACAGCTTTCCACGTGCTGCCACGGCTCGCGCAGCAGCGGATCGGTCGCCGGATCGCTCCGCCCGAGCATCGTGCAAACGCCGACCAGCTTGTCCGAGAAAACCACGCCCTCGGGAAACGCCAGCTTCCGCAGCGCCTGCATCATCGACACGCCGTTCGGATGAAAATGCACGAGCCGGCGCCAGTCGCTGCGCTGCTCTTCCTCGAGCCAACCCGCCCGCGCCAACTGTTCGCAGACGGCCCGCGTCTTCTCCTGCGTGCTCAGCGGCGCGCCGTCCTCGCCGACTTGCACTTCCTCATGAGCCGCCACCGCCTCCTCAATCAGCGCGAGCGCTTCCGCGCGCTCGAGCCCCTGGACGCGCCCCGCCGCCGCGCGCTCCAGCGCATCCAGCGCATCGACATACAGGCGCGCGCCGCTCCCGCTCAGGATGCGGAAAAACTCCGGCCGGACCTCGCGGAAGAGCGACGTGGAAAGCGCGCCGTTCATGGGCGCGACCGCGCTGCGCGCGCTCCGTTCGCGGCCACGCGCCTCTCAACTTCGGACGGGGTGACCAGCTCGATCATCGATGTCCGACTCTGTCCGCCGACGGAAACTCTGGCAAGCTTGAGCGGCGCGCCCAAAATCTCAGACAAGCAGCCGGGGATCGAACGCAAACGGTGCGGCCTTTCGGATGAGAATCTTCGGGAAATCGGGATGCGCGGGATTTAGCAGGTAGTTGACCTCGCCCGGAATGATGACGCTGGGCACCTCCAGGACGGCGGAACGCGCTTCGCGAACCCAGCGATCCCCGATCGCCATGGTCGAGGGTGGAGGCGGCTGCTCCCGCCAATCGGCCGGCCAGGGATGCGCGATCTTCTCCAGCAGCGCGGGATCGAAGCGGATCCGAAAGGCGACGTAGCTGAAGAGAATCGGTGGATTCAAGTGGACCAGATTCTCCAACGCTGCGAGCGAGGTGGTGCTGCTGGCGTACACCACACGGTTCCCGCGCGAATTCCAGCGCCCCCCGGTGCGCGCGGCGCCCTCGCCGGTGAAAGCCGTCGCGGCGTGCTTCTCCTTTACGATCCGCCACGCCTGTCTCATCAGGAATAGACGCCGTACTCGATCCGGCCCAGCAGATCCTCGACTTCCCGCGCGCCGACCTCCGTCCCCGCATACTCCAGCGGAATGGCTCCCCCAAGCCCGACTTGCGGGGAACTCAGCCACGCGCGGGCATTTTCGAGCGATTCCAAGGTCCGGGCGGCGAGCCCCAGCAGGCGCGCAAACCGCACGACCTTGTCCGACTCGGACGGATCCAGCCGGCCGCTCACCTTCCGGCGATGCATCGTCGCCTTGGACAGCCCGAGCAGCGGGACCAGGCGCTCCATCGGCAGATCCAGGCCCTGGCGCAGACAATCGAGTTCCTGCACGGCGAGACCCGCCTGGAGCTTGGGAATCAATTGCGCGGCCGGGTACGGCATCGTCGCCGTCTCTTGCACCGACATGCTCAGCAGGCCGCTGACCACGTCGGCATCATAAAGTTTCTTCGGTTTCATCTGAATCTATTTATTGCACCATTTGAAACGCGCGTCAACCCCTCCGCGCAATAACTTTCACCTTTCAGCCGCTTCTGCTCACACTCGCGCCTCCCTCCATGATCTCTCTGCACATTCCCCTTCCCTTCCGTCTGCCGGCCTGCGCGGCGGGCCTGCTCTTTCTCTCGCTCCAGGCCTTCGCGGCCCCGCCGCTGCCGGAGGATCTCGCTCCTTACTTCCAGCCGCAGGCGGAATTCGCGCAGCCCGACCCGGCACTGCGGTCGCCATTGCAATTTGCCGACGGCTCGCCGGCGAAAACGCCGGCGGATTGGGCGCGCCGGCGCGAGGAGATCCGGCGGCGCTGGACGGAGCTCATGGGCGCCTGGCCGGCGCTCCTCGAAAAGCCGAAGCTCACGGTGCTGGAGAAAACGCCGCGCGACAACTTTACGCAATGCAGCATCGAGGTGGAGATCGCGGCCGGGCAGATGACGAAAGGGTACCTGCTCATCCCGAATGGCGCGGTGAAGTCGCCGGCGGTCTTCGTCCCATTTTATGAGCCGGAAACGAGCATCGGCCTCAAGGGTCAGATGCGCGACTTCGCCTACCAACTCGCCAAGCGCGGCTTCGTCACGCTCGCGATCGGCTCGCCCGGCGGCGATGCGCGGCAGCCGGAGGTCGCCATCGGCCGCCTGCCGCTCCAGCCGCTCTCGTATCTCGGTTACGTCTCCGCGAACTGCGCCGGCGCGCTCGCGACCCTGCCGGAGGTCGACCGGGCGCGCATCGGCGTGGTCGGGCATTCCTACGGCGGCAAGTGGGCGATGTTCGCGGCGTGCCTGAGCGAGCGCTTCGCGTGCGGCGTCTGGTCGGACCCCGGCATCGTCTTCGACGAAAAACGCTCGAACGTGAACTACTGGGAAAAGTGGTATCTCGGCGCGCAACCCGGCGAGCCCCGCAAGCCCGGCCTCGTCGACGCGAACAATCCGCGCACCGGCGCCTACAAGACGCTGGTGGAGCAAGGAATGGATCTCCACGAGCTGCAATCGCTCATGGCGCCGCGGCCCTTCCTCGTCTCCGGCGGCTCGGAAGACGGCCCAGCCCGCTGGCCGGCGCTGAATCACATGATCGCCGTCAATCGCGTGCTCGGCTACGAACAGCGCGTCGGCATGACGAACCGCCCGAAGCACGAGCCAACGCCGGAATCCAACGAAGCGATCTACCGGTTCTTCGAGCACTTTCTCAAGCCGCAGGAGTAGCTCGCGAAACGCCGCGGCCGCCGGTCG
The DNA here is from genome assembly GCA_035997375.1 of Chthoniobacteraceae bacterium. Lineage (GTDB taxonomy): Bacteria > Verrucomicrobiota > Verrucomicrobiia > Chthoniobacterales > Chthoniobacteraceae > DASYIS01. The sequence goes on from DASYIS010000406.1 coordinate 14,023, forward strand.
GCATTGCGCACGATCCAGACAAGTCCGTCCCCCACACCGACGGAGCGGTGCGCTCCATCGTGCCGAAAACGCGTTTTGTGGAAGGAGCTCGCCGCTGCGGTGGCGGCAGGTGGACAAGCGGTCGGCGGTGAGGGACGGGGCGAGAACTCCGTCGGTACCGGGGCGAAATCATCCACAAAGTTTGCGGCTCTCGTCGCATGCCGTTGAAGAGGGGATTGATCGTGAATCAGCCCTGATTCGATCAGGCCGAAGGCGAGTGCGCTCTTGACGGTGAACGTGCGAAGGGGGAGAACCTTTAGGGATGCCCGAGACGCCGAGGGAATTGCCAGCGACAGACGGCGTGCCAGAGCTGCCGCCGGGCGTGAAACTGCGGCACACGCTCGAAGGACACACGGGCTATATCGCGAGTCTCGCCTTCGCCCCGCAAGGCGGGACACTAGCCAGCGGCAGTGATGACCTAACGGCGCGGCTCTGGGACGCGGCCTCCGGCATGCTGCTGCGCATTCTCGAAGGGCACGGGTCTTTCGTGAATAGTGTGGCCTTCGATCACGCCGGACTCATGCTGGTCAGCGGTAGTGCGGACCACACGGTGCGGCTCTGGGAGGCAGCCAGCGGCAAGCCGGTACGCACTCTTGAAGGGCACGGGTCTTTCGTGAATTCCGTGGCCTTTGATGCCGCAAACCGCATACTGGCCAGTGGCAGTGCGGACCACACGGTGGGGCTCTGGGACGCGGCCTCCGGCATGCTGCTGCGCATTCTCGAAGGGCACGGGTCTTTCGTGAATAGTGTGGCCTTCGATCACGCCGGACTCATGCTGGTCAGCGGTAGTGCGGACCACACGGTACGGCTCTGGGAGGCGGCCAGCGGCAAGCTGCTGCGCATCCTTGAAGGACACGGGTCTTTTGTCAATTGCGTCGCCTTCGACGCCGCCGATCGCACGGTGGCCAGCGGACATGGGGACAACACAGTACGGCTCTGGGAGGCGGCTTCCGGAAAGCTGCTTCGCACCCTCGAAGGCCACACGGGGTCCGTCCATACGGTTGCTTTCTCTCCCGATGGCACCCTGCTGGCGTCAAAGAGTGACGATCACACGGTGCGCCTCTGGCGCTGCGGCGGTTGGGAACTAGTGGCTGTAATCCCGGAGCCGACGCATTCCGCTCACTGGCGCCAAGCCCTGGCTTTTCACCCGACCCTGCCGCTGCTGGCCACCGGCGGTTCCGCCCCTGACACCCCCGATGACAGTCGCGGCAGGCTCATCCACCTCTGGGAGCTGCACTACGAAATCCTGCTCGGCGGACGAACAGTCGCGACTCC
>DASYIS010000407.1:0-11619 GCA_035997375.1 Chthoniobacteraceae bacterium
AAAGAATTCGAGGAGATCTATCGGCCCGGCCGGCCGCAACCGCTGCTCCTGCCGCACGACAGCGGCGCGCTCCGGCTGCTCCAGCGCATCCGCGACGAGGCGCATCGCTTCGCCAACGGCTACCACCAGCTCCTCATGAAACGCCGCATCGCCGAGAGCCTGCTCGACGATTGCCCCGGCGTCTCGCAGACGCGCAAACAGCAGCTCCTCACGCACTTCGGCTCCGTCGCGCGGCTCAAGCGCGCCACGCCCGCACAGATCGCCGGCGTCGAGGGCATCGGCCCGCGGCTCGCCGACCAGATCGCGCAGTTTCTTGCCACGCGCAGCTAGCCTGCCAAACTCCTGCGCCATGGACCGCGCCACCGCCATCGCCCAGATTCGCACCGCTTGCACGACGCTCGCCAGCACCGTCACCAGCATTCACCCGCTGACCCCGAGCCTCGCGGATCAGCCGACGCAGGACGAGATTTTCAAGGCGCTGTACGAGCTGACGAAAAGCGTCGAGGTCGTGAAAAAGCACCTGCTCAAGCTCGAACGCCGGGACGACAGCGCGGTGCTGTGACGGGCGCGTGCGGCCTTGCCCGCGGCGAGCCGGCTGCTTACGGTTTCGCCATGAAGAAGCTCCTCCTCTCGTTCCTCGCCGTCCTTTCCTCCGCCATGCTCGCCTCCGCCGGCTCCGAAAACGTCACGCCCGACCAGGCGGAGAAGCTGTTGAAAGAGAAGAAAGACATCGTGGTGCTCGACGTGCGGACACCGGAGGAGTTCAAAAGCGGCCATATCGCCGGCGCGAAGAACGTCGATTTCATGGCGGACGATTTCAAGAAGCAGGTCGAGGCGCTCGACAAGTCGAAGACGTATCTCCTCCACTGCGCGTCCGGCGGCCGCAGCACGCGCGCGCTCAAGATCCTCGACGAGGACAAATTCAGCCAGGTCTATCACCTGAACGGCGGCTTCAGCGCGTGGAAGGAAGCCGGCAAGCCCGTGGCAAAATAGGCGGCGCGTCCCCTGCCCTCTCTCTCGCCATGCCCGGTCCCGACCAGACGACCACCCGCCGCTTCGTGCAAATCGCCGACGCGATCCGTGAGCCGAACCCGTGGACGAACAACGAGTGGCTCTGCCGGCCGGACGTCGTCGCGGCGGAAAAGCTCCTGCTCGTGCGCGCGAACATGGAGCCGGGCCGCTGCCACCCGTTTCATTTCCACCCGCATCGCGAGGAGATCATCCACGTCGTCTACGGGCGCGCGGAGCAGTGGGTCGGCGACGAATATCGCATCCTGTCGGCCGGCGAGATCGCACACATTCCCGCAGGCGCGATCCACGGGACGTACAATCCCTTTGCCGAGCCGCTGGTCTTCCTCGCGATCCTCTCGCCCGCGAAACTCCCCGACGACCTCGCCGCCGCGCTCGATCCGCACGATGTCGGGACGGAAGCGCCGTGGGCCACGCTGCGCGCCGCGCGCGGGCTGGCGCGCTGCCGGTGGGGCGACGGGCAGGAGGCGTAGGGGGGACAATCTTACTCGTACTCTTGCTCTTGCTCTTGCTCTTGCTCTTCATCCAAGCACCGCTCTGCACCGCAGCTTTTGATTAAGAGCAAGAGCAAGAGCAAGAGTAGGAGTAAGAGCAAGAGTCTCCCAACATCCCTCGTGCGTCCCTCCGCGAAGTGTGGCAGAACACCCCCGCATGCATCGTCTCCTCGAGTGGCTCACCTCTTCCCAACAGTATTTCCAGGATCTCGGCTGGGTCGGCGTGCTGGCGTTTGCCGGCGTCATTTTCGTCGCCCAGATCTTCGTCGTGCCGCTCTCCCCGTTCGCGTTGGCGGCGGGCGTTTTCTTTGGTTTTTGGGGCGGGCTGGCGGCGATCACGCTCGGCACGGGGGTGGGCGCGGCGTTCAATTTCCTCGTCGCGCGGTACCTGGCGCGCGAGGCGGTCGCGCGGCGGCTGGCGCATCATGAAAAGTTCCGGCTCATCGACGCGGCCATCGCACGCGAGGGGTGGAAGATCGTGGCGCTGCTCCGCTTCTGCCCGATGCCCTACGGCCTCGCCAACTACTGCTACGGCCTGACGGCGATCCGCTTCTGGCCCTACCTGCTCACCACGGTGGTCTGCATCATCCCGGCGAATGTCATTCTCGCCGGCATCGGCGCGAGCGCGAAGGAAGGGCTGGCCTCGCTGCTCGGGAGCGGCCGGCCGCGCCAGCCCGCGGAGTACGTGCTGCTCGGGGTCGGCATCCTCGCCGCCTTCGCGGCGCTGACGTATATCGGCAAGGTGGCCAATGCGGCGCTCGCGCGCGGCGAGGCGGCCGCGCCGAAAACCTAGTATCGCGGGCGCCGCCCGAAGAGCAGGCGATCGACCGCCACGGCGCCCGGTCCGGTGAAAAGCAGCAGCAGCGCGACCGCCAGGTAGAGCAGCGCCGGCTCCTTCGACGGCCCGTCTTTCAACGCGACCAGCGGGTCCCCGTGCGGCACGTGCACCAGCGCGAGGGCGACGATCATGTTGATGACGATCCCGAGCGCGGCGATGGACGTCAAAACGCCCAGCACGAGCGCGATCCCGCCGCCGAATTCCGCGAGCGCGGCGCACGCCTGGAAGACACCAGGCACGGTCGCACCCGCTTCCATCCAGCCGAAGGGATGCTGAATTTTCGGCCAGCCGTGCAACGCCAGCGTCGTCCCGGCGATGGCCCGGATGAGGAGCAAACCAACGGACGCGCGAACCGTTTCGGGGGCGTAGAGGAAGCTGGCCATGAACGCGGGTCTTTATACAAAGCCCGCCGCGCATGGCGAGCGCGGAAAACCGCGAATCCGAGGGATGCATTCACCGAGCGGTCGGGCGACGATTCAACGGTCGAAAGCCGCCCCCCATCCCTTGAAGCGCACCAAAGAAATCCTCCTGCCGATCCTCCTGGTCGTCGCCACGCTCTATCTCGGCCGGGAGTTCTTCATGCCGATCGCGCTGGCGATCCTCATCTCGTTTCTGCTCGCACCCATCGTCCGAAAGTTCGAGCGCTGGGGCGGCGGCCGCATTGGCTCGGTCATTACGGTGACCATCCTCGCCTTTGCGCTCCTCGCCGGTTTGGGAGCGGTCGTCGGCGGACAACTCATCGATCTCGCCAACAAGCTGCCCAGTTACCAGACCGAGCTGCACAAGAAAGTCTCGGCGATCAAAGCCCCGCGCGGCGGCGCGCTGGAGAAGGTGCGGCAGACCATTCAGGATCTCACGACCGAGCTGAACGCCGACACTCCGAAGGGCGAGCCGGTGCCGGCTTCACCGGCGGTCACCGGCTATACGACGGGTTTTCCCAAGCCGGTCAAACCATGGCCGGTCACCATTGTCGAAGGCTCGCGCAACTCGTTCGACACGCTGGGAGAATACGCGAAACCCGTCCTCGCGCCGCTCGGCACGGCTGCGCTCGTCATTGTCTTCGTCATCTTCATCCTCCTGAGCCGCGAAGACCTGCGCGACCGGCTCATCCACCTCATCGGCCGCGGCCATTTGCAGACGACCACGCGAGCGCTCGACGAAGCCGGCCATCGCGTCAGCCGCTACCTGCTCGCCCAACTGCTGGTGAATGTCTCCTATGGCTTCCCCATCGGCATCGGCTTATGGCTGATCGGCATTCCCAACGCAATCCTGTGGGGACTGCTCGCCACGCTCCTCCGTTTCGTGCCGTACATTGGCGCCTGGATCGCGTCGGCCTTTCCGCTCGTGCTCTCGCTCGCGATCGCTCCCGGCTGGACGATGCCGGCGGAGACCCTCGCGCTCTTTCTCGTGGTCGAGCTGGTCACGAACAATGTGCTCGAACCGTGGCTCTACGGCACCAGCACCGGCCTCTCCACGATGGCGGTCATCCTCGCCGCCGCGTTCTGGACGTGGCTCTGGGGCGCCCCCGGGCTGCTCCTGGCGACGCCGCTCACCGTCTGCATCGTGGTCATCGGCAAATACCTGCCGCAGCTCCATTTCCTCGATGTGCTCCTCGGCGAGCGGGCGCAAATCGCGCCGGAGGATCGTTTTTACCAGCGGCTCCTCGCCCAGGATGAGGACGAGGTGCTCGAGATCGCCGAGCACTATCTCAAGAAACACACGCTCGCCGAAGCATACGACAACGTGATCGTGCCCGCCCTGCGCTTGACCGAGGAGGACTACTGCCGGGATCAGCTGACCGATGCCCGCCGCATGGAATTGCTGGAGCAGGTCGCGAATCTCGTCACCGACCTCGGCGAGCCGAAACTCCCCAAGCTGGCGAAAGGCGAAACGCCGGCGGAAGCCGCGCCGGAAGAGACTCCGGCGGTCCCGCTGGCGGCGATCATTGTCCCGGCGAAGGACTTCGCCGACGAGGCGACCGCCCTCATGCTGGCAAAGCTCCTTTCCCACTCCGGCGCCCAAGCCCATGTGGTTCCCTCGAAGCTGCTCGCCAGCGAGATGGTGGAGGAGGCCGCCGGGCTGGAGTGCCGGAACTTCTGCGTCTCGCTGACCCCTCCCGGCTCGACCCGCCACGCGCTCTACCTGTGCAAGCGGCTGCGCGAGCGCTTCCCCGATGCCCGCATCGTGGTCGGCGTCTGGGGCGAGCCGGAAGGCGACGAGGTCCGCACGAAGCGCTTCCGGGACGTCCAGATCGACGGCGTCTTCACCACGCTGGAAGAGATGACGCGCGAACTCCTCGCGACGGCCGTCAGCGTGGCGCCCGAGCCGGCGATCGAACCCCCGCAGACCCGCGCCGAGAGAAAGGCTGAGGCGGTGGCGGCCAAAGCCGAGGCGAAGGCGGAGGCCGTGGCGGCCAAAGCCGAGGCCGCGGAGGGAACCCACATCTCGGCGGTGTCGACGACGTTCGAAGCGGAGACGAAACGCTGAGCCGCCGGATTTTCGCCAACGGATCACTCGAATCGGAACGATTGAAGGAAATGCGGCAAGGCTCCCTGCTCCATTCGTTTAGATTCGAGTGATTCGTTGGCGAAAATCCGGGTACGGCTGATTATTCCACGAAATCGTGCGTGGCGTGTTTGCTCCGCGCGCCGGCTCGCGTATTGTTCCGCCAACCGCATGGACGAACAATCCTTCGATCTGCCACCGGCCGGGGAGCCGACGAGTGTGGTCGACGCTCTCGATCTGATGATGGGGTCGCTGGCGCCCGGCGATCCGCTCCGCCGCCCGCTGCTCGAGGCGCGCATGCTCGCAGCCGAGCAGGAGGACCTCTTCACCGAGGCCAGCCTGGCGATCCAAAAGCTGGAGGCCATCGTCAAGAAAGTCACTTCCCCCGCCAACCGCATCGGCACCTTCCTCGGCGCGCAGACGATGGAGACCGCGCAGATCGTCGTCGGCGGCTCCGACTATTACTGCAACATCGACCCGCGGCTCGATCTCCACTCGCTGCGCCGCGGCACACGCGTGCTGGTCAATGAAGCCTACGTCATCGTCGGCGATCTCGGGTACGACAAGATGGGGCCGGTCACGAAAATCGCCGAGGTCCTCGGGCACGACCGCCTTCGCGTCGGCGGCGAGCACGGCATGCCTTCCACCGTGCTTTCGCGCAGCGATCTGCTGCTGAAGGAGAAGCTGAAGGCCGGCGACGAAGTGCGCGTCGACGCCAACTACAAGGTCGCGATCGAGGTCCTCGCGCGCCCGCACTCCGACGAATACTACCTCGACACCGTGCCCGAGCTGCCGTGGGACAAAGTCGGCGGCCAGGGCGAAGCGCTCGCCGCCATCCGCGATGCGATCGAGTTGCCGCTGCTGCATCCCGAGCTGTTCGCGCGCTTCCATCATTCCACGCCGAAGGGGTTCCTCCTCTACGGCCCGCCGGGTTGCGGCAAGACGCTCATCGGCAAGGCGACCGCCTACAACCTGACGCAGCAGCTCAAGCAGGAGACCGGGCAGGAAATGCGCGAGTACTTCATGCACATCAAGGGGCCCGAAATCCTCAACATGTGGGTCGGCGAGAGCGAGCGCATGGTCCGTGAAATCTTCGCCACCGCACGCGAGAAACGCCGCGAGGGTTACCTGCCGTTCCTCTTCATCGACGAGGCCGAGTCGATCCTCGGCACGCGCCGCGCGACCCGCTACTCGAGCATTCTCTCCACGCTCGTGCCGATGTTTTGCACCGAGATGGACGGCATCGATTCGCTGAGCGATGTCGTGATCATCCTCGCCTCCAACCGCGCCGATCTCATCGACCCGGCGATCCTCCGGCCCGGCCGCATCGACCGCAAAATCAAGGTCAACCGCCCGACCCGCGAAGGCGCGCACGAGATCTTCAAGATCTACCTCACGCCCGATCTCCCATACGACCCCGTGCTCGTCACCGAGGCCGGCGGGGTGCCGCAGGCGATCGAGAAACTGGCCGAGAGCCTGACCGACGCCGTCTTCGCGAAGCGCGAGGAAAACAAGTTCCTCTCGATCACCTTGCGCAGCGGCAAGAAGGAGACGCTCTATCGCGGCGACCTCATCAGCGGGGCGATCATCGCGAGCATCATCGAGCGCGCGAAAGGCCTCGCGATCAAGCGCGCCATCGCCAGCCAGCAGGAGGAAGGGATCAGCGAAAGCGACCTCCGCGGCTCGCTGGAAGCCGAGTACCTGGAGAACGACATCTTCCCGCCGAGCGACATCACGGAGGACTGGCTGTCGCTCATCGATTACGACTCGGAGAACGTGGTGAAGGTCGCGCCCTTCCGCGCACGGAGCGAGAAGAGCGCGGCGCCGAGCGCGGTGGTATGAAATGGCCTCCGATGGCACGCTTCATCACGCGAACGTTGTGGGTAAGCGCCGCGCTACTGCTGTCCTCGTGCGCTCCCCGAGAGTGGCGCGGTCCTCGCACCGTGCGAGACAGTCAGGGACAGGCTCTATGCGCACTGCATCGCATTCCCCTCCTCACCCGTCGCGCTTATGTTTACGGAGGATGCGTCATGCCAGACCAGCATCGGGCGCGATTTCCCAACCCTTGGCCTGCGGGATATTCGCCCGAAATTGATCCGCGGAGTCCGCCTTACCTGTCGAAAACGCACGTAACGTTTTGTCTTAAATGCACACGCGAGGCTGGTTTCGATACCAGTTATTTTGAGCCCAGCCGGTAAATCATGAAACGCGCCTTCGGCATCGAGACAGAGTACGGAATCACGGTCGACGGCTTGGAGGACCTCGACGTCGTGCGCGAGTCGATCGAGATCGTCCGCTCTTACACGGAGCATGGCGCCTCGATGAAGTGGGATTACCAGCTGGAAGACCCGCATCAGGATGCGCGCGGCTTTCGTGCGAAGGAGCTGCTGCAGGACACGGATGAAGCCGCCTACTTTGAGATCGATCGCAATCGGCCGCTCTCGTTCGAGGAGATCAAGAGCGACCTCGTGCTGAGCAACGGCGCACGCTTTTACAACGACCACGCGCACCCGGAATACTCCACGCCCGAATGCTCCACGCTGGCCGAATTGGTCGCGCAGGATGGCGCGGGCGAGCGCATCCTGAACGAATGCGCGCGGCGGCGAAACGCCAAGGTGCCCGCCGGCTGCGAGGTGCGGCTCTACAAGAACAACACGGATTTCGTCGGCCACTCCTACGGCTGCCACGACAACTACCTGATGCGCCGCGACGTGCCGTGGGACCGCATCGTGCGCGAGGTCGTCCCGTTCCTCGTCACGCGCCAGGTCTTCGCCGGCTCGGGCAAGATGGGCGTGGAAGGCGAGGACTCCGCCGGCCAGCCGGGTCTTTTCCAGATCGCGCAGCGCTCGGATTTCTTCAGCGTCCTTTGCTCAATCGACACGATGAATCGCCGGCCGCTCGTCAACACCCGCGACGAGCCGCACGCCGACAACCTGCGCTACCGCCGCTTCCACGTCATCATCGGCGACGCGAACATGAGCCAGTACGCGACCGCGCTAAAAATCGGCACGACGGCGCTGGTGCTCGACCTCATCGAGACCGGCCATGCGCCGGCGCTGGAGCTGGCAAATCCGATCGACGCGGTCAAGGCGATCTCGCGCGACCAGACGCACCGCTGGCTCGTTGAGTTGCGCGACGGCCGCAAGATTTCCGCGCTCGATATCCAGCGGCTCTACCTCGCGGCGGCCCACAAACATTGCGACCACAGCGACCCCGATGTCACGTGGCTGCTGCGCGAATGGGAACTGGTGTTGGCGGACCTCGAGAGCGATTTCACCCTCTGCCGCGACCGGCTTGACTGGGTGGCGAAGAAGTATCTGCTCGACGCGTTCCAGGAAGCGGAAGGGCTCGACTGGAGCGACCCGTGGCTGCAATCGATCGACCTCGAATACCACAATCTCTCGCTCGACCACGGCCTCTACTACGAGTTGATGCGCACCGGCCAGATGAAGCGCTTCGTCTCCGAGGACGCCGTCCGCCACGCGATCTTCCAGCCGCCGGAAACCACGCGCGCCTTCTTCCGCGGCCGCGCCGTGGCGAAGTTCAACCGCGAGATCGCGTCGATCCAATGGGACGAGCTGACCTTCCGCCACGGCGCGGCGGAGTTCCGCGTCGAGCTGCCGCACCCGGTGAACGACGAGCGCCTCGCGCGGGTCAACGAGGTCATCCGCGGCGCCGGCGGGTTTGCGGGCTTTGCGGAGAAGTTGCGCGCGGCGACGGCGCAGGGTGAAATGCGCAGATGACCGAGCCCCTCCCGCCGCAACTTCCCAAAGCGAAATCCTCCCGTCGCAGCCGGCTCTTCGCGCGCGCTGTCATCGCGGTCAGCGCCGCGGTCACCCTCGGATTCGCAGCTCTGCTCGGTTTTCGTGCGGTCGGCGTCCTGCGTTGGTTCAGCGTGCCGACCAACGCCATGTCGCCCGCGGTCAAAGGCGGCGACAATGTGCTGATGCGCGGGCGAATCACCCCGCAGCGGGGCGACATCATCGTGTTCGACACCACGGACATTCCAGGATTGAACGCGCCGGGTGCGCCGGGGCAAACCTATCTTAAGCGCCTCGTCGGCCTGCCGGGCGAGACGCTGCGCATCGCGGACGGGCAACTCTACGTCGACGGCCAGCCCATGCCGATGCGGAACAAGGAAGGCGAGATCCACTACACCAACAACTCGTTCGCCACGTATCTCAGGAAAGCCGATGACACGTTTACGGTTCCCGCCGATTCCTACTTCGTCCTCGGCGACAACTCGCCAAACAGCGCCGACAGCCGGTACTGGGGCCCGCTCCAAAAGACCGCCGTCCTCGGACGGATCTTCTACTGCTACGGGCCGGCGGCGCGCCGCGGGCCGGTGGAGTGAGCTTCTTCCAACCACCAACCACCAACCACCAACCACCAACCAACGATGGGCGCATGGGACGCAACGAGCTTCGGCAACGACACCGCGAACGACTGGGCTTACGACCTCGAGAAGTCGCATGACCTTTCGTACGTCGACACCACTCTCGAGAAGATACTCGAGGCAGGCGACGACTATATCGATGCTTCCGACGCGGAAGAGGCGATTGCCGCCGCCGAGGTTCTCGCGTGGTTGCGCGGCCGGCCGACCCCGGTGAACGCCTACACCGAAAAGGTCGCAGAATGGGTGGCCGCTCATCCAATCCAGCCGCCCCCCGCCATCGTGCAAAAGGCCCTCGCCGCCCTGGACCGAATTGAAGGTGCGTCTTCGGAGTTGCCGGCGCTCTGGGAGGGCGATGCGGATTGGGCTGCCTCCATGGCCGACCTGCGGGCCCGCTTGACGGCCTGACCTACTGATGTCCTCACGCAATAGCGCTTTCGCGGCGACGCCCGAGCCTCCTTACTTCGCCGTGATCTTCACCTCGCAGCGCGCCGACGGCGACCGTGGCTACAGACACATGGCGGACCGGATGGCGGAGCTCGCGGCGCAGCAGCCGGGCTTTCTCGGCCTCGAGACCGTGCGCGGTGCGGATGGGTTTGGCATCACCGTTTCCTATTGGACCAGCCTTGATGCCATCTCAAACTGGAAGCTTGAGACCGAGCATCAGGCGGCACAGGATGCCGGCAAGCGCGTCTGGTATTCCGATTACGAACTCCGGATCAGCCGTGTCGAACGGGCCTATGGCCAAGCTCGCAACGCCTGATCAACCGGTGCGATGAACTGGCGAAGCCCGGCACGAAACCGCCATCAAACCGCGACATGGAAAACCCAATTGTTGAACAATATCTCATCGGCGCGGGCTGTATCGCCCTCGGATTGCTGGCCTGGCTGCTTCCCTATCGGTGGAATTTCTTCCGCTTCCGTCGCTTCTTCGCGAAGCTTCTCTCGGAGTCAGCCAACATGAGGGTCCCCAAGATCATCGGGAGCCTCTTGATCCTGGTCGGTCTGGCCATCGTGATTGCGACGGCTGTGACGGGCAAGTTTGACTGACGACAGCCGCGGCGGCACTCGAAGGGCCCCCTACCTGAGAAACCGCGCGAGGTTCTCCTGCTCCCACGCCTTCGCCCGGCGGAACCAGTGGAACTGCCGCTCTCTTTCGGCGAAACCCTCGTGGTGGATGACCCGGCGGCCGCTGCCGTCGTAGCGGTCGGGCACCATCGCGTGGAGCATCTCGTGGAACATCACGTAGTCGAGGAACCACGGCGGGACCATGGCGCGGTCGAGCAGCGGGTGGATGCGAATGATCCGGTCCTCTTCCTGAATGGTGCCGAAGACGATGGAACCCCGCGGGCGCTGCTTGCGGCGGCGGCCCCAGACGACCGTGTACCTCCTTAACTTATTACCGAAGTACCTCGCGTTGAGCTTGTTAAAGATCGCTCGCAGGTTGTACACCTTCCCCTGCTCCGCGAAGGCAAACTGCCGCTGCATCGGGAGCTCCGGCTTGGCGAGTTTGCGTTTGGGCGTGCCCATCGGTGGTTGCGGTTTACTTGGACACCGGGACGCTATGTTTGCTCAACGGCCACGACAAGAATTAGCTGGCCGGGGGCGAAGAAATCGGACGCGCGCCCGTTTCCTGCTCCAACCGGGCCACCCGCTCGATCAATTTCGGCAGCCGGCGGATCTGGGCGACGTTCTCCTTCCACTCGTCGAGCGAGGTGGCCGGGTAGCCCGAGTAGATCCCCTTGCGCAGGCTCTTGGAGACCCCGGCCTGGGCGCCGACGACGGTGCCCGCCTCCAGCTCGATATGCCCCACGATGCCGACCTGTCCACCCAGGATGACGTGCGAGCCGAGGCGCGTGCTGCCCGAAATGCCCGCCTGCGCCACCACGATACAATGTTCGCCGATCACCACATTGTGCGCCACCTGCACGAGGTTATCCAGCTTGCTCCCCTGCTGGATCCAGGTGCGGCCGAACCGCGCCCGGTCGATCGTGCAATTCGCCCCGATCTCCACGTCGTCGTCCACCTGCACGATCCCGATCTGCGGAATTTTCTGGTGGTGGCCGTCCACGAACTCAAACCCAAAGCCGTCGCTCCCCAGGACCGTGCCGCTGTGGATGATCACGCGCCGGCCGATGAGGCAGCGCTCGCCGACCGTCACCCGCGCCGCGAGTTTGCAACGCTCCCCGATGGAGGCGCCCTGCCCGATGAACCCATGCGCGCCGATCAGGGTGTGCGCGCCGATCTTCACCCCGTCCTCGATGACGACGTAGGCCTGCACGGAGACCCCTTCGCCGAGCTCCACTCCCTCGCCGATAATCGCCGTCCGATGCACTCCGGGGGCGTAGACCACCGGAGGC
>DASYIS010000408.1:0-17710 GCA_035997375.1 Chthoniobacteraceae bacterium
TGCCGAGCGTGTGGGTGATCGTCGGGGTGCCGATGGGCTGCTGATTCGAGTAGCCGCTCCCGAAGCCCGGGATGCCCGTCATGCCGGTGAAGATGTCGGCGGTGATGGTGCTCGAGAACGTGTTCCCGACCGTCGTGTTCGTGTTCGTGAACGTCGTGGCGACGTTGTTGAAGAGCTCCACGAAGCCGCCATTCAGGATCAGCCCGGTGCCCGCCGCGCCGAAGGCGCCCGCCGTCAGCCCGCGGATGGTGCCGCTGGTCAGCGTGTCCGTGCCGGTATGGAGATTGGTGCCGCTCAGGACCAGCAGGCCGGCGCCCTGCTTGTTGAAGCCACCGGTGGTCGCCGTGGTCGAACCGCTCAGGAGCAGGGTCGTCCCGGTGTTTACGTTGAAGATCGGCGTCGTGCCCGCCGTGAGCACGATCGCGGAATTGCCGAAGCCAATGGGCGCGTTGTTGACGGTCGCGGCACCGTTGCCGCCCAGCGTCACGACGTTGCCGGTGATGGCCGTCACCGTCTGGCCGTTGAACAACCCGCCGACGACCAGGCCTTGCGGAATGGAGGCCAGCGTCTGGGCCGGATTGTTGTTCGGCGCGCCGACCGCGCTGGCCACGCCCGGGCCGATGTTCAGCCAGGTGCCGTTGGCCCCGGTGACGTTGATCTGCGTCGCGCCCATCGAGAGGCCGCCCGTCAACGTCAGCGTGTTGTTCGTGCCGGCCCCGTTGTTCTGCACGTTGATCGTGGTGGTGCCGGTGATATTCAGCGCGGTGTTACCGAACGCGTTCGACGCATTGGCGCGCAGGTCGAGCGTGCCCGCGCTCAGCGTGAGCGCGCCCGCGCCGAGGGCCGCGCCCAGGTCCTGCGCGAGGATGGTGCCGGCATTGAGGAGGATGGCGCCGGAGCCCCCGTTCGGCCCATTCAAGGTCAGCGTGCCCGTGCCGGCTTTCGTGATGCCGCCGGCGTTGGCGAAGACGCCGGTGAAGGTGGAGCTCAGGTTCTGCGCGTCGCCGATGGTCAGCGGAACCGCGGCGGTCGCGATGGAGACCGTGCCCGCGCCGGTGAGCGAGGCGATGGTCTGCGCAGCGGTGTTGAAGGTGAGCAGCGCGTTGTTGTTCACCTGGATCGCCAGGTTCGCGCCGAGTGAGGTGGCCGCCGAGGAGATCACCGACCCGCGATTGACGACGAGCGATGAGCCGTTGGCCAGGGTGGCGCCGGCCGTGTTGAAGGTGACGTTGCCGCCGCCTTCCTTGGTGATCGTCCGCACGGTCGCGCCGCCCGCCACCGCGCCGAGGGTCAGCGTTTCCAGGCCGGTGCCGTTGTTGATCGTCGTGAGGGTGGTGTTCGTCGGAGTGCCGCTCGTCGGCAGCGTGATGGTGCCGGTAAACGTCGCGCCGCTGGCCGTATTGATGGCGAGGACCGGGCCCGCCGCGAGGGTCAGCGCCGTGGTGCCGGCGCCAAAGGTCAAATTGCGCAGGCCTTGGACCGCGCCCGAATCGGTCAGGACCGTGTTGCCCGTGAAGCCGGCGGCGTTCACCCCGGTCACGTTGAAGTTCGTATCGACGGCGAGGTTGCCGCTCGCGGTGGTCGGGGCCAGGCTCAGGACACCCGTCGTATCGATCGTGATGGCCCCGCTGCTCAGCGGGTTGGTCGTGCCGGACGCCGCGATCAGGCGCAAGGTGCCCGCGCTCACGGTCGTCGTTCCGGTCCGCGTCGTGGCCGGGCCTTGGAAGATCGCGTAGCTGCTCCCGAGCTTGGTCAAGGCCGCGGCGCCGCCCACGTCGAAGACGCCGGTGGAGAAAATGATCTGGCCGGTGCCGCCGATCGTCGTGGCGCCGGAAAGCGTGATCGCGCCCGACGCAGTCGAAACGCCCGCACCGGAGTTGATCAGCGCGCCCTGCCCGAGAATGCCGGTGCCGACGAGGGTCAGCGGATCGGCTGTGCTGAAGCCGCCGAGGTCGAGCATCGCTCCCGTGGTCAGCACCGTCGCCCCGGCCGCCGTGCCCAACGCATTCGCGCTGGCGAGCTTCAGCGTGCCCGCCGTGACGTTGAACTGGCCCGTGTAGGTGTTGTTGCCGCCGAGCGTGAAGACGCCCGTGCCGCCCTTCGAGATATTGACGGCGGGCGCGACGGCGGTTCCGGTGATGGAACCGAGCGTCGAGACCGAGGCCGTGCCAAACGAGGCGTCCGCATTGCCGCCCAGCGTCAGCGTGTTGGCCAGCAGAGTGACCGTGCCGACGCCGTTCAGCGTTGAGATCGTCTGGTTCGCGCCCGCCGCAAGATTCAGGACCGCGGTGTTGGTCGCGAGGGTGACGACCGCGTTCGTGTTGAAGACGCTCGCCACGCTGGCATTCAGCGTCGGCGCGAGTGGCGAGAGGACGCCGGCCGTGCCGAGCGTGACGTTGGTGACACTGCCAAGACTGCCGGCGGTGGAGGCGACGAGCGTGCCGGACTGGACCAGCGTGGGCCCGGAGAACGTATTCGCCGTCGCGGCGCCGATCGTGGTCACGCCCGCGCCCGTGCTGTTGACCGTCAGGCCGCCGAGGCCGCTGATGACGCCGGAGAGCGTCTGGCCGCCCGCCGCCAGGTTGCTGATCGTCAGCAGGAAGCCGTTGTTGTCAATCGTGCCCGAATCCGTCAAGAGACCCGCCGAGTCGTTCAACCAAGTCTGGTCGGCGGTCAGCTTGATGTTCCCCGTGATCGCGGCCGCCGTGTGAATGGTGAGCCCGTCGTTGACCGAGAGCAGGAAATTGCTCGCGCCACCGGTGAGCGTGTAGGTGCCGCCGTAGGGCGCATTGAGCGTGATGCGGCCGACGGAGAGCGCCGACCCGAGCGCCACCGTCCCCGCGCCGCCGCTGACGCCGCCGCCGAAGATGACGCTGTTGCCCGTGCCGCTGACGAAGTTGAGGTTGGTCAGGCCACCGTCCGTCGTCCAGAGCGGCGTCGTGGTATCCCACAGCCCCGCGCCCTCGCCGATGCCCGTGGTCGTCGAGGCGTCGAACGTGTAAGTGACCGCGCGCGAAGTCGAGACGCCGGCGGCCAGGGCGCCGAGCATGGCGATCCATGACGTGTAGCGCGCGAGGGAGACACCGAGGGGGCGCGGCTTGCGAGGGGGACCGGCCAGGCGGGCGATGCGGGCGGCGGCTCGAAGTTTGCGGAGTTGAGCGCGTTTCATAGTGGGTCAGGGTCTGGGGGGAAGCGGGAACGGGAACGAAAAGGACTGCGTCAGGGCGCAAAAAAAAGCAGTCCCCTCCCGGCGACCGCGCAAGGCGGGCGACCGGGCTTGGACTGCCAAAGCTCGATGGGAAGGTATCCCTTCAACGGACTGGGGTGGTGGTTGTGAAACTTTTTATCCTACCGGCAAGCCGGGCGAAACGACCCGCGCGCGGGTGTGGGGGATGCGCGGGAGAGGGAAAGGCACAATGGCGTTCTACGCGAATTGCAGAAGGTTGCAATGGGTATTTCCGGGCGTCTGAACAATTGAAGCGCGAAAAAGCAAGGGCACCTCTGTCATAAATTGCGTCATCGGAGGGATGGTTTTTTCCCAAGCAAATCCGTGCCATTCCCACAGGAAACGGCTCCCCGGGGCCGCGATGGAGCCCCTCGCCCGTCGAATTTTCGATCTAATTCCTAAGGATTTCCGCTCCTTTGCTTGGGGGAAGCCGCGGGCTCGGGTTTTGGAGCGGGGTCCAGTCAGGGGCTCGCCACTTTCTGATCGTCGAAACATGAGCCCCATCCAACCCCGTGATAAACCCTTCGGAGCAAACTATTTCAAAGTTTCGGGATGCCGCAGCAAAGCCCGCTCTTCCGGAAGCAAAAAGATGGTATCGGGAATGGCCGACGGTTCGACTGTACCGGAGGCCGCCAGCACCGCCGCATGGATCGCCTGGCTGCGGGCCGGCGCCTTTTCCCATGGCACCTCCAGGCCGGCGTACACCTTCGCAGCCTCCGCCGCCCGTCCGCCGCGCAAGTAGCTGAGCGCCAAGGTAGTACGATACGCGAGCATCTCCGGGTGTTCCTTCACGAGCTGCTCCGCCGTCGCCGTGGCGGCCTTGACGTTCTCCTGCAAGAGCAGATCGAGATAGGCGGCGTCGTTGCGCGGCGCGGGATCGTCCGGCACGAGCCGGGCGAGCTGCTGCACCGCCTCGCGCAGCCCCCGCGTGTCGCCGTCCTTTTCGAGCGAAGGAAGCGCCGCGAGATTCGCCCGCAGCGTCCAGGCCGGCGTGCGCGCCACCTGTCGCCACGCCTTCGCCGCCACCCGTGGCTCGCCCATTTTCTCCGCGTACCGCGCAAGGTAGAGGTTCTCCTCCAAGGTCGGCAGAGCGTGGGAAAGGGCGAGGGTCCAATGGGCGTTCGCCTCCCGGAGCTGCCCCATTTCCTTGGCCGCGCGCGCCTGAAAAACCTCGGCGTAGAGCGGCTTGATCGGCGCCTTTTCCCGCTCAATCGTCTCCTTGATCTCCGCCCAGCGGCCGAGCGACGCCAGCGCATCGAGCCGCACCAGGAAAAGCTCCTGCCGGGTCAGCGCCTCTTCCGCGCCGACGACCTCCAGCACGCGCGCCGGCTCGCCCTGCTGAAGCAGCCAGCGCCCAAGCGCGATGCGATCCTCCGGCCCACCCTTGCCGAACTGCGCCACCGCCTGCTTGATGAGCCCCGCGCGCTGCGTCGGCTCGACCAGCCAGCGCAAGGGAAGCGCCGCGAGCTTGTCCGCCGTCTGCGCGAGCGGATGTTTCGCCAGCCGATCCGCCGCCTGGCCGATCTCCTCGACGGAGAGATTCGGCCGCTGCGCCAGCGTCTGCAATGCGCGCAGCGCGGCCGCGTCATCGCCCTGCCCCAATTGAAGCAGCTCGCGCGCCCCCTGCTCGCCCTGCTCGCGATCCGGAGACCAAGCCAGGATTTGCCCATGCAGCAGCCGCGCGCCTTCATTGCTCGGAGCCTGCTTCAGCAGCCGCTCGAGAAACTTCAGCGCCTCCGTGGGCTTCTTCTTCTGCCAGGCCGCCTGCGCCGCGAGCTCCAGCGTCTCGACCGCCGGCGGATCGGCCGCCAGCAACAGCGCGAGCTGCTCCTCCGCGAAATCGAAGCGCTCGCCTTGCAGCGCCAGCCGCGCAGCCGCCAGCCGGTCCTCCGCCGTCGCCCCCGGTTGCGCGAGCAGCCCTTTCCAGTAATTGAGCGCCAACCCCGACCCCGCGCTCGTCAGCACCCGCGCCACCGCGCGCTGCGCCGCCGGCTCCGCCGGCGCCAGCCCGATCGCTGCCTGCGCCTTCGCCGCCGCCTTTTCGAACTGCTTCTCCCCGAGCAGCCGCTCCGCCTCCCCCGCCAGCCCCCGCGCCCGCCAAACCTTCGCCCTCCGATAAACCGGCGGGCCGCCCGCCGCCGCGAGCAAGAGCACCACCACGCAAGCAATCACCCACCGCCGCACACGCCGGATGGTTGGATGCACCGGCGGGGCGGTCTTCAGTGGGGCCGCTGAACTCATGACCCGTATTAAGCGGTCGCGCGGCAGAGTCTGGAAGAACCAATGTTGCCGCTGCGCGTCGAAGCCATCACGTCGTCATTAGTCGTTGCACGTAAGCACGTATCGGCACGAATCGTACAGGTAGGTCCAACTAGTGGCCCGCCGATCTTGCGAAACGTACGCTCCGCACGAATGTTTGATTCGTGCCCCATTCGAGTGATTCGTAGGAAAAATCGGCCCTCACGTTCCCGCCGCCTCTGCTCCGCCGGCACCGCCGTCTCCGTCGCCCCTCACTTCCGCTTCAACAACTCCTTCGCGTGCGCGAGCGCGGAGTCGGTCTTCCCGCCGAGCATGCGGGCGATTTCCTCGATGCGCGCCTGGCCTTCCACGGGGCGCAGTTGCGACTCGGTGCGGCCTTTCGTGAACTCTTTCGTCACGACGAATTGCGCGCCGGCGCTGGCGGCGACTTGCGGCAGGTGCGAGATGCAGAGGATCTGGTGGGCTTCGCCGAGCGACCGCATTTTCGCGCCGACGGCGTGCGCGATCTCACCGCCGACGTTGGCATCGATCTCGTCGAACACGAGCAGCGAGACGGTGTCCTGCGCGGCGAGCGTGGACTTCACGGCGAGCATGACGCGCGAGATTTCACCGGAGGAGGCGATGGCGCGCAGCGGCTTGGCCGGCTCACCGGGGTTCGGCGCGAAGAGGAACTCCGCGGCCTCGAGTCCCGACGCGGCGGGCTCGGCATGCGCATGCACCTCGACCGTGAACTCGGAGCGCTGGAAGCCGAGGTCGCGCAGTTGGCCGGTGACGCTTTTCGTCAGTGCGGGAGCGGCGGTGGCGCGCGCCTTGGAGAGCTTCTTCCCGAGCGTCTCGAGGTCGCCGCGCGCGGCGGCGATTTCCTTTTCCAGGCGCGCCAATTCGCCGCCCCGCGACTCGATTTTCTGCAAGCGCGCCGCGGCGTCCGCGCCGAACGCGAGCACGGCCTCGACGCTGCCGCCGTACTTGCGCTTGAGCGTCTCCATGAGCGAGACACGGGCCTCGAGTTGCGCGAGCGTCGCGGGGTCGAGATCGAGCGCGTCGGAGTAGTGCTGCAGCGAGTGCGCGAGCTCCTGCAGCTCGGCGGTGCCGCGCTCGTGCGCGGCGGCGAATTCCTCCGCGCGCGGGTCGAGCCGCGCGAGGTCGCGCAGCACTTTGCCGATGCCCCCGAGGTCGCTCAGAATCGAGTCGTCGGCCTCCGACAAACGCCCAAGCACCTTGCCCGAGAGCTCGACGAGCCGCTTGCCATTCGAGGCGGCGGTGTAGCGCGCGAGGAGCCCCTGCTCTTCGTTCGGCTGCAACTCGGCGGCGTCGATCTCGGTCGTCTGGTGCCGCAGGAGATCGACCTCACGCTCGAGCGCGGCTTCGTCCGTGGAAAGCCCGGCGTGATCGGCGATGAGGCCCTGGAGCTTCCGCCATGCGGCTTCGTATTTTCCCCGCGCCGGCTCGGCGGAGGCAAAGGCATCAAGCAGCGAAAGCTGCGTCTCGGTCGAGAGGAGCGACTGGTGATCGTGCGGGCCGTGGAGGTCGACCAACTGCTCGCCGAGCACCTTGAGCACTGCGAGCGTGGTCGGCGTGCCGTTGACGAACTGGCGGTTCGCGCCGGCGGCGGTAAAGACGCGCTTAAGCAGCAGCTGCCCGTCCTGGCACGGCTCGACGCCGGCCTCCTCGAGCTGCGCGTCGATCGCCGCCGGGTCGCGCACCTCGAACACCGCCTCCACCGTGCAGCTCTCCGCGCCGGTGCGAATGAGCGCGCGGTCGGCCCGCTCGCCGAGGATGAGCTTCAGCGCGCCGACGATGATCGACTTGCCCGAGCCCGTCTCGCCGGTGATCGCGGTGAAGCCGGGGCCGAGCTCCCAGGTGAGATCGTCCACGAGGGCCAACTGCCGGATGCGAAGGGAAAGGAGGGTGGCGGACACGGGCGACAATATGGAAGCGCGGCGGATTTCCGGTCCACGAAATATACGAAATGACACGAAAAAGAACGCAAGAGCGGACGCCTTATGGAACGATGGATACCAACCGGAGGCCAACGAATGACTCGAATTGAAACAAATCCTGCATGGTCCCGCCCCCATTCGTTTCAATTCGTTCGATTCGTTGGCCCCTGCCGGCCTTTCCCGCTTTCGTAAGAACGGCATGACTGATTTTTCCATCACCTTCCTCGGCACCGGGACTTCGCAGGGAGTGCCGGTGATCGGGTGCACGTGCCGCGTATGCACCTCGCCCGACCCGCGCGACAACCGCATGCGTTCCTCGCTCCACGTGCAGACGCCGGAGGCTTCGCTCATCGTCGACACGGGGCCGGATTTCCGCTCGCAATGCCTGCGGCACGGCGTGCGCAAGGTCGACGGCGTGCTCTACACGCACGCGCATACGGATCACATCATGGGGTTCGACGATCTGCGTCCGTTTTGCCCGTGGGGCGAGCAGATTCCGGTGTACGGCTCGTCGGAGACGCTGGCGCAAATGCGGCGCGTGTTCGAGTTCGCGTTCAACGGCGAGAACCGCTTTCCGGGCTACATGCACCCCGTGCCGCACGAGGTGTCCGACTGGTTTGAGATCGGCGGGACGCGCATCCTGCCGCTGCCGGTGCCGCATGGGCGGGCGCTGGTCTACGGGTTCCTGTTCGAACGCCACGGGGTGAAGCTTGCGGCCTACCTCAGCGATTGCAAAAGCGTCCCGGACTCCGTGCGGGAGAGCATCGCCGGCGTACGCCATCTCATCCTCGATGCGCTGCGGCGGAAGCCGCACCCGACGCACATGAACGTGGACGAGGCGCTCGAGGTGGTCGCCGCCGTGCAGCCGGAGTCGGCATGGTTCACACACCTCTGCCATGATCTGATGCATGCGGAACTCGAGGCTGACTTGCCGCCCGGTGTCCGTGTAGCGTTCGACGGCCTCCAACTCGCCCTGTGATCACCCGCCTCCTTCTGCTCCTCGCGCTGCTCTCCGGCGGCCTCGCTTCCGCGGCCGACATCCAGCTCGGAGTGCCGAAGCCGGGGGAGATCGATCCCGACGTGGCCGCGACCTTGGTCGTCTACAATGAGAACGATCCGGAGTCGAAGGCGCTGGCGCAATTCTACGTCGGCAAGCGCGGCATCCCCAAGGATCAGGTCGTGGGCCTGAAGTGCGCGACGACCGAGGAGATCAATCGCGCGGAGTACGACACGAAAATCGCGGAGCCGCTGCGCACGGCCTTCACCGCCAACTTCTGGTGGAAGCTGCGGCCGGAGGACGACCAGCTCGGGCCGATCGAGTCGTGCCGCATCCGCTACGTCGCGCTGATGCGCGGCATTCCGCTGAAGATCGCCCCGCAGGCCAACTACCCGGGTGACAAGCCGTCCGACGCTTCGCCGATCAGCCAGCACAACGAAGCTTCGGTGGAATCGGAGCTGTCCGTCCTCTGCCTGCGCACGCGCGTCATTTCCGGGGCGAACAACAATTCCTATTACCGCGCGTTCAGGACCATCCACGACGCGCACCATCCCGAGATGCTGCTGGTCACGCGGCTCGACGGGCCGAGCGCCGCGGTCGTGCGGCGCATGATCACCGACGCGATCGAAACCGAGCGCACGGGCCTGCGCGGCCTCGCATACATCGACGCGCGCGGCATCACCGACGCCGGCCTGAAGGAGGGCGACGAGTGGCTGGAAGCCGCGGCGAACACGCTGCAGCGCGCGGGCGTCCCGGTGGTTCTCGACCAAGGGCCGGGGATGTTTCCCGACGGCTACCCGATGCGGAATGCGGCGATCTACCTCGGCTGGTATTCGGCGCAGCCGGCGGGTCCGTTCACCGGCACCGGCATCCGGTTCCGGCCGGGCGCGATCGCGTGCCACATCCATTCTTTCAGCGCGTCCACCGTGCGGCATCCGCAAGCCGGCTGGGTCGGGCCGTTGCTCCAGCAGGGCGCCACGGCGGTCACGGGCAACGTGTACGAGCCGTATCTCGCACTCACGCCGAATCTCGACGTGCTCACCGACCGCTTGAAGAACGGCTTCACCTTCGCGGAGAGCTGCTACATGTCCGAGCGCGCGCTTTCATGGATGACGACCTTTTGCGGCGACCCGCTCTACCGGCCGTTCCCGATTCTTCCGCCCGTGGCGACCAATCCCGACGACGCGGAGTTCGACACCTACAAACAGCTCGCGCAGAAGTGGTTTGCGAACCGCCCCGCCACGGAAGAGGCGTTCAAGGCGGCCGCCCGGGAAAAAGCGAGCGGCCTGCTCTTCGAGGGGCTCGGGCTGCTCCAGATCCGCGCGAACGATCCGGCAGCGGGGATCGCGTCATTCGACGCGGCCCGCCTGGCGTACAGCAATGAGGAAGACATCATGCGCGCGACGATCCACGAATTGATCCAGCTTCAGGGCGTGAAGCGCGCAGAGGAAGCGGTCACGATCGCCAAAGCCGAGGCGGAGGCGCACAAGCACTCGCCGGCCGTCCCGATTTTGAAAGCGCTCGTGCCCGCGGCCTTCGCCGGCGCGACGGCAACGCCCGCGCCGCCTGCGCCCAAGCCTGCTCCGAAAAACAAGCGCTAGCGGTCCTGCGCGCGGTAGATCTCCGTGCTGCCCGGAGTGCGATCTTTCCAGAGCCAGAGACCGCCGCGCAGACCGAAGTCGTTGGAGGTCAGCGAAACGTCGGGCGGCAGCGGAACCTCGACTTTGCGCGCGTTGCCGCCGCCGAGGTAGAGGTGGTCGAAGTTGGTCAGGACGCGGAGGGTGTCGATCGCGACGAGGAGCCGCTTGTTCCACTTCTTCTTGCCAACCTCGTCGAGCGCGGCGTTGCCGAGTTGCTCCTCGTACGTTTCGTCCTTGCGAAACGGGTGATGCGCCAGCTCCAGGTGCGCGAACGAGCGCCCGTCCTCGAAGAGGCTGGACCCGAGCCCGGTGCCGAGTGTGATCACCATCTCGACCCCCTCCCCGACGATCGCGCCGAGACCCTGGATGTCCGCGTCGTTGAGCACCCGCACGGGCTTGCCCAGCTTGTCCGTGAGGGCGAGGTCGAGGTCGAAGCCTTTCCATGCCTCCTCGCCGAGGTTGTGGGCTGTCCTGATCTTGCCACGCCGGACCACGCCGGGGAAGCCCACGGAAACGCGGTCGTATGGAGGCAGCGGCGCGACCAACTGAGCGAGCGTCTCGACCATCACCGCGGGCGGGCACGGCGACGGCGTATCGACCCGGACGCGCTCGACGAGCATCTCACCGTTTTCATCGAGCACGGTGGCCTTCAGGCCCGTGCCGCCGATGTCGATGGCGAGCGTGAACGGTCCGGCCGGCTGGGCGGAACCACTGCGGCGGGGGGAAGCGGGAGTCGTCATGACCACGCATCCAAGCAGACTCCGCGCGAAAGGACCAGACTTCCCGGAGCGCCTCCGGCGTGCTTCAGTAGCCGCATGAAGATTGCCATCGGCTCCGACCACGCAGGTTTCACCTACAAAGAGCGGATCAAGCCGCTCCTCATCAGCCTCGGCCACGAGGTCCTCGACTTCGGCACCGACAGCGCCGACCCGGTCGATTATCCGAAATACATCCGCCCGACAGCCGAGGCCGTGGCACAGGGCGAATGCGAGCGAGGGATCGTGCTCGGCGGCTCGGGGAACGGCGAGGCGATCGTCGCGAACAAAGTCCACGGCGTCCTCTGCGCGCTCTGTTTCAGCCACGACACCGCGCGCTGGGCCCGCGAGCACAACGACGCCAACGTCCTCGCCCTCGGCGAGCGCACCGTGACGCCCGAGTTGGCGCTGGAGATCGTGCAGATCTTCATGGAGACGGCGTTCAGCGGAGGGCGGCACGCGGCGCGGGTGGCGGCGATCGAGCCGTGAGGGCGTTATGAAAACGATTCAGGTCACGATCTCCGACGATCTCCACCAAGCGGTTGTCTCGCAGGCGGAACGCGAGAACATTAGTATTAACGCGCTTATCTCTCGCTCGCTTCGCGCGACCGTAGCGTTGCCGATGCTTGGATTGACCGTGGAAGAACGTGCGGCGAAAGGAAGTTGGGAAGACTTCGATCGCATCATGGCTCGCGTTCCAAACGTGCCGCCGGTGCCAGGCGATGAGCGGGATTAGCGCCAAGACGGTCGACTTCCCAAGATCGAGGCGCGGTGCAGTCGCCCCGGAGGGGCAGAAGAGAGTAGCCGGTGGTGAAGCGAGGTACGAGCGGAACCACCGGGTTACGCATAGAAAAGTCATGCGCTCTGGAAGAGCGCGAGAAGCGTTGTTCAACGCCCGCGTGCGCGCCACGGTTCTCGCGCACCCTCCGGGGCGCAGGACGTTTTTCTGATGTTCCGGGGGTTCCGCTCGTACCTCGCTCCACCCCCGGCTAATTTCTGGCCAGCCCTCCGGGCTTACAGCAGCGGTGCCGCAGCGTCAGCCGCGCGCTTCCCGCTGCTTTGGCAAGAGTGCCTCGGCATCAACCGCCAATGCCTACTTCGGCAGCAGCGCCTCCACCCCCGTCGGCTCGGCCGAGGGGTGGGCTTGCAGGTAGGCGTCGACGTTCTTGGTGACGATGAGCTTGCCCCACATGATGAGCCAGTGGCCGGGCATGGTGCAGACGTACTCGTATTCGCCCTCCTTGCCGGGCGCGGTGAGTTTCAGCGTCTCCTTCTGGCCAGGCTCGACCATCTTGGTCGCGTCGATGACGCGCTTGTCCTGGTTTCTGCCGTCCTCGGGGACGTAGGCGCGGCCTTTCTTGTCGAGCTGATTGGGCTGGCGGGTCTGCACGGACTCCGCCACGGCTTGGCGGGTGCCGGGCTGGACGACGACGAAGTTGTGGCCCATCGCGTCGAGGTTCTCGAAGATGACCTCGAACGGTTTGCCGGCCTCGACGACGAGGCGGGGCGTGTCGTACCGCATCTGCTCGCGGACGGTCTTGACCACGAAGACGCTGACGCCGAGGCCGCGCAGCTCCCGCTTGATGCGCGCCGCGTCGGCGGGCAGCATCAGCGAGGCGAGCTCGTTGCCGGCCTGGACGATCTCGATGAAGTCCTGTTTGGAGCGGTCGCCGGCGGGGACCGATTTCGCCCACGCGAGAATGCCCTCCGCCAAATGACCGGCCGTCTCTTTGTCCCACGAATCGCGCGGCAGTTGCAGAATGCCGCGCGCGGCTTCGGTGCGATCCTGGTCGCGCTTGAGGTGGTCGGCGAGGATCGCGAAGTTCGCCTTCGCATTCTCCGGGCCCGTGAGCGGCAGCGCGCGCAAGGCGGCCGTGCGCAGGCCGCCGGCGGTCTTCGTGTCGTTCAACACCGTGGTGAGCAGCGGTGCGAATTTCGCCCGGAACGCGGGATCGACCACGTTGCCGATTGCGCCGACGAAGGCCTCGCGCGCCGCGTCGGACTTCGCGTCCGCCCAGGTCTTCGCGGGATCGTTATCGCCGATGAGCAGCGCGGTCCACGCGGCGCGGCGGACACTCGCCTCCTTGGCTTGCGCGCTCAGCGTCGCGATCAAAGCGCGCGCCTTGGTCAGATCCGGCACGGGAGTCGCGGCGAGCATTTTCGCGATTTCGTCGGACGCCGCATTGGAGCCGCCCAGCCCCTGGTCGAAGCGCTGGAGCGCCGCCACCAACTCGGCCGTGCGGTCGGACTTGTGCAGCGTGGCGAGCTGCGCCAGCGCCTTTTCCTTGTTCTCCGGCGCGATGGTCTTGCGCTGCAGGCGCTCGATGAGGATCGGCTCGGTCGCCGCCGCCTTGTTCAGGTCGCCGTCGCTCATGCGCTGGATCACCGCCGCGAGCGCCGCCGGATCGGTCGGCACGAGCGTCTCCTTGCTCAGGCTTTGCAACTGTTTCGCCGTCTCCTTGAAGCAATAGTCGATGTAGTAATCGGCCGGTTTTTTCAGCGCGTTGCTCGCGATGACGAAGGCTTCCGCCACGTCGTTGCCGCGGAAGAAGCTGGCGGCGCGGATCGCCTCGAGGCGCACGCGCGGGCTCTCGTCCTCGGCCAGCGGCTTGATGAGCGCGAGCGGCTGCGCGATGCGGTCGCGCTGATAGGTGATGACGCGGATCGCCTGCGCGCGGGCGCGGGCGTCGGGCGAAGCGAGGACGCGCTTGATGAGTCCCTCGTCGACCACGTTGTGGTACTGCTTCACCCAGAGCGCCTCGAGCAGGTGGTGCTCGTGCGCGGGATCTTTCGGGTCGAGTGAAGCCACCCATTGATAGAGGGCGGCGACCACGTCCGCGGTGTTGCGCCCGCCGAGCTCGATCTTCGCCCGCTCGCGCACGTTGTTCTCCGGCTCCTTCAGGAGATCGAGCAGCTTCTCGATCGGCTCGCCGGCGATCTTCGCGGGCTTGAGCAGCGGCATCCCTTCATAGGTCAGGCGATAGATGCGGCCGTGATCCATCTCGCGGTTCGGGTCGCGCAGGTGATGCTGCAGATGCCCGATGAGCGGCTTGTGCCAGTCCATGAAATAGAGCGAGCCGTCCGGCGCGACCGAGACGCCGGAGGGGCGGAAGTTCGGGTCGTCCGACGTCACGAGGTTGTCGAGAATCGGCTGGCCGGCGTCGTTCTTGAGCACCTCGCCGTTCGGCCCGGTTTTCATGATGGTCTCCCCCGCCAGACCCGAGCCTTCCTCGGTGATCTTCGCACGGAAGATCCCCTGGATGCCGATGACGTTGGTGTTCAAGAAATTGCCTTGGAACTCCGCGGGCCAGGCGCGGCTGCTCAGGATCGCGGTGCCGGGGCACGGGCGCGACGGGCGCGTCCAGAACTCCTTCATGCCAGGATGTTTGCCGGGCTCGTCGATGTGTCCACTGAACGCCGGCCCGAAGTAATTCGCATTGCCGGTCGCGTCGGTCATGATGTCGTTGCCCCAATAGTCGAACACCTTGCCGTGCGGGTTGGCGAAGCCGTACGCCACGTAGCGCTCGAAGCGGCCGGTGCGCGGCTCCCAGCGGTAGAGGCAGCCGTCCTGGTTGCGCACCGGGCCCCACGCCGTCTCGACCTGCGTGCGGTGAAACACGCCGTCGCTCAGGTAGATGGCGCCGCCGGGTTCGATCGCCATCGAGTTCGTCTCGTGATGCGAGTCCGCGGCATCGAGGCCGTCGAGCATGCGCTCCTGCAGCACGCCTTTGCCGTCGCCCTTCACGTCCTTCGCGAACCAGAGATCGGGCGACTCCATCACCACCACGCCGTCTTTATAGAACTGGAAGCCGGTCGGGCAATTGAGCTGATCGAGGAACGTCGTACATTTGGTCGCCTTGCCATTCGGGCCGATGTCGAACACGAGCAGCTTGTCGCCTTCCTTGCTCCACGGAGTGCGCTCCGGGTAGTTCTTCCAGGCAGAAATCCAAAGCCGGCCCTTTGTGTCCCATGCCATCTGCACGGGACTGACCAGCTCGGGAAACTCTTTCTCACTGGCGACCAACTCGACCTTCACGCCCTTCGGCACGGTCATGTGCTTGATCGCCTCTTCCGGGTCGAGGAACGGATACGAGCCGTCGGGATTCGGGCCGGGCTTGTTCGACCCGACCTTCGGGACTTCGGGCACGTTGGAGTCGTCGATCTTGATATCGCTCCCCTTCGCCAGCGCCCAGACGCGCTTTTCGCGGTTCTCCGTCATCACGTCGCGCACGGCCAGCTCCGGCCAGAGGATCGCGCGGTTGTCGACCTTCGGGCCGCCTTTGCCGGACTCGTAACCGATGGTCGAGCGTTGCCCGTAAATGTTGTACTGATCGACCGTGCGGTAGCGGCTGAGCCACATGTGATTTTTGACCTCGATCGCGTCGCGCAGCTTCTCGAGGAGCGGAGTGGACGCCGGCGGTTGCGCGGCGAAGAGGGCCTCGTAAATGACGGGCGCGAGCGCCTGGTAGCCGGCCACCGTGAGGTGGATGCCGTTGTGCGTCAGCGGCTGCTTCGCGGCGGCGTAGAGTTTTTGCGAGGGGCCGTAAAGATCGACGAATTGCACGTTGTTCGCCTTCGCCACCTCCGCCATGGCGGCAGTGTAGTTCTGCAGGTTGGTGTTGTTCGCCGCCGGGTCGGGGAAGTTTGGGTCGGGCATCTTCTCCGCCGCGATCGGCGAGAAGAGGACGAGGCGCGGCGCGCTCTTGCCGTTGTACTGCGCGGCGAGCACGGTCTTCAGGTACTTGTCCAGTTCGGCCTTGAACGCGTCGAGCCCGTCGTAGCCTTTGAACGACTCGTTGAAGCCCCAGAAGGCAAGAATGACGTCGGTCTTGAACTTGGTCAGCCACTCCTCCGGCGGCGGCACGTCCATCGAGCGCATGTGCGAGCCGATCTCATCCGCCGCGAACCCGAGATTGCGGATCGCGATGTCGTCCTGCGGATGCGCCGCATGGATGTACGCCTCCAGTGTGCCATCGTGCTGCATGCGATCGGCCAGCGCATTGCCGATGATCGCGACATGTTCACTGGGATGAAGCTCGAGCTTGGCGGGCGGAGCGGCCTGCGCCGAAAGCGCCAAACCGAGAAGGGAGACGAGGAGGAGACGTTTCATGAAAGAGAGGAAAAACAGGCCGTGGGGAAAATTTGGGGGCTGCCACCATCGGGCGGCGGTGAATCGTGTTCAACTGAAAAGCCGGGAAGGAGTTCGCTCTTAGTTCTTGGTTCTTGGTTCTTCGTTCGCCTTGATCGAGCGCTCCATCTACCAGAAACGAAGAACCAAGAACCAGGAACCAAGAACACCATGCCAATGCCCCATACGGAAAAACACTTCTCCGGCAGCGAAACCGTGCGCGATGTCGTGATCGGCATGGCCGACGGACTCACGGTCCCCTTCGCGCTGGCGGCCGGCATTTCGGGCGCCATCGCGTCGTCGCACATCGTGGTGACGGCGGGCCTGGCGGAGGTCGCGGCGGGTTCGATCGCGATGGGGCTCGGCGGTTATCTCGCCGCGCGCGGAGACGCGGAGCATTACGCCAGCGAGCTGAAACGCGAGGAGACGGAGATCGTCAAAGTGCCGGAGATGGAGGCGCAGGAGATCGTCGATTTGCTTTGCGAATACGGCCTCACCGCGAGCGAAGCGACGCCGGTGGTCGATGCGCTGCGGCGGAATCCGGTCGCGTGGCGCGACTTCATGATGAAGTTCGAGCTCGGCCTCAGCGCCCCCGACCCGCGCCGCGCCTTGCGCAGCGCGTTCACGATCGCCGGCTCGTATGTCGGGGGAGGGATGATTCCGCTGCTGCCGTACATGCTCTCCGCTGACCCGCACGCGGCGCTGGTCATTTCCGTAATCGTGACGCTGCTCGCGCTCATCGTGTTCGGGTTTGTGAAAGGCCACTTCACCGGCGTCTCGAAGCTCACGAGCGCCTGGCAGACCGCGCTCGTCGGCAGCCTCGCCGCCGGCGCGGCGTTCGCGATCGCCAAGGCGATCGCGTGAGGCGCGGCCTGAGGTACCGGACGTGAAGTCATACGTGCCCAGGTGGCGGATGACGGCCGAGTCTCGTTTCGAAGGTTCGAATGTAGCAATGATCATGGCTATTGAGTCCAAGCGCCGCGATGGTCGCCCGGCCCGTTGGCGTGATGCCGATGATCTTCGTTCCTGACCAACGGAAATGGTGATTCCACAGTTCCTTTCTCGGATGAAAGATCGGCTCCATGCACCGGCTATTCGGGTCCAGCGCAGCCTGTCTGGCGCCTTTCCGAAGCGAACAGTTAACGCACGCCAGAGCCAGGTTGGCGAGTGTGCCAAGACCACCGGCAACGATCGGCACGATATGGTCGACGTGAAAAGTGGCCGCTTGTCCGAGACTTGAAAGGCCGCAATATTCGCATCGCCTTTTCGCTCTCGCCTCGACCTGCCGGCGCACCACAGTGGAGAGAGACAAAGCTAACCCTCGGACAGTTTTACCTGCGCTCCAAGTTTCAAAGCGGAGAGCATGCTCGCCATCTGCGCCAAGGCTTCTGCCTCCTTTTTTTCCGCTCCGCTGAGCTTACCTTTTCGACTCTGCTCATCGAGGAGGAAGTGGAGACGGTTGTCGAGCGCCTTGGGAAACCGCAACTTCGCCATCTTCGCCGGCATGGCAACGGTGAATTGGATGATCTGGCTCATAGCGCGAGAAAGAGTAAACCCGGTCGACACGAAAGACAACGCTGTACCCCTCACGACTCCGGCAGCACTTTCTTCACCAGCCGGCTCACCCCATCCGCGGCGAATTCGCTATTGGGGTAGAGCTTCTGCGCCTTCAGAAACCAAGCGAGGCTGGAGCCGATCTGGTCCTTCTTTTCCAACTGCTCGGCGACCTTGAGGGTGTGGACGAACTCGGATGCCTCGGTCGTCA
>DASYIS010000409.1:0-14646 GCA_035997375.1 Chthoniobacteraceae bacterium
CCCGCCGCCGGCCTGCCGAAGGTCTCGCCGGACGCGGCCGAGCGGGACCTCGACAACATCGTCCCCTCCCGCGGGTACGAGATGCCGCCGATGATCGGCCTCGGCGGTTCGGCCGGCGGCATCGCGGCGCTCCAGCGTTTCTTCTCGAAGATGCCGGCGGACAGCGGGCTCACGTTCGTCGTCATCCTGCATCTCTCGCCGGAACACGAGAGCACGCTCGCCGAGTTGCTCCAGCGGTGTACCGCCATGCCGGTCGTCCAGGCGCAGGGGAATGAGAAGGCGGAGGCGAATTGCGTTTACGTCATCCCGCCGGGAAAACACCTCTCCGCAGTCGATGGGCATTTGCGGCTCAGCGACCTGGAGCCGAAGCACGGCAAGCGCGTGGCGGTCGATCTCTTCTTCCGCACCCTCGCCGATACGCACGGACCGCACGCCGCCGCGATCGTCCTCTCGGGCGCGGATAGCGACGGCGCCATCGGCATCAAGCGCATCAAGGAGCGCGGCGGGTTGACGATCGCGCAGGACCCCAACGAGGCGGAGCACGCGAGCATGCCGCGGTCGTCGATCGCCACGGGCATGGTTGATTGGGTGCTCCCGGTCGAGGAGATGCCGGCGCGCATCATCGAGTACCACATGCAGGCTCGTCGGCTTGTCCTGCCGCCGGAGGAGGGGCCGCCGCCCGGGGAGCAGCCGCCGCTCGCGCTGCCGGAGGCCGAGGCGGCACTGCGCGAAATCCTCACCTTTCTGCGAACCCGCACGGGGCGCGATTTCAGCTACTACAAACGCGCCACCATCCTGCGTCGCATCGCGCGCCGCTTGCAGGTCAACGGGCTCGAGGCATTGCCGGGATACATGGCCTTTTTGCGGACGCATCCGGGGGAGGCCGGGGCGCTGTTGCAGGACCTGCTCATCTCGGTCACGAATTTCTTTCGCGACCGCGAGGCGTTCGACTCGCTCGCCGAGCGCATCCCCAAGCTCTTCGCCGGCAAGGGGCCGAACGACACCGTCCGCGTCTGGGTGCCCGCGTGTGCCACGGGCGAGGAGGCGTATTCCATCGCCATGCTCCTCTCCGAGCACGCGCGCACGCTCGACGCGCCGCCCGTGCTCCAGGTCTTCGCGACCGATCTCGACGATGCAGTCGTGCAGTTCGCCCGCACCGGCTTGTATCAGGAGACGATCACGGCCGACGTTTCCGAGGAACGGCTCCAGCGTTTCTTCGTGAAGGAGCATCGCGGTTACCGCGTGCGGCGCGAGTTGCGCGAGATCGTCCTCTTCGCCATCCACGATTTGCTGAAGGATGCGCCGTTTTCGCGGCTCGACCTCGTCTCCTGCCGCAACCTGCTCATCTACCTGAACCGCGAGGCGCAGACGCGGGCGCTGGAAATATTCTACTTCGCCCTGCGACCCGGAGCGCTGCTCTTTCTCGGCTCCTCGGAGTTCGTCGACGAAGCGAGCCCGCTCTTCGGCGTGGTGGATAAAAAGCATCGCCTCTATGTGCAGCGGGGCATTGGCCGCGTGCCGCTCCCGGTGCTCGCCGGGCCCGGCGCTCCGGCCTTCGCCTTCACCGCGCCAGGCCACCCCAGGGGCGCGCCGGTGATGCCGGGGCTCGCCTTCCAGCAGAAGACCCTCGAGCACGCCGCGCTGCACGCACGCTCCCACGGCGAGGAGCGCGGCGAGGCCGGCTGGAATGAGCTGCATCTCAAGCTCATCGAGCATTTCGTGCCACCCTCGCTCATCGTCAACGAGGCGCACGAGATCCTGCATCTCTCGGCGAATGTCGGGCGCTTCCTGCACTTCAGCGGCGGCGAGCCGACGATGAACCTGATGCGGGTCATTCATCCGATGCTGCGGATCGAGCTGCGCGCCGCGCTCTTCCGCGCGAGCCAGGGCGACGCCTCCGCCGAGGCGCTGCGGGTGCCGGTGGAAATCGACGGCATCGTGAGCCTGGTCGATATCCGCGTGGTCGCCGCGCCGGAGCTGGCGCCCGGTTTTTTCCTCGTCACCCTGCAATCGAGCCAGGCGGGCGAACTGGCGCCGGTGCGGGGCGAGCCGGAGCCGGTCGCCCGCGAGCTCGAGCGCGAGTTGGAGGGGGTGAAGTCGAACCTGCGCGACACGGTCGAACAGTACGAGGCCTCGACCGAGGAACTGAAGGCGAGCAACGAAGAGCTGCAGGCGATGAACGAGGAGCTGCGCTCCGCCACCGAGGAGCTCGAGACCGGCCGCGAGGAGCTCCAGTCGATTAACGAGGAGCTGACCACGGTCAACACGGAGCTGAAGAGCAAAGTCGATGAGCTCGGCCACGCCAACAGCGACCTGCACAACCTGATGGCCTCGACCGCCATCGCCACCATCTTTCTCGATCGCGGCCTGCGGATCATGCGCTTCACGCCGAGTGCCGTGCCGCTGTTCAATATCATCGCGACCGACATCGGCCGCCCGCTCTCCGATCTCACGCATCAGCTCGATTACCCCGAGCTGAAGCAGGACGCCCTGCGCGTGCTCGAGCGGCTCGTGCCGATCGAGCGGGTGGTCGAGCACGGCCAAAGCCGCTCCTATCTCTCGCGCATGCTCCCGTACCGGACGACGGAAGATCGGATCGGCGGCGTCGTGCTCACGTTCGTCGATATCACCGAGCGGCTGAAGACGGAGAAGGCGCTGCGCGATCGCGAGCAGCAGCTCTCGCTCGTCATCGAGACGGCGCCCGCCTCCATTCTCTGTCTTGACGCCGACGAACGCGTCCGGTTTGCCAATCGGCTTTTCCTCAAACGCATCGGCCGTACCGAGGAGCAGGCGATCGGCCGCACCAGCCAGGAAGTGCTGGGGCAGGAGGAGTACCGGCAGATCGCGCCCTGCCTGCAGAAGGCCTTTGCCGGCGAAGAAGCGGAGTGTGAATTCACCCTGAAAAAGCCGGACGGTAGTATCACCAATCTCCACTTCCGCTACGCCCCGGCGCTCGGCGCGGGCCGCCAGGTGCTGGGGGTGGTGGCCGTGGGTTCGGATGTGACCGAACAGAAAGCCGCCACCGGCCAGCTCGAGGCGAACCGGCAGGAGTTGCTGGCCGCCTTGCAAGCGACCGAGCAGGCGCGCGCCGAGGCCGAGGCCGCCGGCCAGGCGAAGGACCAATTCCTCGCCGTGCTCTCGCACGAGCTGCGGACCCCGCTCACCCCGGTGCTGATGGCCGTCCACACGCTCTCCCGGCGCAAGGATTTGCCGGAGGCCGTCACCGACGCGCTCGCCATGATCCGGCGCAACGTGGAGATGGAGGCGCACTTCATCGACGACCTGCTCGACCTCACGCGCATCACCCGCGGCAAGATCGAGATCGCGCTCGACTCGATGGACCTGCACGAGGCCGTCCATCGGGCGGTCGAGGTCAGCGCGACGGATTTCGAGACGAAACAGCAGACGCTTTCGGTCACGCTGGAAGCTACGGAACATCGCATCGCCGGCGATGTCACGCGGCTGCCGCAGGCGCTCTGGAACCTGCTGAAGAACGCCTCGAAATTCACCCCGGAACACGGCGAGATCATGCTGCGGACCCGCAACGAGCCCGGCGTCATCATCGTTGAGGTGATCGACAGCGGCATCGGCATCGACCCGGTCGAGATTGAAAAGATCTTCCATCCCTTCGAGCAGGCAAACCGAGGCATCGCGCAACAGTACGGCGGCCTCGGCCTCGGGCTGGCGATCGCCCGCGCGACGCTCGAGGCGCATGGCGGGAAGCTCGAGGGGGCCAGCGCCGGGCTGGGGCACGGGACCACGTTCACCGTGACACTGCCGCTGCACACCGGCCCTCCGTCAGAGCTTCCCCGACCCAACGCTCCTCGTTCGACCTGAAGCGCGGTGGCCGATAATCTGCGTTACTCTCTCGTCATGAACGGTGCTCCATCTCTGCGTGTATTCATCGTGGAGAACCATGAGGACACTTTGAAATGGCTGGCCATTTACCTCGAAAGCGTCGGCCACCTCGTCCAGTCGGCTCGCTCGATGACCTCGGCGCTCGAGGCGTTGTCGACGGCCGTCATCGATGTGCTGATCAGCGACATCGGCCTGCCGGATGGCGATGGGTGGGAACTCCTGCGCCGGGCCGGCCTGCCGCCGCGCGTCTACGCGATCGCGATGAGCGGCTTCGGCACCCAGAGCGATCGCCTCAAGAGCCGCGATGCGGGGTACCGCCAGCACATCCTCAAACCGTTCGTGCCGGATGACCTCGATGCCATGCTGGAGGAGGCGCAACGGGAGCAGGCGCCGGCCGGGGCCTGAAACGATCGGGAAATCCCCTGTTGTTATTGTCAGGGAACGCGCTATAAACATGGCAGCGCCTGCGGAGTGTGTCGGTCCCCGGAGGTTGCGCCATTCATGTCCGTCCCTGTCGATCAAAGCCCCCACGTCGGGCTGCCGGTGTTTCCCCAAAGCGCGGGGCCGGACGGAATGTTGTCCAACGCCGCCCAGCGCGAGCGACTCGCGCTGGCGCAGAAGCTCCACGACACCCTCTGCCAGAGCCTGACCGGCATCCGGCTGCTCGCGACTTTGGCGGAAAGAAAAGGGCAAAGCCACCCCGACCTGGCCGGCGATCTCAGCGAGCTGCGCCGGATGGTGGGCACGGCGTGCGACGACGTGCATCAGCTCGTCGAGGAACTGCGCACACCCACGCGACCACGTTCGCACTCGATTTAATGAATATGAACACCCTGACGAAAGAACCCGTGGCGGCCACGGTCGCGCGCATATTCCTCGTGGATGATCATCCGCTCTTCCGGCATGGCCTCTCGCGTTTCATCGAGGCCGAGCCCGGCTACGAGATTTGCGGGGAGGCGAGCAGCGTGCCCCGCGCGCTCGAGGCGCTGCGCAAGACGAGCGCGGATGTCGTGATCGTCGACATCTCGCTGCCCGGCGCGAACGGCCTGGAGCTCATCAAGCACCTAAAAGTCGAGCACCCCGACCTCGCCATCCTCGTCGTCTCCGCGCACGACGAGCAGCTCTACGCGCTCCGCGCCCTCCGCGCCGGCGCCTCCGGCTACGTGATGAAGAAGGAACCCGAAGCGGTCTTCCTCGCGGCGCTCCAGAAGGTCGTAAGCGGCGGCGTCTATGTCAGCGCGACTTTCGGCGACCAGCTCATCTACAAAGTCGCGCGCAACGAAGGCGGCAACAGCGCCTCGCCGCTCGACGTCCTCAGCGATCGCGAGATGGAAGTCCTCCAACTGATCGGCGAAAGCAAGCCGACCAAGCAGATCGCCGCCGAGCTGAACCTCAGCGTGAAGACCGTGGAAAGCCACCGCCTGCACATCAAGGAGAAGCTGGGGCTCAGCACCTCGACGGACCTCGTGCGGTTCGCGCTCGATTTCGTCGCGCAGCAGATGGTGTAGGGGTCTGCACAGTCCTCTGTGCGGCTCGGGCCGTCCTCACCGCTTCCCGTTCTTTTCCCCCATCGGCATCACGATCACGAAACAGTTTCCCTCGCCCGGGTCCGAGGTCGCTTCGAGATGGCCGCCGAGGAGCTCCACGAGATCGCGCGCGAGGGCGATGCCGAGGCTGGAGTCGTTGAGCCCCGCCGCGTTTTCCGGCGCATGGGCGACGCCGCGGAGGAGCTTGGCGAGCATGGCCGGCGGGATGCCGGCGCTGCTGTCGCGGATCTCCAGGGTCCAGGCGCCGTCCGCGTCCCGGTCGGAGACGATGGTCACCTGGCCCTCCTCGGTCAAGCTGATCGCGTAGTCGATGAGCAGCGTCGCGGCGCGGTGCAACTTGGCGCCGTCGGTCTTGAGCATTTGCGGGCCGGGATTGCAAAGGCACTCCACGCGCAAGCCCCGCTTCTGCGCGGCGGGCCGCGCCGCGTCGGCCAGCACGCGGACGAAGCTCGGCACGTCGAGCGGCGCGACGGCGAGCGCCACCGCCGCCGCTTTGGGAGCCGCGGCGTGGGGCGACGCCATGGCCATGCCCGTACGCGACTCCTCGGGTTGATTCCCCCCCTCGATGAGCTCCTGGGTGCTGTTCGCCAGCCGCGTCAGTTGTTGCGCGGCCGCGGCGACGTGCGCCTTCGCGCCTTGCGGGATGGTGTCCGCCGCCATTTGCAGCAGCCCCTGGATGGCGCGGAGCCCATGCAGGAGGTCGCGCACCGAGTCGGCGGGGACGGTGGAAGCGCTGGAAGAGCCGGTAATCCAATCGGAAAGCGCCGCGGAGATTTGGCGGTCAAACTCCTGCAGCGCTTCCTGCCGCGCCTCGGTCATTTCGATGGCGGTGAAGTCGACCTTCTTGCCCGACTGCTCGCCTTGGAAACGGTTTAGCGCGCGGAGGAAGGAGTTGCGCACGAGCCACGCATCGGAGAGCAGCAACTGGATGTCGCCGGACTGGCCCTTCGCCGCGGCGGGTTTGCGCGCCGGCGGGGCGTCGCCCTGCGCGGTGCGCTCGAGCAGCGCGTCGGCGGTCCCTTGCACCATGCCCTGGAGCTTCTCTTCCCAGGGGAACATCGCGTGGCCGTCCTCACGTTTGCGTGCGCGGTCCTCGTCGCGACACCCTGCGGCAGCATCCGTCGCGATCGCACTCTTGCGGGTGCGCAGAAACTCGGAAAGGCGAAGGAGGAGGAGGCTGGAAGCCGCCATGGTAAGACTGGGGAAATTGCGCCGCGGAGGACCCGAAACGAAGCGAAAAAGTAAGCGGCTCCTATGCCACACCCGTCGCCCGCACGGCGGTGACGAGCAGTTGCGCGGAGACTTCGCCCTCGTACTCGTGGCGGTCGACCGTGAAGGCCACGTCCCAGGGCGGCGGCGGCAGCGTGTGCGCCGCGCCGCCAAACCAGACCCCGCGCGCCGACGAGCCGCGATGCCGGAACTGAAAAGCGAAGTGCTTCTCCTTCATGACGCGCGGCGGCGCGGCGAGGGTGACGCCGCGCGCGTAGAAGACCGGCTGGAAATTCGCCATGCCGAACGGCTGCAACAGATCGTGATCGTCGAGCACGGAATACCCGACCTCGCCCAGCGGCAGCTCGGCATCGAGGTGCAGGCGCGGTTCCAGTTGCTCCGCCGTCAACGCGCCCCGCGCATGCGCGCCGAAGGCCTCGCGGAACGCCTCGAAACGCGCGCGCTGCACGGTCAACCCGGCGGCCATCTCGTGCCCGCCGTGCTTTTCCAGGTGCGCCGCGCATTCGCCGAGCGCCTGCACGAGCGAGTAGCCGCCGATGCTGCGGCAGCTCCCTTTCCCCACGCCGGTCTCGTCGAAACCGATGACGATCGCCGGCCGGTGCAGGCGCTTCGAAAGGCGCGAGGCGACGATGCCGACCACGCCGGGATGCCACCCGTCGTCGCCCGCGACCACGGCCGCGTGCTCTTCCGGGCGAAACCATTCCGCCACCTGCGCCTCGGCGGCTTTGAGCACGCCATCCTCCACCGCTCGGCGCTCGCGGTTCTGTGCATCGAGCCGCTCCGCGAGCACGGCCGCGCGCGCGGGGTCGGCGGTCAGGAGCAGCTCCAGCGCTTCCTGCGCGGTGCCGAGCCGGCCGGCTGCGTTCATGCGCGGGCCGAGCTTGAACCCGACATCCGCCGCACAGAGCGGAGGCCGCACCACCGCTTTCTCCATCAGCGCGCGCACGCCCGGCCAGCGCGTCTCCGCCAGCTGGAGCAGTCCGCGTTTCACGAGGATGCGATTCTCCGCGACGAGCGGCACGAGGTCCGCGACCGTGCCGAGCGCCACGAGATCGAGCACGCACTTCAGATCGAACTGCGGCAACGGCCGGCGCTTCAGCAGCGCGTGCGCCGCCTTGAACGCGAGCCCCGCGCTGCACAGGTAGTGGAAGTCGCCGCCGAGCTTCGGATTGACGATCACGGCGTCGTCGGGCAGCGCGCTCTTCGGCTCGTGATGATCGAAGACCATCACATCGACCCCGTCCCGCCGCAGCGCCGCGATCTCCGCGACCGACGAGGTACCGCAATCGACCGCAACGAGGAGCTGCGGCCGATGCTCTTCCACACACCGCCGCACGCCATCGTGGCTGAGCCCGTAGCCTTCATCCATGCGCGACGGGAGAAAGCACGCAACCGTCGCGCCGTAGGCGCGGAGCACGCGCGTCAGGATCGCGAGCGACGTCACGCCATCCACATCGTAGTCGCCGTAAAGCACGATCCGCTCCCGCGCATCGATCGCCGCGAGCAGCCGCTGCACGGCGGCCTCCATGTTGGGCAGCAGGAAAGGGTCGCTCAGCGATTTGAGGCGCGGCTGCAGGAACGGCGACGCGAGTTCCGGTGTGGAAAAGCCACGCCGGCAAAGGAGCTCGGCGACGAAGGGAGGCAGGCCAAATTCACGCGCGAGCGCGGCACATTGCGCAGCGTCGGCGGGGGCGGGGAGAATCCAGCGCATGTCGGGCTCAGGAGCGCAGCCTCAATCCTGAATCCACAAGCGCACGTCGATGGGGACAATGCCGTGCGCCGTTTTGACGAAGTTTTCGTCGCGTGTGTCGCCCACCCAAATGTCTCGTCCGAGATATATTTTCTTCCAGACAAAGCACTGCCGCTTCACGTCGACCAATCCTTCCGACCGCAGATACTGGTCGACTTCCTCCTGGCTGGGAACGTCGCCGCTCATCAACTCTTGAATGGTCACGATTTGTCCGACCGGCGTGATTCCAAGTGATACCGGAGCACGGCCGAATACCTCATCCCATAAGTCGAGCCGGGCAAGATAATCGGACGGCAAACACCTCCGCTGATGCACGCGCCCATTTACAATGAAGTAGGTGTCACCGAATGTGCCGGCGAGGGTGTGTTTGTAC
Source organism: Chthoniobacteraceae bacterium (assembly GCA_035997375.1). Taxonomy (GTDB): domain Bacteria; phylum Verrucomicrobiota; class Verrucomicrobiia; order Chthoniobacterales; family Chthoniobacteraceae; genus DASYIS01. Next base: position 8,759 of record DASYIS010000409.1, read on the forward strand.
ACGACGGCTTGCGGGGCAAAGAAGACCCGATGTTCCGAGCCTTCCGCCGCGCGCGGCAGCGCCCTCGTCTGGACTGAAGTATGGGGACAAGACGCGACCCAGTCGATCAGTCGATCAACTTCCGCTCGAGATCGCTCTTCCCACTCAGCTTCGAGAATCGCTGAACCTGCGCCAAAAAGGCTTCCAAGGTAACGTCGCGCGGTCTGGCCTCCACGGCAGCATTCACACGGCCACGGGTGCCAGCGGATTCCTTCCGGATCTCCTGCATGAGATCCTCCGGGAAGGGGAGTGCTTGGTTGCGGAAAGTCATCCATGGACTGTACCTCATTTCTGTCCTTCGACAAACAACAATTCCTTACGCCGCGACCGCCACGCGCCGCAACTTCTCCACGACCCGCGGCACGACTTCCAGACCGCGCGCGATTTCCGCCCGCGTGTTGAAGCGCGAGAACGAGAAGCGCAGCGAGGCGCGCGCGCGGTCGTCGGAAAAGCCCATCGCCTTCAGCACGTGCGACGGGTGCAGCGAGCCGGCGGTGCAGGCGGAGCCGGCGGAGCAGCAGATGCCCTGCTGGTCGAGCAACATCAGCATCGCCTCGGAATCGAGCCCGCTGAACGAGAGGCTCGTCGTGTTCGGGAGCCGATGCGCGCGGTCGCCATTCACCTCCACGCCGGAGACGCGCGCGAGGATGCCCTCCTCGAATTCGTCGCGCAGCGCGCGCACCTCGGTCGCCTCGTGCTCCATCCATTGGCCGGCCACTTCGCACGCCTTGCCAAAGGCGACGATGCTCGCGACGTTTTGCGTGCCGGCGCGTCGATTGTTCTCCTGGCTGCCGCCGATGAGGAACGGGTGAAACCGCGTGCGGCGGTTCACATAGAGAACCCCGACCCCTTTCGGGCAATGCAGCTTGTGCCCGGAGAACGAGACGAAATTGATCTTCGCCTCGCTGAGGTTGAACGGAATCTTGCCGAGCGCCTGCACCGCGTCGGTATGAAAGAGCACCTTCTTCGCGCGGACGATCTCGGCGATTTCGTCGATCGGGAACAGCACGCCGGTCTCGTTGTTCGCCCACATCACGCTCACGAGCGCGGTGTCCGGGCGGATGGCCGCCTCCAGCTCCGCGAGATCGAGCTGGCCCTGGCTGTCGACGCCGAGCCAGGTAATCTCATAGCCACGCTTCGCCAGCGCTTCGCAGGTCTTCAGCGTGGCGCTGTGCTCGACGCGCGTGGTCACGATGTGCTGCCGGTCGCGATCCATCTGGAGCGCGGAATGGATCGCCGCGCCGGTCGACTCGGTGCCGCAACTGGTAAAGAGCACCTCGCCCGCCTCGCACCCGAGCAGCTTGGCCACGCGATGCCGCGCGGTGTCGAGCGCCTGCGCGGCCTCCTGGCCGAAACGGTACGCGCTCGACGGGTTGCCGTAGTGGCCGGTCAGGAACGGCATCATCTCCTCGACAACGGCCGGGTCGACCTGGGTGGTCGCGTTGTTGTCGAAATAGAGAAGAGGTTCCTGCTTCATGGTGCTGCAAAAAGGGGTCGGACGATACCGCACCCCGAGCCGGCGCGCCAATGGAAAGCTGTGTCATTGGCGGGCGGGGCTCAGTCCTAATCTTACTCTTGCTCTTACTCCTAATCCCCAGGGAGCGATTAAGAGTACGAGCAAGAGTAAGAGTATGAGCCCCCGCCGTCCGCAGGACGACTCCCGTTCAGAACGCGCCGAAGTCCACTCTGCTAAATTGGGAAAGAACATCTCGCTCCCTTGGACGAAGTCGAGAGCCCCGGCATGAACCGGAGCAAGACCAGCGCGCCCGCCGTCAGCCCGCCATCGCCCCCGCTCCGCGCACCGGGTCGCCGTAAAGTCCCGGAATTTCGGGACGAATTGTCACGTTTTTCCGCGCGCCCGCCGGCGCAGGGGGCGCGTGGACCCCGTGCGTATCGTGGGCACCCTGCGCTTCCCGAAAAGCAATGCCCGCGTTCGCCCCGGCGCCTTCTTCGCGTCTTTCGCTCCCTTCTGTAAGACCGGCACCTTCGGCTGCCGCCTTTTCTGCCTCCTCCTTCTTCTGCCACTCCCTGTAAACGATCGCGCGCCGCTGCTGAAACAGCGCCAACATCGTCGGCGTGATCACGCCGGTCGTCTTCCAGATTTGCACCGCCTCATCCGCCAGCGCCTCATTCTTCTCCTGCTGCTCCTCCGGCGTCCGCGGCGCCTCCGGCTCCACCTCGACGTCGCGCAGCTTGCGCCGGCGCGAGGGCGCGCCGTACACCTCCGGGTTCGCGAACTTCACCAACCACGCCTGCGCGCGCCAGTCGTGCTGCCCATCCTTCATCCGGGTCTCGTCGATCTTCGCCAGCCGCGGCGCCTGATACTGAAACCGCGCCTGGTCGAGTTCCATCTCCACCTCCTCATCCTCCTTCTTCCAGCGGGCCAGCGTCGAGCGTTTCACCCCGGCCATCGCCGCCGCCGCCGTATCCGAGAGCCCCGTCAGGCGGATGAACGAGCAGATCGCCTGCAGCTTCGCCGGCGTGCAAGTCGACGGCCGCCCGCGCCCCGGCCCCGGCGCTTCCGCGCCCTCGGGGCCGGCGCCTTCCGGCTCTGAATTAACGTGGCCCGCCGCCGTGCGGGGCGGAGCGCCCGCGGGCCAATCGGAGTCCGGGTCATGAAGAGAAACATCGTGTGCGCATGAGGTATTCATGGTGCCCAGAATAACACGCCACCCCCCGGAAACCGGGGATCGGCCGCACAAAATATTTACGCCGCGGGAACGAGATGGGTACGAGGATTGCTCTCGCGCCACCGGTCGGCACCGGAGGTCAGAGACGTCTCACGAAAGACGTGCCGTGTATCTCAAGACGAGTAAGCCTAAAAACCGGAATGGGGACCACGGATTACACAGATGGGCACGGATTCTTGGACACGACCCATCGGGTGAGTCTCCGATCTTGCGCAAGTGCCTCGGTATCCGTGCCATCCGTGATATCCGTGGTCCCCATTCCGGTTTTTAGGGTAAGGGTAATACCGAGCAATGGCAGTCACCCCAAACCTGGTCGATGATCGGCGTCTCGACCCCGACCTTCGGCGCGCATTCGTAGGCGCTGTACGTGGTCGGGCCGAGGGCGAGCCAGCGGCATTCACGCGCCGGCGGCGGGTGATGAGCTGCAATAAACCGGAATCAACTGGTAAGACGAAGTTCGACTCTGGCCGAGTGATTCATGTTGAGCACGGCGACGGTTGCCCGCCCAGTGGAGGTCTGCCCGATGATCCTCCCGGCAACATTGGCAAAGTGCTCCTCCCATCGATCACGGCGTGGGTGAAAGAGGGCGACGATTTTCCGGGTTTCCGGATCGATGCCCGTGAGGTTTGGTCCCTTGTGCGCGTTACATAGGTGGCAGGCGAGGGCGAGGTTTTCGAGGTCATCATCGCCACCGTGCTGGTGGGCAATGATGTGCTCGATGTGAAAGCGTAACCGCGTCCCCGGGCCTTCGCGGGCGCCGCAGTACTCGCACGTGTTCCCCGCCCGTCGGCGCACCTGCTCGCGCACCGCTTCGTTCATTGCGCCGCCGCGTGCACCTGAAGATAGTGCTCGGCCTTCGCCTGCAGAATGCCAAGAAAATGATCCGCCCAAATGAGGGCATCATATTCCGATTGTTCGTCGGCGGTCAGGCCGCCTTGGTTGCACTTCTCCGCCAGCACATCCACTCGAGCCTGCACACGCGCATTCGGCGGGAGATCGAGCAGAGCCTTGGCGCTCTCGCGGTTGAGGCAATTTTCGACCGGCGCCAGCGATTCTGCGAAAACTGTCATGGCAGATGGCATGGTGCGAAGATGGATCTTCCGCGCCCGAGCGTCAATGCTCAGTCCTCCGCCTTCGGATCCCGCGTCAACAATTGCCCCAGCGCCGCGCGGGCGGAGACTTTGCCGTCGAGGAGCTCGCGCACCTGGTCGATGATCGGCGTCTCGACTCCGAGCTTCCGCGCGCATTCGTAGGCGCTGTAGGTGGTCGGCACGCCCTCGGCGACCATCGGCATCGCCGCGAGGATGTCGGCGATCTTTTCCCCGCGGCCGAGGCTTTCGCCGACGTGGCGGTTGCGGCTGTGGCCGGAGAAGCACGTGACCATGAGATCGCCGATGCCGCCGAGTCCCTGGAAGGTCTCGCGCCGGCCGCCGAGCTTCGTGCCGAGGCGGATCAATTCCGCGAGCGCGCGCGTGATGAGCGCCGCCTTCGCATTGTCGCCGAGGCCGAGGCCGTCGCTCGCGCCGGCGGCGATGGCGAAGATGTTCTTGAGCGCACCGCCGAGCTCCACCCCCGCCAGATCGTCATTCGTGTAGGCGCGGAAATACGGGGTCGAAAACGCCGCCTGCAAGCGCTTCGCCGCGCCGTCGTCGCGGCAGCCGATGACCACCGCCGTCGGCATCCGCTTGGCGACCTCCTCCGCATGGCTCGGCCCGGAAAGCGTTGCCACGATGTTGCGCGGCAGGTGCTCCGCGATGACCTCGCTCATGCGGTAGCCGGTCCCGCGCTCGACCCCCTTGGTGCAGGAAAGCAGCACCGCCGAATCGGCGATCCCGACCTTCGCCAGGAGCTCCGCCACCTCGCGGATCGCCTTGGAGGGGACCGCCATCAGGATGAGATCCGCCCCCCGCACATCGGCGAGTGCGCTGGTCAGTTGCAGCGCCGGCGGCAGCGGCACGCCGGGGAGGTAGGTCGTGTTCTCGCGCGCCGCCGCCATCCGCTCCATCGCGGCCGGGGTGTGGCCCCAGAGCGTGACGCGCAGCTTGTTGCCGGCGAGCACGAGGGCCAACGCGGTGCCGAAGCTCCCGGCGCCGAGGACGGCGACATTTTCAAAGCTCTGCGCGTGCTCGCTCATCGGGCGTCCTGTTCAGCGTGAGCTCCACGAGAGAATGTCTCCGCTGCCATGGGATCCCGGCAATCCATCCGGGCCGAGCGACCAGACAATCACGCTCACTTGGATCGTGTCGGTTGGGCTCGTCCCGTACGGATCTTCAACTACCCCGTCGCCGTTGAGGTCGATCCGGATCAGGTAGGGATTCCCCCACGGGTCGCGAAAGACGCCGTTGGAGTCGAAGCCGTCCCGAGGCTTCCCTTCTCCATGAGCATCCGGGGCGGTAAAAAACACCTGCCGCTTGGGATTGTTTCGATGGTCTGGCTCGAGGTCGCGAAGGATGTTGAAGAGTTTGTGGTTGTCCTCGGCCACGGTCACGTCGCGCCGCTCACCCCCGGCCGGGTCGGGATTCTGTCCATAGGTGGTTTCATACTGTTCCACCGCGTGGACGATGGAGAGCTCGTCTTGCCTTGCTTTCGCGCGCCGAGCCCCGTCTTTCGCGGCGGAGATGGCCGGAAACACCAACGCCGCCACCAGCGCCAGGCCGACGATCACCGTGCCAAAGTAGCCGAGGACCAAGCCGGCGACGGCCAACCCGGTGCCACCCAGGGTGCCCTGCGAACGCTTGATGGCTCCGAGAGCCAGGTGGCCGCAGATGATCGCCGCAATCCCCGCCAGCGGGCCCAGGCAAAGGAACGTCAGGATGCCGCAGACGAGGCTCCAGATGGCGAGCGGGGATTTGGGCGGCGGCAAAGGGGGAGAAGAGATGCTCACGGATTTCCCATGTCCGTTGGCTGGCGGGGAAACAAGCTTATTCGGGGGCGGCGGTGCCCAAATGGGACGTTCGAACACGAAGCCATCCTCTTCATCTCCATCATCCTCTTCATCCCCAGCCCACATCCGTCATTACTCCCGCAGGAGGAAGGAGAGCAGTCCGATGGGGATGAAGATGATAATTACGACAAACAACGCACACGTTTTCGACGATCTTTGGGCTGCGGTGCGAGCGCTGAGCGAAGGAAGCCGTCCCGGAGGGACGAAGGAAATTA
>DASYIS010000410.1:0-4546 GCA_035997375.1 Chthoniobacteraceae bacterium
AATTGAAGGCGGAAAAGGAGGAACTCCTGCGAAGACTGGATTTGCAGTATTTGCTTTCGAAAGTCCCAGTAAAGGCACACGCCCCGATCCTTTCCGACACGTCAAAGCTCAAAGATGAATTCTTTAGCGAAGAACTGAAGGGGGCATTCGTGTTGTCGATTGATATCCGAAAGTCGACGGAACTCATGCTCAAAGCCAAAACGCCCGATGGGTTCGCGGCCTTCATGACGCGCCTCTGTGAGCAGCTCGAAGCGCTCGTCCACGCCAACCTCGGAATAGTCGACAAGTTTACGGGTGATGGACTGCTCGCGTTTTTCCCGCAGTTCTTCAGTGGGCAAGACGCGGGCTATCGAGTAGTCGCGTGCGCTCACAGTGCTCACGCGGTTTTCGCAGAGTTGTACGAAACAAGTTACAGTGCCTTTTCGACCGTGCTCCTGGACGTTGGTCTCGGCATCGGGATAGACTACGGTCCCGTGAAGCTCGTGAAGGTCGCTGGTAGCCTCACGGTGGTAGGCGCTGCGGTGGTTTATGCTTGTCGAATGGGAAGCGCGCCAGCGGGAAGGACATACGTCAATCAGGAGGCCTATGAGCAGATCGTGGGCAAGTTCAACAATAGCTGCTCTATTCGTAAGGAATCGCACTCCATTAAAGACGAGGGAACGGTCCGGAACGTCCTCGCATACGACGTTCACCTAAACGGTCGCAAGTACCAGCCGAAGCTGCCGGAATGGCTCGTTCAGGTCGAGCTCGATGGAATGTGACTAGAGCGTTGCCGTGGGCTCGGCCATGCGCTGATACTGCCCGCGGCTCCGTATGGATGGCCGCCCCGTCTTCGCACCGAGCGCCGCCCCACCCGCATCCCACTCACCCATTCCCGCGATGACCCGGAAAGAGCAGAAGGCCTACGACGAGGCCTTGCGAAGGATCGAAGAGTGCCGGCGGGGCAAGTGGACAAGAGTCGACCTATCCGGCCTTGGCCTTACGGCGGTGCCGGCAGACCTTAGGCAGTTGATTGCGCTTACGGAGCTTGACCTATCGCACAACCAACTGACGGAGCTGCCGGCGGAGTTGGGCCAGTTGAGGGCGCTGCGAGTGCTTCGTCTTAACGATAACAAACTGACCGCGGTGCCGACGGAAGTCGGCCGGCTCCCCGGGCTCACGGAAATTTTCCTCACCAACAATCAATTGGTGACCCTGCCGCGGGAGATAGCCTACCTCGTTCTTGGACCAGTTTTTCTCGGAGACCCATGGTCCTCATCCCTGCCAATGTGGCTCGGAAGGTCGTCCACACTGAAGTACCTCTTCCTGCATGGTAATCCTGCATTGGGACTTTCGCCGATGGTACTGGGCGCCGACCCCTTCGCTGGCGCCTGCGACGGCTTCGCCTCCGCGCAAGCCATCCTCCACTACTACTTCAGCCGCCAAGCAGAGAAGACTCGCCCGTTGAACGAGGTGAAGATGATCCTCGTCGGCCGCGGGGGGGCGGGGAAGACGAGCACGGTGCAGGCGTTGAAGGGGGAGCCGTTCCAGGAGGGGGAGGAGAGCACGCCGGGGATCGCGCTGTGCGATTGGGAGTTGCCTGGGGGCACGGGCGGGGCGGTGACGGCGCATGTGTGGGACTTTGCCGGGCAGGTGATCACGCATGCGCTGCATCAGTTCTTCTTCAGCGTGCGCAGTATCTATGTGGTGGTGCTGACGGGGCGGGAGAACAGTGAGCGGGAGGATGCGGAGTACTGGCTGCGGCTGATCAAGGCTTTTGGGACGGATGCGGAGGGCGCGGGGCCGCCGGTGATCGTGGCGCTCAACAAGTGGGATGTGGACGGCTGCCGGCCGCGGCTGGATCGCGAGGCGCTGCGGGAGCGGTATCCGTTCATCCGCGAGTTCGTGGAGCTGGATTGCAAGACGAAGCGCGGGGTGGAGAAGCTGAAGAAGGCGCTCGGCCGCGAGGTGAGCCGGCTGAAGTGGGTGCGCGAGCCCTTTCCCGAGACGTGGGACGAGGTGCGCCGGGCGTTGGCCAAGGGCGGGAAGAAGCGGGCGCACCTGACTTACGCCGAGTACCGGAAGCTGTGCGCGACGCACGGCGTGACGGACGAGGGGAAACAGGATTCGCTCTCGGAGATTCTGCACAATCTCGGAGCGGCGCTGAATTACCGGACGGACCCGCGGCTGCGCGAGGCGACGGTGTTGCAGCCGGCGTGGTTGACCCGGCATGTCTACGCGCTGATGCGCAAGGCGGAGAAGCAGGCGGGGGTGCTGAAGCAGGCGGATGTGGAGGCGGTGCTGAAGGCGGAGAAAAACCAGGAGATGCGGGAGTATCTGGTGCGGATCATGGAGCGGTTCGAGATCGCCTATGCGCAGAAGAAGGCGGAGGCCGGAGTGTGGCTGGTGCCGCAGGCGCTGCCGGATAATCAGCCGAAGGAGGTGGCGGTGTTTGGCCAGGCAACGGAGGCGACTCGGCTGCGCTACACGTACCAGGCGCTGCCGGAGGGGCTGGTGCCGCGGGCGATCGTGCGGCTGCATGAGTTTATCGAGACGAAGGCGGTGAAGAAACTGCAATGGGCGAGCGGGGCGATCCTGACGCGCGAGGGCGCCCGCGCGCTGCTGCGCACGGAGCCGCAGGATCGCCTGGTGATGCTGACCGTGACCGGCCCGAAGAAGGCGCGCCAGCAGCTTGCGGGGCTCTGCCAGGCGGAGATGCGCGATATTCACCGCGATATCCCCGGGCTGAATCCGACGGAGGAGACGCAGTTCAAAGGCGCATGGGTGCCGGTCGCGGCCCTGGAGAGCGATGAGCGCAACCGGCAGCAGACGGGTGTGGTGACGCAAAAGGGAACGGTGCTCGCGAATCCCAGGGAGGCGAACGACGAGTACTCGGAGCAGCCGGCGCGGCAGGAGGAGGTCTGGAAGCCGGTGGTCTTCATCAGCTACTCGAAGGCGAACGCGGCGCAGCGCCGGGCGCTGGAAACGCAACTGAAGATTCTGATGAACGAGGGGCTGGTCCATCGGGTGTGGCACGACCGGATGATCGACCCGGGCGACGAGTGGGATCCGAAGATCCGGCGGGAGCTCGGCGGGGCGGACGTGGTGATCTTCCTGACAAGCGCCGCGGCGCTGGCGACGGACTACATTACGCAGCATGAGCTCCCGCAGGCGCTGCAGATGCGCCAGGAGCAGAAAACGGAGGTGGTGCCGATCATTCTCGAAGATTGCCGATGGGAGCCGACGAGCCTCGGGAAACTGCTGGCCCTGCCGGAGAAGGGGAGGCCGATCAGCGGCTACGGACGGCCGGCGACGGCGTGGAATGCCGTGGCCGGCGGTCTGGCGACGGTGTTCAAGAAGCTCATCGAGCGCCGCGGGCGTGAGGACTCGCCGAAGCGCGCAAAGCCTCGGCCCAAGGGGACGTAGGGCTTTGCAGAGCAGCGCAAGCCGTCAAGCCCGCCCTTCCAGCAGGAGGCCTCCGCTTCAGGTCGCCCTCATCTTCCATGCATCACGCGGGCGCCGAGGATGACGAGGAGGACGCCGGTGCCCAGGAGGCCCATGATCAAGCCGAAGATCGCGCGGCCCATGCCGTGTTTGGGATGCGCGTCGGTCCGGCTGTTCCGGATGTCGATGATGGCGATGATCGAGATAACCAGGGCGATGGGCGCGGGCAGGACGATCAGCGAGAAGAGTCCCAGGTAGCCGGCCGCGATCGCCCACGCAGACCGTCCCACGGGCAACAGCATGCGCTCGAGGGCGGTGTCGCCGAGACGGGCCTGCTTCGGCAGCGGAGGTGGTGTGGACGGCTGGTTTTCCATGGCGGGTCGCATCCTTCGCGAGAAGCACGCCCAGCGGCAAGGATGGATGACGCGCTTTCCGCTTTCCATGCCCCGCCGGTTTCACGACGCTCGCGGGCATGATCATCAAACCCAAGATCCGCGGCTTCATTTGCACCACCGCGCACCCGGAAGGCTGCGCGGCGCACGTGCAGCAGCAGATCGATTTCGTTCGCGCGCAGGGGCCGCTGCGCGACATGCCGGCGCGCGTCCTGGTCATCGGCGCCTCGACCGGGTACGGCCTCGCTTCGCGCATCGTGCCGGCCTTTGGCGGGAAAGCCGCGACGATCGGCATTTTCTATGAGAAGCCGGGCGAGGAGGGGAAGACCGGGAGCGCCGGCTGGTACAATTCCGTCGCCTTCGAGCGCGCCGCGCACGCCGAGGGGCTCTACGCGAAGAGCATCAACGGCGACGCCTTTTCCGACGCGATCAAGGAGCAGGTCATCGCCCTCATCAGGCAGGACCTCGGCACCGTCGATTGCGTCATCTATTCGCTCGCCTCCCCTCGCCGCACGCACCCGCGCACCGGCGTCGTCCATCACTCCACGCTGAAGCCGAACGGCGGCACCTACACTGCGAAGACCGTCAACACCGACAAGGGCGTCGTGAGCGAAATCTCGATCGAGCCGGCGAACGAGCAGGAGCAGCGTGATACCGTGGCGGTGATGGGCGGCGAGGATTGGCAGATGTGGATCGACGCCCTGGCGAGCGCCGGCGTGCTCGCGCCGAAT
>DASYIS010000411.1:0-8889 GCA_035997375.1 Chthoniobacteraceae bacterium
GCCGCCTCGCCTTGGGAATTGATGGGCAAGAGCGGCTCGGCGGCGTGCATGTTCGATCACGGACTGCCCATCATCGTCACCCGGCAGGCGACTTCCGCTCCCCAGAACGAGGAGCATGCGGCGCGGTACTCTTTCTGCGACGACTCGCTGGAGGAGAAGCTGGTGGGTGGGCTGCCGCGAGTTGAACCCGCCAGCCGGCGGCCTGAGATCGCCGCCCAACTCGTGAGGCTGCTGGGAGCCGGCGGTGCCGTTCTTTTTCCGGCCGCCGGCGTGCCCGTGCCGAGTCCTTCTTTCATATGAACACTGTTTTTGCAGATCTTCCGCCGTGCTTCACGCGGCTACTCGTCGCTATCGCCCGCCGCTGGCCGCTCCGCCGTGGGCGCTCCCGGTTGCGGAGTTGGGTTTCCCGATCGCTGCAAGGATGTCCGCCCCTGGTCCACGTCCGCCTGGCCCGGAGCAAGTTGACCATTGCCGTCCCGTGGCAGGATACCACCGGCGTTACGGTCATCACCTTCGGAGACAGTGAGCCGGATGTTTTCCAGTTGATTTGTTCCCGGCTGAGGGAGCGCGCCGCGGGGCAGGATCTGTTCGTCGATGTGGGCGCCAATCTTGGCGTGTTCTCGCTGCGGGTCGCCGAGCGCTTTCCGGAGTGTCAAGTCATCGCCTTCGAGCCGGATCCCGAGCTCGCCACCCTGTTGTGCCACAATGCCCGAGTCCACGGACTGGCGGAAAAGATCGATCTCCGCGAGGTGGCCTTGGGCGAGCGGGACGTGGAGGCGCGGCTGACCACCGTTGCGGGCGACTCCGGGCTTTCGAGCCTGCGCAGCGACGGGAGCGTGGGCATTCCAGTCCGGGTGCGCCGACTGGCGACCGAACTGACGCTGGCGGAATGGAAGCGTGTCGCCGTGATGAAAATCGACGTGGAGGGGTACGAGCTGGGCGTCTTCCGAGGGGCCGAGCCGCTCTTTGCGCAACACCTGCCGGTCATGGTGTTCGAGGTCAATCGCCCAGAGCTGCGGGCGCACGGTGTCGATCCGCGCGAGTTGGGCGACTTCCTGCGTCGCGTCGGCTACGAGCAGTTGCTCGCGCTCAACGGGGTGCTCTACCCGCCCGAGAACGGCCTCTACGAAGTTTGCAACCTCGTGGCGCTCCCCACCGAGGCGCGCGCCTTCGCCGGGCAGCACGGATTCGATCCTCACTTCAGGCCGCAGCCGGAGAGCATGTGGCCCACCGTGCAATACCCGGTATGACCTTTCCGGCGCTTCAGCAGGAAAGCAGGGTCCGCCCCCTCGCCGCGCCGCCGGTCGTGGTGGCGACTTTAATCGGGCATCGGGATGTAGAGATGGGCTTGCAGTGTCTCGGCTCCCTGCTCGAATGCGTGGAGGAGCCGCTCGTCTTCACGGTTCATGACGATGGCACTTTGACCGCCGAGGACCTCGATCAGCTGGAGCGGCGCCTCCCCGTCCTGCGGGTGGTCGCACGGGGCGAGGCAGAAGACCGGATGGCGGATTTGCTGCGCGACCACCCCGCCGCGCGTGCCTTGCGGACGCGCTACATTTACGGACTCAAGCTTTTTGACGTGCCGCTCCTGCACGGTACGCAAGACGTGGCTTTATGCGACAGCGACATCCTTTTCTTCCGGCGTTGCCGTGGCCTGTTTTCCTGGCCCGATCCGGAGACGGGCGCCCTGTTCATGCGCGACTGGCAGGAGGCATACGCCCTGCGGCCCTGGCATGTCCTGCGGCATCGCGCGTGCCGCCTCCCGTCCCGCCTGAATTGCGGGCTCTTCTTCCTGCGTGGCGGCACCTACGATCTCGATTTGATGGAGTGGCTGGTCGCCCGCGATTACCCGGTATTTCAAAAGCTGCCCTGGCTCGAGCAAACCTGCTGGGCGGTCCTGGCGGCGCGCATTAACGCCCGCTTTTGGTCGGAGGAGCGAATCCGCACCGTTTGGGACGAAGGCGGCCTGGCGGGCGACCTCGTGGCCGGACACTTCACTTCCACGGTGCGCGGCCTCCTCGCCCAAGCCGCGGACCGTCGCGATTTGATGCGTGCCCCCGAAGCGCTGGCCACCGTTGCCATGCCGCGCTTGAGCGCCACCCGGCTGGCGCTGGAACAGGCGGCGCGGTTGCTCCGCCGCCAACTCGGAGTCCGCGTCGGCTAATTCCCATGTGTGGCATCGCGGCGAATTTCTCAGTGCGCGGTCCGGTCCCTCCGATGGACCTCGAGCGGCTACGCCATCGTGGCCCCGACAGCCGCGGCGCGTGGCACTCGCCGGACCGCCGCTGCTGGCTGGGTCACACGCGACTCGCCATCATCGATCTCTCCGAGGCCGGCGCGCAGCCGATGCGCGACGAGCAGACCGGCAACGTCATCGTCTTCAATGGCGAGATCTACAACCACCGGGCGCTGCGGGACGAGCTCAAGGGCGCTCCATGGCGGGGGGAGAGCGATACCGAAACCCTGCTGGCCGCCTACCAAGAGTGGGGGAGTGCCATGCTGCCGCGGCTCAAGGGCATGTTCGCCTTCGTGATTTTCAACGGCGCCACCGGCGAGCTGTTCGCCGCGCGCGATCGGCTCGGCATCAAGCCGCTCTATTTTCGCCGGTCCGACGACGCGCTCCAGATCGCCTCCGAAATCCGGTCGCTCTCAGACTCCGGGCATGAAGACATCGCGCCCGCCGCGCTCGCGACCTATTTGCGCTATGGCGCGTTCAGCGAGGATCAGATGCCGTTCGAGAATTTGGAAGCATTGGCCGCCGGACACTATTTGACGGTCGGCGCGGACCCCATGGCGCGAGGTACGAAGCTCCGCTTTGTCCAAGCCTGCTACTGGCCGGCCCGCTCGTCGATGCGCGCCACCAAAGCCGATCCTGCTGAGGCGGTGCGGTCGCTGCTGGAGCGTTCGGTTCGCGAGCATCTCCTCGCTGACGTTCCGGTCGCCTCCCTGCTCAGTGGGGGCATCGATTCGTCAATTCTCACAGCGCTCGCGGCTCGGAATTCCGCGACTCCACTCCAGACTTTCTCCGTCGGATTTGCGGAGGCGGGGTTCGATGAAACCGCCATCGCGGCGGAAGTCGCGCAGCGTCACGGCACCACCCACCGGCGCATCGAGCTGACGGAGCCGGAGCTCCTGGAAATGGTGCAAACCGCCGTCTCGCTTTTGGACATTCCGTCGGTCGACGCGATCAACACCTACATCGTCTGCCGGAAAATCGCGGAGAGCGGAGTCAAGGTCGCGCTGAGCGGGCTGGGCGGCGACGAGCTCTTCGGCGGCTACCCGAGTTTCACCGATGTGCCGAAAATGGCGGTTCTTGCCATGCTGCCGCGAGTCCTGCGAAAGCTCGCCCGCCACTGCGGAGAAGTCGGCCGGCGTCTGGCCGAGTTGCCGGGCCGCGATATCTTCGAGCTCACGCGATGGCGCCGTGGTTTCTGGACCGAGGCGATGCTCGAGGAAGCGGGCCTACCCCGCTCAACGCCGTCCCTCGTCACGCCGCCGGCGTTGCCGGATGCATTCGCGCAAATCAGTTGGACGGAGTTGACCGGGTACATGCGCCAGATGCTCCTGCGCGATGCCGACCAGATGAGCATGGCCGTTTCCATTGAGTTGCGCGTGCCGTTTCTCGACCACGAGTTGGTGGAGTACGTGCTCGCCCTCCCGGCCTCGGAGAAGCGTCGTTACGCCGGGGTCAAGGGACTGCTGGTCGAGGCGTGCCGCGATCTGCTGCCGGAGCGCGTGTATCGTCGCCGCAAGATGGGCTTTGCCTTGCCGATGGCCCAATGGATGCGTGGTCCGCTGGCCGGGTTCGTCGAGTGCGGTCTCGCGGAGACGGCCGCGCGGGGACTCATTCCTGCCGGAATGATCCGGCGCTTGGAGGAAGAGTTTCGCGGTGGGACCTTGCATTGGACCCGTCTCTGGTCCGTCGTCGTCCTCGGCCACTACCTGCGCGCCCAAAAGTCCCGCGGTCTGCCCGCGGCTTCGGCCACCCCGCAGCTTCAGGAGGCCGGCGTCTGATGCGAATTCTGCGCCTCATTCGCTCTGCAAATTTACACGGGGGCGGCCCCATTGAAGGGATCCGGCAGGTCTCGCAGGAGATGATGCGCCGCGGCCACACCGTGGAGATCGCGTCGCTCGACCCGGCCGGCGCGCCAGGTGTCGGCGACCTCGGGCTAAGACACCATGCCCTCGGGGTCCGCGACCATGGTTACGGGTATAGCCGCCATTACGTACCGTGGCTGCGGGCGCACGCGGGCGGATACGACGCCGTCATCGTCAGTGGACTGTGGCAATTCACGAGTTTCGGGGCGTGGCGGGCCTTGCGCGATTCCGCCACCCCGTACTTCGTCTTCCCCCACGGCATGCTCGACGCCTGGTTCAAGCGGCGCTACCCGCTGAAACACCTGAAAAAATGGCTCTACTGGCCGTGGGCCGACTATCGCGTCCTGCGCGATGCGCGCGCCGTGTTCTTCACCTCGGAAGAAGAGCGGCGTTCTTCGCGCGAATCTTTCCCGCTCTACCGTTGCTGCGAGCGGGTGGTGAACTATGGTACGGCGGCGCCGGCCGGCGACCCCGAGGCCCAGCGCGCCGTCTTCTTCGCGCAGTTCCCCGAAATGCGCGATCGCCCGTTCCTCCTTTATCTGGGCCGGCTCCATGAAAAGAAGGGCTGCGATCTGCTCATTCAGGCCTTCGCCAAGGTCGCGGGGGCGGGTTCGCCGTGGCGGCTCGTGCTCGCCGGTCCGGGTGCGGACCCGGTGTACGCGGCGCGCCTGCGCACGCTCGCCGCGAGCTGCTGTCCGCCCGGTTCCGTCTCATTTCCCGGCATGCTTTCCGGCGAGGTAAAATGGGGCGCCTTCCGCGCCGCCCAAGCGTTTGTGCTGCCGTCGCATCAAGAGAATTTCGGCCTCGCCGTCGCCGAAGCGCTGGCTTGCGGCGCGCCGGTCCTGCTCTCGGACAAAGTGAACATCTGGCGCGAAATCGAGGAGGATGGCGCGGGCCTCGTCGAGAGCGACACGCTCGCCGGAGTGGGGCGGCTCCTCGCGCGTTTCTTCGCGCTTACGCCCGAGCTACGGCAGAGGATGTCGACCGCCGCCGAGCGATGTTTTGCGACGCGTTTCGAGATCGGACGCGCGGCGACCGCGCTGCTCGACGTGCTCGCGGAAGAACAGCCTGCGCCGGCGCACGAACCGTTGCCCGCCGTGCCATGAGGATCCTCGTTGGCTCGTATCATTTCTCACCGGATGTCGGCGGCCTGGAGACGGCCTCCGCGCTGCTGGCGACGCAATTCGCCGCGCAGGGCCACGAAGTGCGGCTGGTGACGCAGACGGAGCGGGAGGACCGTGCGGCGTGGCCTTTCTCCGTGATCCGCCGGCCGCGACCGCGCGCGCTCCTCCAGCACGTGCGGTGGTGTCAGGTCTTCTTTCAAAACAACATCAGCCTGCATGGGTTGTGGCCGGCCTTGCTCTGCCGAAAGCCCTGGATCGTCGTGCACCAGACCTGGCTGCGCGACATTCATGGCGGCGAAGGCTGGCGCGAAGGGTTGAAGCGTTTTCTAATTCGCTGGGCCGTCAATGTTTCCATCAGCGAGGCGATCGCGGCCGACCTCCACGTCCCGAGCGTCCGGATTGGGAACCCTTATCGCTCGGAGGTGTTTCGCCGGCGGCCGGAGGAGGTGCGAGATCGGGACCTCGTCTTTCTGGGCCGGCTGGTTTCCGACAAGGGACTCGATCTGCTGGTCGAAGCGCTTGGCATCTTGCGCGGTGAGAACCTCCGCCCGCGCCTGACCGTGATCGGCGCCGGGCCGGAGGAAGCAGCCGTGCGCGGCCAGGCGCAAAGCGCAGGCGTGAGCGGGCAGATCGATTTTGCGGGCCCAAAATCAGGCGACAAGCTCTCGCGGCTGCTGAACGCGCATCGCATCATGGTCGTGCCTTCACGCTGGGCGGAGCCCTTCGGCATCGTGGCGCTCGAAGGGATCGCCTGCGGCTGCGTTGTGGTCGGCTCCGAACGCGGCGGGCTCCAGGAGGCGATCGGTCCCTGCGGACTCACCTTTCCCAACGGCGACGCGGCGGCCCTCGCGGCGGCGCTGAAGCGGCTGCTGACGGAGCCGCAGCTCGGGCCGTCGCTGCTCGCGGGGCGAGCCGCTCACCTGGCTCGGTTTGAGGCGGCGACGGTCGCGCGCGAGTACCTCCAGGTTTTCGCTGACCAAATCGGATGATCCTGCTCTCGCACCCGACCGGGAACGCCAATATCCGGAACACCGCGCGCGCATTCGCGGAGGCCGGCGCGCTGGCCGAATTCTGGACCTGCCTCTCCTGGCAACCCGGCGGCGCGGTAGACCGGCTGCTGCCCGCCGCGCTCCGCCAACAATTGGCGCGCCGGTCTTTCCCCGACCTCCCGTCCGAGCTAGTGCGGACCGCGCCGTGGCGGGAGCTCGGCCGCTTTCTCGCTCCCCGCCTGGGACTCTCTTCGCTCACTCGGCCTGAGACCGGCTGCTTCAGCGTCGACGCCGTGTATCACGGATTCGATCGCGCGGTCGCGCGGCGAGTGCGGCGCGCGCCCGCCTTGAGCGGGGTTTACACGGGCGAAGATTGCGCCCTCGAAACTTTCCAGGCCGCCCGCGAGCGTGGCCTCCATCGCTTCTATGATCTTCCGATCGGGTACTGGCGCGCCGGACAGGAGATCTACCGCGAAGAGGCCGCCCGCGAGCCGGCCTGGGCGGAGACGCTGGGCGGGCTCACGGATAGCAGCAGGAAGCTGGAACGGAAAGACGCGGAGTTGCGCCTCGCCCAGACCATCGTGGTCGCCAGCTCCTTCACCCGCAAGACGCTCGACCTGGCGCCGGCGTCGCTCAAGGACATTCGCGTGATCCCCTACGGCGCCCCGCCGGTCCGGCGCCCGGAGGTGCCCTTGGGTGGCTCCGGCAAACTGCGGGTGCTCTTCGCCGGCGCGCTGGGCCAGCGCAAGGGGCTCTCCTACCTGCTGGAGGCAATGCGCACACTCGGAGCGGCGGCCGAGCTGACCTTGATCGGTCGCAAGACCTCGGAAACCTGTCGGCCCCTCAATGTGGCCGTCCGCGATCATCGCTGGATCCCCACCCTTTCCCACAGCGAAGTCCTTGCGGAAATGGGCCGCCACGACGTGCTCGTCTTCCCCTCACTGTTCGAGGGCTTCGGCCTGGTGCTCCTGGAAGCCCTGTCCAGGGGCCTCCCCGTCGTCGCCACGGAGCATACCGGGGCTCCCGACGTCCTGTCTGACGGCGTGGATGGATTCATCATTCCGCTTCGTTCCGCGAGCGCCATCGCCGAGCGGTTACACCTGCTGGCCAGCGACCGCACCCGTCTCGCCGCGATGAAGGAAGCCGCCCTCGCCACCGCGGGGCGCTTGACTTGGGATAAATATCGCCGCCGAGTGGCCGCATTGGCCACGTCATCTTCCATCCGCTCCTAAGAAACAACCACGGTCGCATCGGGCGCGACGAAAGCCGAGTTCAGCGGCCCAGCGTTGGAGGTTGGAGAGCACGCGACTCCGAGAGCGACAGTCGTAGTGGTCGGCACCGGGTTCCTCATTGGGTGGGCCGGTGTTGAGCATGCGGTCGATGAGCCGCGCCAGTTTGTGGGCACCGGCGTTGATGGTGCCGTCGGGAAGCCAAGCTTGGCACGCAACCGCCGAATGTAGCGCCGGAGCGTTGTAGGAAAGCTGCTGCCGGACACCAATTGCCTTCGGGAAGAAGGTGGCGGAAGGGGTGGGATTCGAACCCACGGTTGGTTTGACCCAACGTTCGATTTCGAGTCGAGTGCCTTAAACCGAACTCAGCCACCCTTCCTGTTCATCCTGAGGTGCTTACAGAGCCACCGAACTCACCGCTGGACTTTTTATACGGTGAGTTTATACGGTGGGGAACCGAAAACACG
This sequence comes from Chthoniobacteraceae bacterium, assembly GCA_035997375.1. Taxonomy (GTDB): domain Bacteria; phylum Verrucomicrobiota; class Verrucomicrobiia; order Chthoniobacterales; family Chthoniobacteraceae; genus DASYIS01. The sequence continues at coordinate 7,908 of DASYIS010000411.1, forward strand.
AGGTGCCCATGGATTTGCCCGGCGAAAAGCAAACCGTCTGGAGTCCGACTAGCGTTCAGTTTCTCTACAAGCATCTGAATGGGAGGTACTATGTCCGAACCTTCGCCGGGGGCAAGGAAAAATGGACGAGCCTGAAGACGAAACTTCTCTCCGTCGCCCGCAACAGGATGAAAGAGCACGTGGAGGCGGCCGAGCGACGGCGCGCAACGGGAAGCGTCAGCGAAGCCGTGGGTCGCCTCACCTTTGGAGAGGCGTTGGTCTGCTATCGCAAAGAGCTGGCAGGGCCTGACGTTCGACCAAACACCAAGGCCTACCGGGAAGCGTGTTGCGCAAAGAGCGGCTCGGCCCCTCGGAAGACGCCCAGCTCGTACCCCTCCACGTCGATTTTCATTACGGCGACACGCTTCCATTCCGCCGGCGTCAGTTCGGTCGCCAGTCGGCGCACCCGGACCGGAATGCCCTCGCTCCCGTCGCTGCGCAGGCTCGAAAGCCCGGAGTCGCCCGCGACGGTGGTCAGCCGCGCCTCCACGTCCCGCTCGCCCAAGGCCACCTCGCGGAGATCAATCTTTTCCGCCAGTCCGCGGACTCGGGCATTGTGGCCCAACAGGGTGGCGAGCTCGGGATTCGGCTCGAAGGCGATGACTTGACACTCTGGAAAGCGCTCGGCGACCCGTAGCGAGAACACGCCGAGATTGGCGCCCACATCGACGAACAGGTCCTGCCCCGCAGCGCGCTCGCGCAGCCGGGAACAAATCAATTGGAAAACATCCGGCTCACTGTCTCCGAAGGTGATGACCGTGACGCCGGTGGTATCCTGCCACGGGACGGCAATGGTCAACTTACGGCGACGCCCGCGGGGAGCGTCGAACCCGCCTGCGCAGCCAGGCTGAACGGCAGGCTCTGCGCCGGCGGACTGGTCTGCGCCTGACTGGTGACGAGGCCGAGGGTCGTCGCCAGAAGGCCAGGGCGACGGTACGACTAT
>DASYIS010000412.1:0-6358 GCA_035997375.1 Chthoniobacteraceae bacterium
CCCGTCGAACGGAAGATCACCGTTTAGTGAATGCGACACTCAGCGGGCAGGATGCCCGCCGGCCCCACGGGCGAGACGCCCGTGCCACGCCGGCGCCGGCGCGCCAACTGAATAGTTGCGGCTTAGGGTTTCAATCCGCCGGGGTAATATCCTCAGAACTACGGCAGACGGCGTTCACCACTCCGCCCCCCCACCCCCATGAATACATATCGCCTTGCCGTGCTGACGGCACTTGGTTTGTCCATCCTTCCAGTGGCCCAGGCTCAGGAGCCGTCCAGTGCGCCGATCCGCGCCGGGATGATCGGCCTGGACACCTCCCACGTCCCCGCCTTCGCCGGCCTCTTCAACAACCCGAATGCGGCTGGAGACGTGGCGGGGATCAAAGTCGTGGCCGGCTATCCCGGCGGGACGGACCTGCCCGCCAGCCACGATCGCGTGGAAAAATTCACCGAGGGACTACGCGCCAAGGGGATCGCCATCGTCGATTCGATCCCGAAGCTGCTGGAGCAGGTGGACGTGGTGATGCTCGAAAGCGTGGATGGGCGGATTCATCTGCAGGAGGCGATCCCCGTGATCAAGGCGGGCAAACCGCTCTGGATCGACAAACCGGCCGCCGGCTCGCTCGCGGATGCGATCGCGATTTACGAACTGGCGAAGCGGCACCACGTGCCGGTCTTCTCGAGCTCGTCGTTGCGCTTCGGTGAGCTGCAAACGCTCAAGAATAACGAGGAAGTCGGCGCGATCCTGGGCGCGTCCACATGGGGGCCGTGCTCGTATTCCACCGGCACGCCGGACCTGTTTTTCTACGGCATCCATGGCGTCGAGCCGTTGTTTGCCATCATGGGAACCGGATGCGAAACGGTCAGCCGCGTGGCGACGAAGAACGTCGATTTCGTCACCGGCACGTGGAAGGACGGGCGCGTCGGCAGCTATCGCGGAATCCGCACGGGCCAGGCTTCCGCCGGCGCGATGATCTACGGCGCCAAGGGGATCGTCCCGCTGGGCAAGGTCGGAAACTACGAAGATCTCTGCCGCGAGATCGCGCGCTTTTTCAAGTCGGGCAAAGCGCCGGTGAGCGCGGAGGAGACGCTGGAGGTGTTAGCGTTCATGGAAGCGGCGGACGAGAGCAAGCGCCAGAACGGCGCGCCGGTGGCGCTGGCCGGGGTGCTTGAAAAAGCGAAAGCCGAGGCCGCCGCGAAGCTCAAAGAGTGAAGCACGAAGAGTGAAGCACGAATGACGAATGACGAATGACGGGACACCAACTACGACGGCGCATGCAGCCAACCTCGAAGAGGTTTCATCCTTTAGCCCAGGGGTTGCGAGGCACGAGCTACCCTGGGATTCTCCGAAAAACGCGGCCAACCCCGAAGGGGTTGAAGCAACGAGCCACTCGACGTGGCAACGATGATGCAACCCTTTCAAGGTTGGCGCTTCCGGGAGAATGGAACCCAGGGTAGCTCGTGCCTCGCAACCCTGGGCTATAGGATGAAACCTCTTCGAGGTTGGCTGCATGCGCCGTCCGTCGTGCTTCGTCATTCGTCATTCGTCATTTCCCTCCCATGAAAAAACCTCTCGCCCTCGCGCTCACCCTGCTGGCCTACGCCGCCTCGGCGGCTCCGCCTGCCAGCGCCTACAACCGTCCGCAGGTGCCCATCGTGCCGCCGGAACTGATTCCGCCGTCTCCGGCGCTTTCGGCCGATGATGAGCTGAAGACCTTCCAGCTCGCGCCGGGCATCCGCGTCGAGTTGGTCGCGAGCGAGCCGATGATCGCGCATCCGGTGGCGGTGCAGTTCGATCCCGAGGGCCGGATGTGGGTGGTGGAAATGCGTGGCTACATGCCAAATCTCGACGGCGTCGGCGAAGACCAGCCGGTGGGGCGCGTGTCGGTGCTGACCGACACCGATGGCGACGGAGTGATGGATCAGAGCCAGGTCTTTCTCGATGGGCTGGTCATGCCGCGCGCGATCATGCTGGTGCGCGGTGGAGCGCTCATCGGCGCGCCACCGTTTTTGTGGTATTGCCGCGATACCGACGGCGACGGGAAGGCGGACGAGAAGATCGAGGTCGCGAACGATTTCGGTTATGGGATCGATGTCGGCAATCCCGCGATGAGCGAGCCGGAGAACAAGCCGAACAATCCGCTCTGGGCCTTCGACAACTGGATTTACACCGGCCACTACACCGCGAAGCTCCGCTGGCGCGACGGCCAGTGGGAGCGCGCCGCGATCAGCCCCCTCGGCCAGTGGGGACTGAGCCAGGATGACTGGGGCCATCTTTTCAACAACTCGAACAGCTCTCAGCTCCACGCGCAGCCCGTGCCGTCGCACTACTTCGGCCGCAATCCCAATTATCCTCGTCCGCGCGGCCGCAACATCGGCGTCGCGGAGGATCAATTCGTGTGGCCGGCGCGCGTCAATCCCGGCATCAACCGCGGGTATGTGCCGGAGATGCTGCGCGATTACAAGCTGAAGGAGTTCACCTCCGCATGCGCGCCGTGGATTTATCGCGGCGACCTTTTTCCGGCCGAGTTTTACGGCAACGCGTTCGTCTGCGAGCCGGCGGGCAATCTCATCAAACGCGACTTCGTCACCGCCGAGCACGGCACGCTGAAGGCGCGCGAGGCATACGAGCAGCGCGAGTTCATCGCTTCGACCGATGAACGGTTTCGTCCGGTCAACCTGACGACCGGGCCGGATGGCGCGCTCTACATCTGCGACATGTATCACGGCATTATCCAGCATCGGATCTCGGTGTCGAAATATCTGGAGGATCAGGTCAAGGCGCGCGGTCTCGACCAGCCGACCGGCCTCGGCCGCATCTGGCGCGTGGTGCCGGAAAATGAGAAAAAACGCCCCGCACCGCCGCACCTGTCGACGGAAACGCCCGCGCAGTGGGTCGCGCATCTTTCGCATCGCAATGCCTGGTGGCGTGAGACCGCGCAGCGTCTGCTGGTGGAGCGGGGCGATGCGTCCGTGGTGCCGGCACTCGCCACGCTGGCCGCCGAAGGCGCGGAGCCGATGGGCCGCCTGCACGCGCTGTGGACGCTCGACGGCCTGCAACGCCTGAGCGCGAAGGTCGCCATGCGCGCCCTCGACGATCCCGACCCGCGCGTGCGCGCGGCGGCGGTGCGCGCAGACGAGACTTTCCTCCAGGGAAACGACCGGCCGGCGCTGCTGGCGAAATGGATCGCGCTCGCGGGCACGGAAGCGGTGCCGGAAGTGCAACTCCAGCTCGCGCTCTCGCTGGGCGAAGCGCACGAGCGCGCGGCCGACGTGGCGATGGCGGCGCTCAGCCGGCGCACGCCCGATAACGTCTATCTGCGCGAGGCCGTGCTGACCGGACTCGGCGGACACGAGCTCGAGCTGGCGGAAGCCCTGCTCGCCGAGGCTGCGGATAAGACGCAGGATGCGTTGCTCGCCAGCCTGGCCGGCTGTGTGCTCGCCGAACGCAATCCCGAGCGCGTGGAGCGGCTCCTCAACGCGATTGCCGTGCTGCCGGCCCCACAGCAGGTTGTGCTGCTCGGCGGCTTCACCACCACGCCGGCTGTGACGCCACGCCGCCCGATGAAACTCGCCGCGAAGCCGGCGGCGCTCGTGAAAATGCGCCAGGCCTCGAACGCGCCGCTGAACGCCGCACTCGACAAGATCGGGCCGCTGCTCACCTGGCCAGGCAAGCCAGGAGCCGCCGGCGAAGTGCCGATCGAGCCCCTCGCGCCGGCCCAACAGGCTCGCTTTGAAACCGGCAAGCAACTCTACGCGGCCATCTGCGCGGCGTGCCACCAGCCACACGGCCTCGGCCTGGAAGGACTTGCGCCGCCGCTCGCGGATTCCGAGTGGGTGACCGGCTCCGTTGAGCGGCTGGGCCGGATCGCCATCAACGGCGTGCGCGGCCCGATCCAGGTGGGCACGCTCCGATACAGCCTCGATATGCCGGCTTGGGGCGTCCTGAACGACGAGCAGCTCGCCGCCATCTTCACCTACCTGCGCCGCGAGTGGGGTCACGCCGCCGCCCCGGTCGAACCCGAAATGGTCAAGCAGATCCGCGCCGCCGTCGCCGGCCGGCAGGATGCCTGGACGCAGGTGGAGCTGCTCAAAGTGCCATGAGAATCTGGTCCGGTCGCCGTGGCTGGATCTCGTTGGGGTTCGTCACACATGGTGCGGCGCTCATCCTGGGCGCCGCGCGGCTCCAGGCCTCTCCGGAGGACGACCATTTCACCCAACGCGTCTGGCCATTGCTGGACCGCGCCTGCGTGAAATGCCACGGACCGGAAAAACAGCAGGGCGAGCTTCGCCTCGATTCCCGCGAGGCCGCGCTGAAAGGCGGGCAGACGGGCGCCGCTCTCGTGCCGGGCCGGCCCGAGGAAAGCCTGATGCTGACCCTCCTGCGGCATCCACGCGGCGACCTCGAGCGCATGCCGCCGAAGGACCGGCTGGCGGAGGCGGAGATCGCGGAAATCGAACGCTGGGTCAAAGACGGTGCGCCATGGTCGGCTCGCCCGGCCACACCGGAATCTCCGGCGGCCGCCGGGGAACGGATCGGCGACGCGTGGCACGATCCGCGCAATCCAATCGTGCGCATCTTCGGCGGGCGACGCCTGGACCTCTGGTCGCTTCATCCGCTCAAGCACGATGCACCTCCGGAACCGCCGCCGGATCGCAAAACCTGGGTGCGCAATCCCATCGACCGGTTCGTTGCCGTGAAGCTCGCGCAGGCCGGGAAACAGCCGCCGCCGGAAGCCGACCGTCGAACGCTGGCGCGCCGGCTCTCCTTCGATCTCACCGGCCTGCCGCCCTCCCCGGAACAAGTCGCGGAATTTGTCCGGGACCCATCGCCCGGGGCTTACGAACGATTCGCCGATGCCCTGCTCGCCTCGCCCCGCTACGGCGAACATCAGGCGCGGATGTGGCTGGACGTGGTTCGCTATGCGGATTCGAACGGTTTCGACTGGGATGAATTCCGCCCCAACGCGTGGAGATTTCGCGACTACGTCATTCGTTCGTTCAATGAGGACAAACCCTACGATCGGTTCGTCCGTGAACAATTGGCAGGCGACGAGATGATCGCCGGCGAACCGCAAAACGAAGCCGAGCGCGATGCCCTGATCGCCACGGGTTTTCTTCGCCTCGGGCCGCACGACAATAGCGCCGCGTCTTTCGGCGAAGCCAACAAAGTGCGGCAGCAATGGATGGCCGACCTGGTTGAAACGACCGGCGCGGCGTTTCTCGGAGTCACCATGGCGTGCTGCCGGTGCCATGATCACAAATACGATCCGCTCTCGCAAGCCGACCATTACCGGCTGCGCGCGTTCTTTGAACCGCTCAAGGCGGCGGACGATCTGCCCATCGATCTCGCCTCGGAGCAGCAGGAAATCCGCGCGGCCAATGCGCCGATCGAGGAAAAAATCAAGGCCGCCCGAGAGCAGCGCGACGCTCTGTTGTCCGCCGTCAAGGAACGGCTCAAGACGAAGAAGGACGACGAAGCGCGCAAGGCTTTTACCCCGGAAGAAAAGGCTGCCTATGAAAAGGCGGACGCCGAGACACAGGCGCTGAAGAAGCAAATGAAGCCATTTACCACGGCCTTGCTGGCGGTGGATGCCGACGGTGCAATCCCCACGACGGTGATCCTCGGCGGCGGCCGGCTCGATCAGCCGAAAGAGGCGGTCTCACCTGGATTTTTCTCCGTGTTGGATCCAAATCCCGCGGCTATCGCCAAACCTGCGCGCGCCAACTCCAGCGGCCGGCGCACGGCCCTGGCGGACTGGATCGTCGCGCCGGACAACCCGCTCACGGCGCGGGTCATCGTGAACCGGATCTGGCAGCAACACTTCGGCGAAGGTCTCGTGCATTCGCCGAATGATTTTGGGTTGGCGGGAGCGAAGCCAGGCGACCCGGCGCTCCTCGACTGGCTCGCGACGTCCTTCGTGCGCGAAGGCTGGTCCTTGAAAAAACTGCGCCGGCTGATCGTCACGAGTGCGACCTACCGCCAGCAGGCCCCCCCGCGGCGGCTGACCGCGGAAATGCTGCGTGATGCGATGCTCTCGGTCTCCGGCCGATTGCTCCCGACCGATTCCGGTGCGCCGATCTGGCCGGAACTTCCCGCGGAAGTCTTGAAAGCGAATCCCGCCTTCCTCGACGACAACGCCGAGAAGACCAAGGGCTGGTATCCCTCGCCCGCTGAAAAAGCTCCGGTGCGCTCCGTGTTCCTCGTGCAAAAGCGCACGGTGCGGGTGCCGCTGCTGGAGACCTTCGATCTCCCGGAAAATGCGAATTCGTGCGCGCGGCGCGGTGTCTCCACCGTCGCGCCGCAAGCGCTGACGCTGCTCAACTCTCCGTTTGCCATCGAGGTCGCGCGGGCCTTG
>DASYIS010000413.1:0-20054 GCA_035997375.1 Chthoniobacteraceae bacterium
ACGCCCGCCGGCCCCACGGGCAGGATGCCCGTGCCACGTCGACGCCGCGTGCCAACTGAATAGATGCGTCTTAGGGGCATGGATTCCGGGAAGCGAAAGGCCGCAATAAAGCACAGTGTAGCGCGACCGCAACCAATCGTCCTCATCTAAAGAGCCGGCTCTGCGTGACTCTTCCCGGACGCTGGTTCACGAGGCGAGAGGGGTATTTTGCACATTTTGCAACGGCCTGCCTGGGTGGCGAAACCCCGCCAAACATTCGGCCGGCGCCTCTTCGGGGCAGGGCATTCCTTCGGAACTCGGCAAAACCACCGGGGTACGCTCGGAAACCGAGGCGAGCTCGGAGAGGTTTTGCACATTTTGCAACGGCTCTCCCCGGTCGGGCGGCGCCATTTCGCCGCCCTCAACCTCGCGCGCGGCTGCCGCCTCGAACTGCTCCTGAAACTGCGCGCGCTCCCGTGCCCGTGGCGCGTAGTCCTCGGGGAAGATCCGTTCCAGCAGCCACATCGCGGCCCGCAGTCCCGTCGCTCCACCCGCTTGCGCCTCGCGCTGGATGATTTCGAGCTGCGCGTGTCGAAAGTCCTCCCGCGCCGCCCGCAGCAGGATCGCGAAATCAAGATTGTCTCGTTTCCACCGCGACACCGTCGAAGGATGCAGACTCGCCCGTGCCGCCGCCGCGCTATCCGAGGCCCCCGTTTCGCGGATGATCGAGCAGAGCAACCCGATGATCTCCTTGGTCAACCCACTCGGCCGTCCCGGTCCCACCGGCGCGCTGGGAGAGTGGGGGATGGCGGGAGAGTCGGAGGGAGCGGGAGTGGAAGGTGAAATGAGTGCTGTTTTCATGGCTCCACACCTACCACATGCTTTTTCGCGCAAACGGAGCTTAGCCGATCTCAGCCGATCTCAGCCGATCTCGACCCCCCGGGAGCCGAGTTTAACCGGTTGACAGCTTTCCGCGGGAGAGCGCGGATCGTCCGCGCCCTGGAGGCCGCCTACTTCTTCTCCAGCATCCGGATCTTCAGATCCTTGAACTGGATCGTCATCGTGTGCCCGCCGTGCATTTGCAGGGCGATGACGCCGTCCTGGCAGGCCTTCGGGCTCTCGTCGAGCAGCTCGGTGGTGAGCTGGCCGTTGATGGTGTAGGTGATGTGTTTGCCATCCGCGACCACGACCGCCTCGTTCCATTCGCCTACCGGCTTGATCGTCGCTTTGATCTCCGCGTCGTTTTTCTCGAGCGGCGTGCCGGTGCGTTTGTTCTCGGCGTCCCAGACGGTCTTTTCGCCGCGCTTGCTCATGATGCCGCGGCCGCCGGCGACCCCGCCTTCATCGTAGATGATGCCGGTGTACCCATTGCCCGGATCGATGTCGGCCTGGTAGCCGCCGACGTGGAGCATCTCGGGCTTGTCGATCTTGCCGCGGAACTGCACGCCCGAGTTGCCGCCGGGGGTGAGCCACTTGAAGCTGTAGCGGAGCTCGAAGTTCGCGAACTTCTCGGGGTGGTCCTTCGAGGCGAGCAGGATCAAATCGCTCTGCTTGGAGTTCTCCTTCGTCTCGGAGCACTGGATCGCGCCGTCCGCGACGCTCCAGTAGCCTTCCAGGCCTTCCCAGCCGGCGAGGTCCTTGCCATTGAAAAGCGCGATCCAGCCATCGGGGCCGGCGGCGGGGATATCGGTCTTGGGTTTGTCTTCGGCGATCGCTGCGTTCGAGAGAAGGCAGAGGGTCATCAGCGCGCACAGCTTGGGGAATGTCTTCATGGGGAGTTCAGTCACTGAACGCAATCGGGGCTTGTTGCAAGGTATTTGCGAGGGCGTGCGCGGCCCAAGCCGGAAGCATCCACTTGCTCGTGCGGAAGCAAGAGGGTCTCATCGAGACATCGCCTCTTCCCTCGTGAATATGTTCAAGAAATTATTTGACCGCCTAACCGGCAAGACCGGCAAGTCGCGCGCGTCAACCTTGAGGGCGACTGACCCCGAACTTTGGGAAGCCGAGCTCCTGGAAAGGGTCAAGGAGATGTCCGGCGACGATCCGATTATCGGCGCCAAAGTTGGAGGCAAAGAGCTGGTCCAGCGCATGATCGCAGCCATGAAAACCGAACGCGGAGTCCACCTCGAGTCGATCCTCGGCGCGCTTGGCTCCCTCGCCGGTTACGCCTGCCAGGCGAGTGTGCGTGCTCAGGCGCGCGCACGAGGACTGGACGAGAGGGCACTCTTCTACATGGAGGCCAAAGGGACGGACGGCAAAGTGTACTTCTTTGGTGACGAGCTTAACAAGCCGCTCGCCGAGGATCCATATTCCGTCTGGAGCCTCGTCGCGGGCGCGGCGCAGGCTGCGGGATGCAAGGAGATACCTCGACCGGGCGAAATATTCGAACACGTCGTCAAGACGCTTGGCTCGCCGGAGTTCGGGCTTCCCCGCCTGCCTCCTGAGCATCCGATCCACGACACGCCGCTGAACTACGTCGAGGTTTTCTGGCCCAAAATCTTCCCCATGATCTCACGGTTCTGCCCCGACCCGGCCCACTGGCCAATCCTCCTGGGCCTCGCCATCCAGGACATCATGAGCCAGGGCAAAGGGGTCTTCGATCCACTCCTGGCCCTCAAGATCGTGATGGAGTGCGCCGTCCCCATGTCAAAAATCGATCTCGAGGCGGGCGCATGGTATCGGTAGGCCGTCGCCTCAGGCGGCTCAGCTGTCACGCGTCCCAACTACCGTTTCTCCAACGAAACCTCCGCCCGGGTCGCGCGGCCGCCTTGGAAGAAGATCGTGGTTTTCACCATCCCATCGGTCTCGAGGTCGGTGCCCGGCATCGGCGAGAAGGACTCGTGGTCGAGGGTGGAGCCGGGGGATGGGTGCGGGGGCTCGATGTCGCTGACCACGGTGTTTTTTCGCAGGTAGATCCAGGCCTCCTCACCGTTGATCTTGTCAAAGGTCGCCGGCGCGCCGTTCATCGCGATCCTCACCTCGTCGTGCGTCAGGCCCGCCACTGCGTCGCCGGCGGGCATCTTGCCGCTCGCGAGGATCTGTCGATGGGCGGCGGAAAGCTCCGGGTGTTTGCCGGCGTACGACTTTCCCGGCGTCGTGCAGCTCGCGAGCAGGATGCCCATGAGCGCGAGCGTGAGGGGGAGGGCGAGTTTCATGGTTTTTGCCATCTTTTCCCGAGCATCGCGGCGATGCCCATCGCCGGCAAGAACGACGTGCCGGGGTCGGGGATTCCTATTTCCGCCGTGCCTTCGCCTCGGGTTTATTGGAGACGCTTCGTCAAATACAGCTTGGCGTGACCATGCGAGTCCCAGTCGGGAATCCGGCCGGCGATCTGGAACCCATGCGCGAGATAAAAGCGCGGAGCTTGGTACTCCATAGTGTCGACATAAGCCTGGCGGCAGCCGCGGGCCATCGCCTGCCGCTCGGCCTCGGCGAGGAGCGCGGCGCCGATGCCCCGCGAACGCCACTCGGGACGGACGGCCATGATGGAGATGCGCAGCCAAGCCAACTGCGTCTCGGCCAGGAGGCCACCCACGATCTCGGACCCGGCGCCGGCCAGCAGGACCAGCGCTCGGGCCTCATGCTCCGGTTGGTGAATCCGCTCCATGAAGTGCGGATTCGCCGTCCAATTGTACTCGCGCAACCACTGACGGACGAGGTCGCAGCCGGGTCCGGAAGCGTCGGCGACGCCAGTGATGTTCCAATCGGTGGAGGCCGGATCAGTCATATTCAGGCCGGCGCGCCGCCGGGTGCGATTCAGGTGTTCGCGCGTGCTCATCGGGTTACTCGTGCATCCGCCGCAGCAGCCAACCCGCGCCGGCGCAAGTGACGACCGCGCCGATCGCGAGGAAGGCGAGGTCGCCGGCGATGAAGCTGAGCCCGGCGTCTTGCAGGTTGATCAGCCGGAAGGCGTGGCAGAAATGCGTGAGCGGGAAGGTTTGCGAAATCTTCTGGATGCCCTCGGGGAGATTCTCCAGCGGGGCGAAGGCGCCGGAGAGCGGGAAGACCGGCAGCAGGTAAAACACGGCCAACTGGATGGCTTGCGCCTGCGTCCGGCAGATGGCCGAGATGAGCAGCCCGAGGCCGAGCGAGCAGCAGAGGAAGAGCAGGCAGATGACCGCGAGGACGAGCGGCTGGCGGAACTTGATGTCGAAATGAAACGCGGCGACCGCGGCGCTCAGGCCGATGAGGAGAATCGAGAGCACGAGATAGGGGAGCACTTTTCCGAGCACGATCTCGCTGCGCCGGAGCGAGGTGACGAGGAGCTGGTAGATCGTCCCCGACTCCCGCTCGCGGGCGATGGTGCAGGCCATGAGCGTGACGGTGAGGAGCTGCAGGATGAGGCCGATGATGCCGGGGATGACGAACTCGATGAACCGCTCGCCGGGATTGTAGAGGACGTGCTTGAGCAGCGGCCACGGCTCCATGGCGGAGGTGAAACGTTTGCGCACCTGCACCGGCAGCTTCTCCGCCATTTCGAAGACCTCACCGGGCAGATCGTCGATCATCGGCTGGAGCTGGTCGTGCTGAAACTCGGCGAGCGCGGAGCGGAGATTGCCCTCGATCTGGTCGCTGGTCGTCGTGTCGCTGCCGTCGGTGAAAAGCTCGACGGGGACCACGGCGCCGTTCGCGAGGCCGGCGCCCCAGCCTTTCGGGAGCACGATGCTGCCCTGCACGCCTTCGCGCAGCAGATCCGGCTGCGGCCAGTCGGTGGGCGCGCGCTCCCGGAGGGCGAAGAATTTCTTCGTCTTGAGCAAGGCGACCAGGTTCGCGCTCTCCGGGCTGTGGTCGCTGTCGACCAGCGAGGTTTTCACGTCGGTCGACTCCGCGTTTTCAAAGGCGTGGCCGAAGATGAAGGTGAGCAGCGGCGGCAGCGTGAGCACGAGCACCATGATGCGGATGTCCCGCACGATGTGCAGGACCTCCTTGCGGGCGACACAGGCGATGCCGGAAAGAGTGTCGTTCACGAGAGCGGTTGGAGCATTTGGTGGTAGCCTTGCGAGTAGGCCTTGAAGACGTCTTCCATGTCGGGCTCGACCCAGCGTTGCTCGAGCAGGCGGACGCCCGCAAAGGGCCAGCGCGCCTGCCACGCGCCGAGCAGCTTTTCCGCGTCGGCCGCGTACAGCCGCGCGCGCCCGCTGCGGAGCGAAACGCCGAGCACGCCGTCGGCCTCGCGCATCTGTTTCAGGCCGGGCATCAGCGGCTCGAGCTGCAACTCGAGCAGCCGGCTGGCGAAGCTCTCCTTGAGCTTCGACGGCGAGCTCTTGGCGAGCAGCCGGCCTTCATGAATGAAGCCGAGCTCCGTGCAGCGCTCCGCCTCGTCCATGTAGTGCGTGGTGACAAAGATCGTCGTGCCGTCGTGGCTGAGATCGTAGAGCAGATCCCACATCTGCTGGCGGTGGACGGGGTCGAGACCCGCGGTCGGCTCGTCGAGAAAGAGCAGCAACGGCTTATGGATGAGCGCGCACGCGACGGCGAGGAGCTGCTTCATGCCGCCCGAGAGACTGCCGGCCGCGGCGCGGCGTTTGGCGATGAGATCGGTCAGCGCCAGCAGCTCGGTGATCCGTCCGGGGATCTCCTCGCCCGGCACGCGCGAGGCGCCGGCGAAGAAGCCGAGGTTCTCCTCCACGCTCAGCTCGGGGTAGAGGCTGAACTTCTGCGCGACGTAGCCGAACTTCCGCCGGATGGAGTAGCGCTCTTTCCAGATGTCCTCGCCGCCGATCGTCCCGTGGCCGCTCGTCGGAATCATCAGCCCGCAGAGCATCTTCATCGTCGTCGTCTTGCCCGCGCCATTCGCGCCGAGGAAGCCGAAGATTTCCCCCGGCGCCACGCTGAGCGAAACGTCGTGGACCGCCGTCATCTGCCCGAAGGTCTTGCGGAGGCGGTCGAGGACAATGATGGGTTGGGCCATGAAGGTGGCCGGGGACTATGGCACGGTGGGCGGGGGAATGGCAACCGGGGGAACGCAGGGGGCGGCTGCGAACCGGAGATCGTCGGGATGAAGCCGGCAGATTGAAAAGTGAAAATTGGAAATGGAGATTGGAAATTGAATCGGCGCGGCGCACGCGGAAACAATTTCCAATCTCAAATTTTCAATTTTCAATTTTCAATGAACCGGATGAGGAAGGAGCGCGCTTCATGTTTCGCGCGCGGGCTCGACCGCGTGGCTCGCCGACCGTTAGCGTACGCCCCGCCATGAACCCCCGCCCGCTTCTTCTCCTCCTCACGCTCTGCTTGCCCGCCTTCGCCCAGCAGCCTCCGCCGGCCACGCCGCCGCCCCGGCCCGCGCCGATCATCTCGCCGGAGGTGAAGGAAGGTCGCAATGTCACCTTCCGCCTCCGCGCGCCGAATGCGAAGGAAGTGCAGGTGCGCGGGCAGTGGGCGAAGGAGCCGCTGGCGCTCACGCTCGGGACGGATGGCAACTGGTCGGGCGAGGCGGCCGCGGTTCCGCCGGGCGTGTGGGAGTACAGCTTCGCCGTCGATGGGCTGGCGATGATCGACCCGGGCAACTCCGCGCTGAAGCCGATGCGCAACCCGCGTGCGAGCATCCTCCACATCCCCGACTCGCCGCCGGCGGCGTGGGATTTCCAGGATGTCGCGCACGGCACGGTGCATCAGCACAGCTATCTTTCCAAGGCGCTGGGCCGGCCGCGCGAGCTCGTGGTCTACACGCCGGCGGGCTACGAAGCGGGCAAGGTCGCGAGCTACCCGCTGCTCGTCCTGCAGCACGGCTCGGGCGACAACGAGCAGACGTGGGTCGCGCACGGCAAGGCGCACTGGATTCTCGACAACCTCATCGCCGGCGGCAAAGCGCGGCCGATGATCGTGCTCATGATCAACGGGCATCCGCTGCTGCCGGGCGCGAACCCCGAGAACCGCGGTGCCGCCATGGAGGCCTTCCGCCGCGAGCTGCTGGAGGACGCGCTGCCGCTGGTCGAGGAACGTTATCGGGTCTCGAAAACGCGGGAGGAGCACGCGATCACGGGCCTGAGCATGGGCGGCGCGCAATCGCTCACCGTCGGCTTGGGCAATCTCGATCGCTTCGCGTGGGTCGGCTGCTTCAGCGGCGGCTTGGGCGATGAGGCCATCCTGCAATCGCTCCTCGCCGACGCGGCCGGCACCAACGCGAAGCTCAAGCTGCTCTGGATCGGGATCGGCCAGGACGACGCCGGCAAGGCGCGCAACGAAGAGCTGATCGCGAGGCTGAAAGAGGGCGGCATCAACTACTCGTGGCACCTGACCGAAGGCGCGCATTCGTGGCCGGTGTGGCGCGGGTATTTGGCGGAGTTTTTGCCGCTGCTGTTTCAGCCAGCGAAGCCGTGAGAGAAGTTCGGAGTTCCGCCTTCAGGCGGTCTGGGACAACTCCATCGCACAGCGCCTCGCGGTCGAGCGAGGCGCCTCTCGAGGCGATCGCCGCGCCGCCTAACCCGGCGGGGCCGGAACCAAGAGGCGTATCTTCAGCCGTCGGGTGCTGAAACGTACGCCAGTTCTCGTTCCAGTGTGTAGAGGCGGCTCTCTATGAGCCTAAGCGAATAGGTGCCGCCTCCAATTCCTTGCGCGTGGGTCGCGGAGCCGACGTCCAAGCAAAGCAGCGCGTGACTCTTCTTGAATGCTGCTTTCACGGAAGACGCTCAAGAAATTGGAGGCGGCACCTGTTCGCTTAAAGCGAACAGAGAGCCGCCTCTACATATGTTTTTGGAGCGCTTCGCGCCGGGATTGCCTTTCTCACTTCACCTTCAGCGCCTCCGCGATCCCCGCCCGCATCGGCGCTTCGCTGCCGGGCGCGACCCAGCACCAGTCGGTGAGATTGCCGTCGCCTTCCTTCACGTATTCCTCGGTCGGAATGTAGCCGGTGGCGCCGTCGCCGTAGCCGGCGACGCAGACGAAGCTGTCGGGGCGCAGGGCTTGCGCGGCGAGCTGGTACTCGACGTAGGTTTCGCCCGGCAACAACAGGAACTGCGCGGGGCCGAAATCGAGGACCGGGATGGTCAGGTCGCGGCCGGTAGCGAGGCGTTGGCGCCAGCTCAGTCCCATCGCGGCGAGGCATTGCGGGAAGCGCTTCGTCTCGGGCGTAAGCTGCGCTTCCAGCTCGGGAATGGTGAAGCCCTTGGACTCGCGCGGCGCGAGCTTCAGCGGTACGGCGCGGTAGGTGAAATCGCGCACCGGGACGCGCTTCGTCTCTTTCCACGCGGCGGCCATCGCGTCGTGCAGGCGGGCGCCGAGGAGGGGTCGCATCTCCGGCGTGCCCTTGTTGTATTTGCCGGCGACCACATTGCCGCTGCAGCCGGAGACGTAAATTTGCTCCGTGCCGGGCGTTTCCGACTGCCGTTGCCGGCGCGCGACGCCGGGGAAATCCGCGGAGACCTCACCCTTGCCATAGAAGGCCATAGGGTGCACCGCGTAGAAGCTGAGCGCCGCGACGGCCTGGTCCCCATCCCAGAAGCTCAGCGTCTTCAGCCACGGGTCGATGCCGCCCTCCGGCGCGGCGATCGCCTCGGGGATATTCGAGCGGCTCATCCGGTTGAACATCACGCGCCCATCGGCGGTGAGATAGCGCCGCAGCGCCGCGACCTGCTCGACCTTGGCCTGGCCCATGCCGAGGTGGGTGAAAGGGCGCGCCTTCGCGAGGCCCTCGCGCAACGCCTTCGCCACGCCGGTGACCGCGCGCTCGTGGAACTCCAGGTCGCAGACGGTGCCGATGAGTTTGCGCTCGCGCAGCAGCCGCTCGGCCGCGAGATCGGCGACCGGCGCATCGTGTTGATGCACGGTGCTGATCATCACGCGCTCGGGCTTCGTGCCGGCGGCCTCGGCGAGCGCCGTCTGCCAGCGCGCGTAGGCTTCATTGCGAATCTCGCACCAGTCGACCGAGACAAACACCACCGGCTCCTGCGCGCCCATGAGCACGATGCCGTGCGCTTCCAGCGGGTCGGCGACGCTGGTGGAAAGCCACGACCCGCCCATCATCCCGATGCCCATCGGGACCGTGACATCGGCATGGAACGTGGCGATCCGGAGCGGCGCGGAGTCGGCCGCGCGGGCGACGGAGGCGGAGGCGGCGAGGAGCGCGAGCTGTCGCAGGGCGGCGCGGCGGGTGAGGGGCAGGGAGGTGTTCATGGGGGATTGGGAGAGTCGCAGAACCGGCGTGCTTACTTCACCTTCACGTCCGTCTCCGGGAGCGCGGCCTTGATGCGGGCGAGGGCTTCGGGAGTCAGCTTGTGGCCGCCGAGCTCGAGGGTTTTCAGGCGCTTGAGTTTTGAGAGCTCGGGCTCGCTCGCATCGGTGAAGGGGCCGACGAGGGAGAGGAACCAGAGCTTCGGCAGGCCGGCGACGAACGGGATCGAGGCGTCGGTCGCGAGGTTGTCGTAGAGGAAGAGCTCCTCGAGGTTCACGAGCTTGCCCAGCGGCTGCAGGCCGGCGGGAGTGACGTTCCTGCCCGCGACCTGGATCCGCCGGAGGCGCGTGATCTTGCTCAGCGTCTTGATCCCTTCATCGGTGTATTCGCCGTGCCCGAGCTCGAGCTGCTTGATCGCGGGGAGCGTGGCGATCTGCCGCAGGCCTTCGTCGTCGATGCCCGAGGAGTGCAGGTTGATGACTTCCAGTTCCTTGAGGCCGGCCAGCTTGTCGAAACCGTGGCCGGTCAGCTTCTTGTTCGCGCCGATGCCGATGCGATGGAGCGTCGGATACTTCGCGAGCAGCGGAATGGCGGCGTCGGTGATCGGGCAGAGCGAGACGTTGAGGTATTCGAGCTTCGGCAGCTTGCCGAGCTTCGCGACGGCCGCGTCGTCGACCAGCGTGTTCTGGAAGTTGAGCGAGATGAGGTCGTCGAGGTCGTGCAGCCGCGCGATCCAGCCGGAGGTGTCGTGGTCGGAGTGCTGGGCCTTGTCGTGCGGACCGAAGTGCTCATTCAGGAACCCGAGGGTGATCAGGCGCTCGAAGACCGCCATGTCATCCTCGCCGACGATCGCGCGCAGCCAGTCGGGTCCGCCGGCGTCCGTATGCGAAGTGCCCTTCACTTCCACCGCCATCTTGACCAGTTCCTCGATCCGCCGATGCGTCTCCGCCGCGCGCTCCAGCTCGGGCAGAAACGCAGTCAGTTTCTTGCGCAGGGCCGCGTCGGCGACGGCCTTGGCTTCGGCGGCGATCTTCTCATGCGGCTGGCCGGCGGTCGCGGCGGCGATGGTTTTCTTGACCGCCGCGCGATCGGCATCGGAGACGGCGGCGGCCTGCTCCGCGTGCGCGGCGACGATGAGGGCGAGCGAGCTGAAAGCGGCGAACAGCGTGCGGGAGAACATGCTCCGAGGGGAGGGGATGCGGCTCGCCTTGGCAATCCGATTCGAGACGGCAGCGGTCGCGAGTGCGCCGTCGCAAATGGGGTTGCGGGACGAGTTTACTCGTCGCCCGGCACCGGTGGAACCGCGAGGACCCGCGCAAGAATGGCGTCGAACTTCGCGAAGTCCGCGCGCGCCGCACGTTCGGCGATTGTCGGGCGATGCTCGATGCGGTCGAGCTTGACGGTGAGGGCACTGGCAATGAGCGCATCCACGGAAATCTGTTCACGAGCCGCCATTTCGCAGGCTTGTGCGGCGAGACTGTCTGGCAGGTTTACGTGGAGTGTCATGGCGACTGAAGCATGGCAGCAAACTCGCGCGGACGCAAGACGTCGACACCGAGAGCCCGAGCGGGCGCAAGGTGACGAGTGTTATGAGTCACGATGCGCTTCGCTCTGGATTCGACGGCGAGTTGGACGAGCGGCTCGTCATCCGGGTCGTGCAGAATCGGGCGCCATTCAACCGCCAGTTGCCACTCTTCGGCCATCGCGCAAATGACATCGAGCAAGTCATCGATGTCCGCATAAGACAAACCGAGTTCCTCGGCGTGAACTTTCAGGATTTCCTCGTACTCATGCACCAGATGATTGCTTACCACGGCCCGCCAGCGGCCCTCCCGGAGAGCGCGCAGAAGCTCGAACGATTTTCCAAACTGCGAGCGCAGTCCCGAGTCGAGCACATTGGTGTCCATCACCGCACATAGCATAGGATCACGCCTTAAAGTCCCGCGACTGGAAAACCATGATCCCGAGCACGAGGAGCGTGCCGTCGATGCCGAGCAGGACGGCGTAGTCCTGCACCATGTCCAAGACCGGAACCACGGGCCGGTAGATGTTCATCCAGGTCATCATATGGGTCGTCAGGAGGTACTGGTGGATGCTCGTGAATTGCGGAATGAGACTCAGGATATGGTCGATGAAGTGGACCGCGAGGCAGAGGATGGTCGCCGCCGCGGGCTTCATGTTGCAGCAAGAAAAGAAGAAGCCGATCGAGCTGACCGCCGTGAAACTCAACGCGAGGAAGGGAATGGTGCAGAGATAGCGCTGCAGGCCGGGGCCGAACTCGTAGAGCGCGAGGATTTTCTCTCTGGGAGAGAAGACAAACATGCCGCCGGCGCCGCTCTTCGCGAGGCCGAAGAGAAGCGCGGAGCCGGCGATGAAAGCAATGAGAACAGCCGTGTAAACCAGCGCCGCCACATAGCGCACGAGGACGACGCGCGACCGCGAAACCGGCCGGCTGAGGATCATGCGCATGGTGCCGTCTTCCACCTCCTTGGCGACGATGTCGCCGGTGACGAGCGCGAGGAAGAGCGGGCCGAGCATGACGACGGTCCAGCTCACCATGGAAAAACCAAGGGTGAGTCCCGAGGCGTAATGCTCGGCGGAAAAGCCCTGGCCTTCCACGAAGTGTTGGAACCAATTCTTCGCCATCGGGAGCTGCGACAGCGACAGGATCAGCACCTCGAAGGCGAGGTACGCGCCGAAGCCAATGTACGTTCGCTTGCGCGCGAAGAGTTTCCAGAGCTCGCCGCGGAGCTGCCGGAAGAAGAGCCACTGACTAGGAGACGCCATGGGTGGAGGGGTGGGCGATCGCCTCGAGGTAGAGGGTTTCCAGGCTGCGGCGCTGCGGCTCCAGCGCGCGGAGGCGCAGGCCGGCGGCGGTGAGGTCGGCGACGAGGTCGGCGATGTCGCGGTGGTCCGCCAGCTCGATGATCTGCGGCGAGACAATGCGGGCGTGGTGCGCGGCGAGAATGCGTTGGGCGCGCGACCAGTCATCCAGGTCCAGCCGGTACTGCTGGCCGGGATGCTGGAGCTCGGACCACGGGCCCTCGAAGAGGAGCGCGCCTTGGTGGAGGATGGCGACGCGCGTGCAGAGTTGCTCCACCTCGGCGAGGAGGTGCGAGGAGAAGATGACGGTCAGGCCGCGCTCGCGGTTGAGGCGCTGGATCAGCTCGCGAATCTCGTGGATGCCCGCGGGGTCGAGGCCCTCCGTCGGTTCGTCGAGCATTACGAGCTCCGGCGCAGGGACGAGCGCCTGGGCCAGCGCGAGGCGTTGGCGCATCCCGTGCGAGTAGGTCCCGACCTTGTCGTGGATGCGCGGCGTGAGGCCGACGATTTCCACCGCCTCGCGCAGCTCCGCAGCCGGGACGCGCGCGGAATAGGAGGTGAGGATCTGGAGATTCCGCCAGCCGCTGAGGTAGTTGTAAAAGCCCGGCGCCTCGAAGATCGCGCCGACCTTGGCGAGCGCACGTGAGCGATCCCGCTGCACGGAGACGCCGTCGATTAAGACTTCGCCGGAGTCGGGGTAGACCTGCCCGAGCATGATGCCGAAGGTCGTGCTCTTTCCGGCGCCGTTGTGGCCGAGCATCCCGTAGATTTCGCCCCGCTCGATTTGCATGGAAACCCCTCGCAGCGCCGGCTTGCCCTTGAAGGCTTTGGTCAGCTTTTCGATCCGGATCATGCGTCCGCATGAGATAAGCGGGCGCGTGAACAAAGGCATCCTTTTTCTGCTCCCCGCCGTGCCGCGCGCTTTGTAAGGTGCGGCGACATGACTTTTTTCACAGTGCAGACGGTGGCGACAGGGGTGCTTGGCTCCGAGCTCTGGCAGGCGATTTCGCAGGACTGGCGCGCGCTCACCTGGATCGGCCTGCTGCAGGTCGCCTTCCTGCTGGCGGCCTGGCTCGCCGCGCGCACGCTCGTGCCGCGGCGCGAGATGAACAGCTTCGGCCAATACGATCGCCGGGACGGCGCCGGGTTCGGCAAGGCGCTCCTGCTCTACCTCGGCAGCCTGCTGCTCGCGGCGCTGGCGTTCGTCGTCCTCCGCGCGACGAGCACGAACTGCAAGCTGGCCCTGCTCACGCTCTTCTCGCACCCGACCCACCTCGAGGCGAAATGGATCGCGATCTTTGCGCTCTGCGCGCCGGTGGTGCTGGCGATCGGGCTCGGGCTGCCGATGCTGATCTTCCGGGTGCGGATCCTGCGCGCGTTCGTGCTCGTCGTCTTCATCAAACTGCTCGTCCTCGGCGCGGGCTGGGGGCTCGATCGTCTCCTCGGCCGGCCGGTGGAAAAGTGCATGTTCATCGTGCGCGAATGGGCGGCGCAACGCGGCGGCGACACCGGCCTGCTGACCACCCTGGCCGCCCGCGCGGAGGTGGAGGTCGTCTTTACCGCCACGGAGAAGGTCGGCGCCGACTCGTCGAAACCGATGCGCGAGCGCAAGGATGCGATCCGCAGCCTCTTCACGCAACTGGAGGAAATGCGCACCCGCCTGCCGCAAGGCGACGAGACGGCGCTCGAGGACTACAACGCGAAAAAGGCGCGGTACGAGGCGCTGCTGCAGCAGGTGCGCAAGGACATCTTGGCGCATCCCGAGTTGGCGGAGTAGGGGCGGCGGGTTCGTCCTTCTCCCATCGAGTCTCGCGCTTTTTGCGTTCCCAATAATTCGAGTCGAAGTTAGAATCCGCCCCGCGCTCCGCGAAACACCCCTGCTCCGTGGCTCCCCGGTCCCCACTCCCTCCTTGCCACCCGCGGCGGCTCCATCTCACGGCGGCGCTGCTGGCGGTGGCGATTTGCGTCGCGGTGGCGGCCGCCGGCAGTTGGTGGGCGAAGGGGCTAGTGACGCGGCGGTTCGACGCCTTGCGCGCAGTGATGGCGGAGTCGAAAACCGACGGCCAGGGAGATCCCGACAAGGCCACGTATCTCGATCACTTGAACAGTCTGGGCACCACGCTGCAGCGCGAGGCTTTCGCCCGCGAAGACCAACTGCCGCTCTATGGGAGCTCGGAGCTGGTCCGGCCCGTGCCGCAGAGGGCGGGCCGCTTTTTTCGCGATTACCCGACCGGTTTTGCCGTCTACCCGGTCGGCCGGCCGGGGACCGATTGCCTCGTCTTTCTCCAGCGGATCGCCGCCCTCGGCCGCGTGACTGACGGGAAGCGCGTCGCCCTCTCGCTCTCGCCCACCTGGTTTTACACGGGCCGCCCGAGCGAGGACGCCTACGTCGCGAATTTCTCGTCCGCGCAGGCCCTGCGCTCGCTGCTGAATGCGCGGCTCGATTTCCCTTTTCGGCGCGAACTGGCCCAACGGCTCCTCCTCCACCCGTCCTCCCTCAAATCTGACCGGCTGCTCCGTTTCCTCGCGGCGCGCCTGGCCGGCGGTCAACCCCTCGATCGCGCCTCCTACGCCATCGCCTGGCCGCTGGCCGAGACCGAACGGGCCATCCATACCGTGCAGGATCGTTTTGAAGTCGCGCTCTATATCGAGCGCCGGCTCGCGAGGCCCGGGGCGCCCGATCCGCGCCGCGAAACTCCGCTCGACTGGGATCTCCTGCTCGCCGAAGCCACCGCGCACTCCACCCCCAATTCCGACCGGGACTCCGCGCCCCCGGCCACGGAAGAGGGGCGAAAGGCGCGCGACCTCCTGTTTCGCGATTGCCTTGCGCACGGCCGGGAATGGGAAGATCTCGAGCTGCTCCTCCGCGGCCTTCGCCAGATGAAGATGAAGACGCTCGTCCTTTGCATGCCGCTCCAGGAGGGATACTACGAGCGCACGGGCGTCACGCAAGAAGCCCTGGCGCTCCTCCCCGCGCAGGTGCGTGAAATCGCCGGCAGTCGCGGAGCGCAGGCGGAATGCTTCGAGGACCACGTGACCGACGCCAAATTTCAGATGGGCCACGGCGACCACCTAAGCAACCGCGGCTGGATGTACTACAACCGGGTGCTCGACGGCTTCTACCACGCGAAGACCGCGCCCGAGAGTAACGGCCCCGTTCCCGACCATCGAAAGCACCTGCACGCCGCCTCCACGACGCGCCACACGTAGCCGGCGGCGGTAATCGCGTCGCGGCGGTATGACAGCCATGTAATTCGCTCCATGGCACCGATGGCATTAATTCACACAATTCCGCTTGTGGCCTGACCGTCGTCGTGAAATGATCTTTGGCGCGCGAAACGACACTCGGGTCTCGTGATATTACTCAAAAAGTGTTTGGTCGTGTTATTCACGACCGTCCTCGCTTGGACAAGCTATGGGGCGCCGAATTCCTCGGGACCGAAGAGCGGCCTCATTTTGATCATTCGCCACGGCGAGAAGACCGGAGACAAGGACGACATCGGACTCTCGAAGGCGGGAGCGAAACGCGCCCGGGACTACGCCGCCTTCTTCGTGAACTCGCGCATTCACGGCGAATCGATCAAGCCCGACTTCCTGTTCGCCGCCGCGCCCTCGAAGCACAGCGACCGCCCGCGTCTCACGCTCGAGCCGTTGTCGCAGAAGCTGCACAAGCCCATCGACGATGATTACGACGAAAAAGACGTCGCGGGACTGGCTCGTCAACTCAGGTCTCCTCGCTATGCCGGCGGCCGGGTGCTCATTTGCTGGCACCACGGTGAGATTCCGAATCTGCTGAAGCAGTTCGGAGTCGACCCGCAAAAACTTCTCGGCGGGAAGGATTGGCCGGAGGATGTCTTTGGTTGGCTGGTCATCCTTCGTTTTGGGCCCGATGGCTCCGTCGTTTCGAGTTCGGTCGTGAATGAACTTCTGGAGAAAGACGACGGGAAGCATCCGCCCCCTCGGTAACCGCGGGAAGACATTAAGCCGGCTCCTTGCTTAAGGAAGCTCCGCGGCGCGCGCGCACACGGCCCAGGTGAGCCCGAAGCGGGTTAGATATTTTTGCAGGCGGTCCGCGTCATTGGTGACCTTGCGTTTTTCGCGCGTCACGGAAAAGAGGCGCCGCCCCGCTTCGCTCAGGCTGGAGCCGGCGCGGCAGATGCGCACCACGCAGGCCAGTTGCGCGCGGTCGAAGAGGTCGAGTTTCTCCGCGCCGCCGGCACCGAGGACCGACTGGAGAACGGCGTCGTCGGAGTCCGGCGGCGGCGGCGTCTGCCAGCCGGCTTGCAGACGTTTCATTTCGGAATCGAGCACGGCGCGCGTGATGCGGCCACCGGGCGCGAGCGTCGTCATGCGCGTCACGGCGGCGTTCAGGTCGCGGAAGTTGGCGTTCCACTTCGCGGCGGGTGATTTCGCGAAGGCGAGGAACGAGGTCCGCACATCTTTCGCCATGCTGATGCGCCGGCCCAGGCGCTTGGCGGCGGCCTCAAGCTCGTGATCGAGGTTCGGCTCGATGTCCTCGGTGCGTTGCGCGAGGCCGGGTAACTGAAACGTCCAGAGGTTGATGCGTGCCAGCAGGTCTTCGCGAAACTGGCGGGTGCGGACGTTGTTCAGGAGATCGCAATTCGTCCCGGCGATGAGCTGAAAATCGCTCGCCACCTCGCGATCGGCGCCGACGGGCAGGAAGCGCTTTTCCTCCAGCGCGCGGAGGAGCATCGCCTGCTCATCGACGCCGAGTTCGCCGATCTCGTCGAGGAACAGCAGGCCGCCGTCGGCCGAGCGGAGCAGCCCCGGGCGGTCGCGCTGGGCGCCGGTGAAGGAGCCGCGCACGTGGCCGAAAAGCGTGCTCGCGGCCGTGTCGCCGCGCAGGGTGGCGCAGTTCACTTCCACGAACGGGCCGGCCAGTTGGTGCCGTTGTTTCTTCAACTCGAACACGCGCCGCGCGAGCGACGATTTCCCCGCGCCGGTCGGGCCCATGAGGAGGATCGGCTCGCGCGAGGCGATCGCGACCTGCTCGATCTCGGCGATCATCCGGTTGAAGTTCGCGTTGCGCGTGGCGATACCGCTTTTCAGGAAGGTCAGCGCTTCGCGTTGCTCCTCGGCGAAGCGCGCCGCGATGCGGTCGTAACGCGAGAGATCGAGATCGATGATCGCGTAACGCCCCGCCGATCCGCGTTCGCGGTCGCCCGGCGGCGAGGTCTGGATGAGCCGAGCCGGGAGATGCCGCGACTCGGCCAGCAGGAACAGGCAGATCTGCGCGACGTGCGTGCCGGTCGTGATGTGGACGAGGTATTCCTCGCGCTCGGGCTTGAAGCGATAGCTGCGCGCGAAGTCGGCCAGCACGCCGTAGACTTCCTCGAAATCCCACGGATCGGCGAACTCCACGAGATGCCGCTGCACGGTCGTTTCCGGTGAGACGCTCGCGATATCGTCGGCGATCTTCTCTGCCAGCGGGAGGAACTTGTGATCGTGCAACAGCTCCAGCCGATCGACGAGCAGTTCCTCGTGCTGGCAAAGCGAGATGGTCGGCCGCCACCCCTCCCACCGCCGCGCGCCGCTGCCACGGTCGAGTTGCGTGCCAAGCAGGCCGAGGATGACGAGGCGTTTGGCGGGCATGATGGCGAATGACGAATGACGAATGACGAAAATGGTCTCGTGTAAAAGTGAATGGCCTCGCTTATACGCGATTGTCGCGGAAATTGACAAGCGGTTCCGGGGAACCCGAAATGGGCGCTTGAAAATCGTAAACGGTAGAACAGTAACAACTTGCGCCCACTTGGCTTGAGCGGCTCCGCCGCGTGGCACGCGGTGAGCGTATGTCTTCCCCGTCGAGCAAGTGCCTCAGGTCACTGATCACTGCCCTACTGATTACTGATTACTTCACCCAAAAACCCGAATACGACCATGGCCAACCAGACCCTGTTTCATTCTCTCGTCGGGCAGCTTCTGCCCAAGGCGGATACCCGCAACCAGGCCGGCGGACCGGCTTTTGCCTTCAGCCCGCGGCACGCGCTGGCGCAGTACGCCGTCACCGGCTGCCTGAACTCCACCTTCTACGCGACGGCCGAGATGCAACTCGACCGCGTGCTGGGTTTCGCCGGCCAGGTCGACACGACCTTCCTCGCGAAGACCGCCGTCTATTGCCGCACCCGCGGCTACATGAAGGACATGCCGGCGCTGCTCTGCGCGACGCTGGCGACGCTCGATGCGCCGCTGCTGACCAAGATCTTCGACCGCGTCATCGACAACGGAAAGATGCTGCGCAACTTCGTGCAGATCGTCCGCAGCGGCGTCGCCGGGCGCAAGTCGCTCGGCTCCGCGCCGAAGCGTTTGGTCCAGCGCTGGTTCGCGCAGCGCAACGATGACCAGATCATGCGCGATTCGGTGGGCCAGAGCCCGTCGCTCGCCGATGTGATCAAGATGGTCCACCCGCGGCCGGCGAATGCCTCCCGCGAAGCGCTGTACGCCTGGTTGATCGGCCGCCCGCATAACGCGGAAGCGCTGCCGCCGCTGGTGCGGCAGTTCGAGCTCTTCAAGAGCGGTGCTTCGAAGGTCGCCCCCGAGGTGCCTTTCCAGATGCTGACCGCGCTCAACCTCGGCGCCGAGGCGTGGAAGTCGATCGCTCGCGAAGCGCCGTGGCAGATGACGCGCATGAACCTGAACACGTTCGCCCGCCATGGGGTTTTCGAAGACACGAAGCTGACCCATGAGATCGCGAACCGGCTGCGCGACCCGCAGCTCGTCCGCCGCGCCCGCTGCTTTCCTTATCAACTCCTGACCGCGTTCCAGTCCGCTGGAAACGACGTGCCGACCGTGGTGCGCCTGGCGCTGCAGGATGCGATGGAAGTCGCGATCCAGAACGTGCCAGCGATCAACGGCCGCGTGGTCGTCTGCCCCGATGTCTCCGGTTCCATGCAGTCGCCGGTCACCGGCCACCGCGCCGGCTCGACGACGCAGACCCGCTGCATCGACGTGGCCGCGCTGGTCGCCGCCGCGGTGCTGCGGAAGAATGCGGACGCCGAGGTGCTGGCCTTCAGCGACGATGTCGTGCCCTGCGAGTTGAACCCGCGCGACAGCGTGATGACCAACGCGCAGAAGCTCGCGTCGCTGCCGAGTGGCGGCACGAACTGCTCCGCGCCGCTGCGCCGGCTGAACAAGTTGCGCGCCCAAGCCGACCTCGTCTTCTTCGTCTCTGACAACATGTCGTGGGTCGACGGAAACGGTGGAGGCCGCAGCACGGCGACGATGGCCGAGTGGGCGCAATTCCGCTCGCGCAATCCGCAGGCCCGCCTCGTCTGCCTGGATGTCCAGCCGTATGGCTCGACGCAGGCGGCGGAGCGCGCGGACATCCTGAATGTCGGCGGCTTCTCCGACGCGGTCTTCGAGATCGTCGCCTCGTTCGCCGCCGGTGAGCTGCACCCGGAGCACTGGGTTGGCTTGATCGAGCAGATCGAGCTGTAACAAATCATGAGGGCTCGCCCGCGCAATCCCGCGCGGGCGGGCCGGATCGGAAACTTTCGTCGAATGCCGGTGGGACTACATTGACCAAAATGACCCGTCTCACCAAACCACTTGTCGGCGAACTCCTGTTCTTTCACATCAATTTGCACGAATGGCGAATGCCGGTGGGAATACATCGGAAACCAGCGGGCTCGAATCCCGCCCGCGCGGCCAGGCAACTGACCGCGTGAGAATTCTCACCCCTGTTTGTCGCCATTCGAGGCAGCGGTTTCACCGAATGCCGGTGGGACTACATCTTTTAAATGAATGTCTCATCAATTTCTTGTCGGTGAACTCTGTTGCTCCTGGCAGCGGTCCTCGTGACGAATGCCGGTGGAACTACATCTAACTCGTTGGTCGCAGGTTCGACTCCTGCCGTAGCCTCGTCAAACAGGCGCGTAGCTCAGTGGTAGAGCAACGAAATGTTTCGCCAAAACCTCGTCGTCACGATCCCGATGCTACCCTCACTTTGCGACGAATGCCGATCGAGACTACATCCCATCCAAGGACGGGTCGCGGGTTCGAGTCCCGCCGGCTCCTCATCTACGGGGCCGTAGCTCAGCGGTAGAGCACGTAAAAACGTCTCATCACTTTTGTCGTCGCAATTTTTTCAGCCGCGCCTGGCGCCAGTCCGATTGCAGGA
>DASYIS010000414.1:0-7173 GCA_035997375.1 Chthoniobacteraceae bacterium
AGCGGCTGAAAAGTTTCGAGCTCCCGCGAGAGGGTGTTGAAGAACTGAATGGTCATGTGGGCGGCGCGCGAAAACGATGCGGGGCGCGCGGCGGGAGGGCAAGGGGATTGCGCGGGTGAGATTGCGCTGGCATACTGCACGGATGACCGAAGTGCTGATTCATCGCCTGACGGTGGAGGATTACTATCTGCTCGCGGAAGAAGGCCGGTTGACCCCGGACTCACGGACCGAACTGCTCGACGGTCAGATCGTCAATATGTTCCCCATTGGCCCCTTTCACAGTGACGTGGTCGACTGGCTCTCGAATCTACTGGTCGATCGAAAACGCTGGACCGTAAGAACTCAGGGGCCGCTGCGCCTGAGCAAGTTTTCGGTACCCGAGCCGGACATCATGCTTCTCCAGCCTCGCCGTCACAATCGGGCATTGCCAGGTCCCAAGGACGTTTACCTGCTGATCGAGGTCGCCGACAGCTCGCTGCAGATGGACAAGACGAAAAAGGTGCCGCTCTATGCGCAAGCCGGAATTCCCGAGGTTTGGGTCGTCGATGTCCCGCATGCTCTGGTGGAGGTCTACAGGGATCCCACCGCGGCGGGCTATGCCACACGAACGATCGGGAGACTCGGCGGAACGGTTTCGCCGGCTTCCTTTCCCGACGTGGTGCTCAAGACATCGGAGATTTTCGCCCAAGAATAGGTCCGTTAATCGACGCGCGGTAATGGCGCGGTTGGGATTGCGGCGGAACAAAGCGAAAGGTAATGTCCGTACCGTGATCGGTGTTCAACTTCGTCGCTTCACATCGAAGGAATATATCGCGATGGCAGCGCATGGGATTCTGCATCGCGACCGCGACGCCCGCGTCGAGTTGCTCAATGGACAGGTCGTGGATCATATGCGCGCCGGCCCGATGCACGAGGGCGTCCGGAGCTGGCTTACCGAGAAGTTCGTGCTCATCGACGTGGATCGCTGGACAACCTTTGCGCGAAGCCCCATCGATCTCGACGAGTATTCCTTGCCGGAGCCGGACGTCTCCATTGTCCGAAGGCGAGAGGACTTCTATTGTAAGGCATACCCCACGGCCGCGGACGTTCTTCTGCTCATTGAGGTCGCGGACCTGTCCCTACTCTACGATCGCGAGGAAAAGCTGCCCGCGTACGCGCGAGTTGGGATTCCTGAGGTTTGGATCGTGAATCTGGTGAGACGAGTCATCGAGATCTTTGTGGATCCGGCCCAAGGCAAGTACGCCGGCAGCGAGCAGGTCGAATTTGGCGGGACGGTGCGCTCGCGAGCGTTAGCCGATGTCGAAATCGATACGGCGGAATTCTTCGACCGCGTCTGACCGCGTCTGACCGCGTCTGGCGCAGCTCGCGCGGTGGGCTCGCTACTCTTCCTCCGCCACCCGCACACTCGCCACCGCCAGCGCCGCGATCCCTTCCCGCCGGCCGACGAAGCCCATCGTCTCATTGGTGGTCGCTTTGACGCCGACGCGTTTGGCGGGGATGCGGAGTGCTTCGGCGAGGTTGGCGCGCATGGTCTCGACGTGCGGATAGATCTTCGGCGCCTCGGCGATGAGCGTGGCGTCGATGTTCTGCAGCTTCGCGCCACGCTCGGCGAGGAGATCGGCGACTTTGCGCAGGATCTCCAAGGACGAGATGCCGCGGATCGAGGCGTCGGTGTTGGGGAAGTGATGGCCGATGTCGCGTTCACCGATCGCGCCGAGGACGGCATCGGCCACGGCGTGCGAGAGCACGTCGGCATCCGAGTGGCCGTCGAGGCCGTGCGAGTGCGGAATCTCGACGCCGCCGAGGATGAGCGGGCGGCCTTCCGCGAACCGATGGACGTCGTAGCCGATGCCGGAGAGAGTCATGCGTTGGAAGGGATGAAGATGAAGAAAACGAGGAGGTGTCCTACCAACCCTTCAGCTCGCCGAGGCGGCCGCTCGACGCGGTCACCGACATTTTCTCGGCATTCTCCGGGCGCGTCTTCATCTCGAAACGGCCGCCCGCCGCTTCGACCAGGAGCTTGCCGGCGGCGATGTCCCAGAGTGAAACCGATTGCTCGATATAGGCGTCGAGCCGGCCGCAGGCGACATACGCGAGATCGAGCGCCGCGCTCCCCATGAGGCGGCACTTGCGCACCTGGAGGGCGTACTCCGTCAAGAGCGGAAGTCCGGTGGAGATCGTCTCTTTCGTCTTCGACATGCCGACGGAAACCATCGCGTCCGAAAGCTTGGTGCGCGCGCTGACCCGCATCGGTTGCCCGTTGAGCAGCGGCGCATGGCCGGCGCTCACTTCCCACAGCTCGTCGCGCATCGGGTCGTAGATCACGCCGACCACGATCTCGCCCTTGGTCCGCACCGCGATGGAGATGCAGAAGTGCGGGATGCCGTAGAAGTAATTCACCGTGCCGTCGATCGGGTCGACGATCCACTGGTGGTCGCTCGCCTGGTTGCCCGCGAGCCCTTCCTCGCCGTAGATCGCATGATCGGGGAACGCCGCGAGGATCATGCCGGTGATGAGATCCTGCGCACGCACGTCGAGGTCGAGCTTGATGTCATGCGCCTCGAAGGCATTGACCAGGAGTTGCGTGCCGAAGTTTTCCTTGAGGAGCCGGCCCGCCGCGCGAGCGGCCTGGACGGCGAGTTGATGCGCGGATTCGGTCATGCCCACAGGCTAGGCGGCACGAAAAGAAAGGGGAAGTGAAAGTGCTCGCCCCCGCCTGCGGGCGGCGATTTTGGCGCTTCGCTGTCCACGAAGGACACGAAAGACACGAAAAGGGGGGGAAGGCTGAACCCGGAAGTGCCAACGAATCACGCGAATTGAAACGAATGAAGAAGGGGAGGCCGCGGATCCGTCCGATTCGTTTTAATTCGCGCCATTCGTTGGCCACTGCAGCCTTCCCCCTTTCGTGTCTTTCGTGTGTTTCGTGGACAAGCGAAGCGCCCTTCCCTCCGGGCGCAAAAAAAGCGGGAGGAGAATTTCTTCTCCTCCCGCTGGTGATCTACCGCGCTTAGCGCACGGAGGACAGAGCTATGGGGTTACTTTTTCTTTGCAGCCGCTTTCTTCGCAGGAGCAGCTTTCGCCGCGGGTTTCGCAGCAGCTTTCGGGGCCGCTTTCGCAGCCGCGGGCTTCGCTTTCGCAGCAAGCTTTTTGGGCGCAGCTTTCTTCGCAGGAGCCGCGGGTTTCGCGGCCGCTTTGGGAGCAGCTTTAGCAGCAGGTTTCTTGGTAGTCGCCATTCTAGACACCCCCTTTCGATCCGCAGTAGCGGATGTCGCAGAAATTTTTAGAGGATCGGGTTAACACTCTGGATGCAGGAGATAGTGAACTTATGCAGAAGCGTCAACGAATAGTTGCTTGCAATCGCGATTTATTTTTGCCAACCGCGCCGCGCCGTCCGCGCACTCGTGGCGAAAACGAGAAGAGGAGAAGGAGGAGCCAGGCCCGCGCAAAAGTCGCGAGAGCGGTTTCGCCCTGTGTTTATGCGGGTCAGAACAACGTGAGCTGCGGACGCTCCGCCGGCTCCACGCTCACCACGGGCCTCGCGCGCGGCCGCGCCACGGGTCCGGCGGGAATCGCCGTTTCCGCGATCGCGGGGCGCCCATCCGCGTTGAGCTCGTGCTGCTCGAGGTTCGCGAGGATCTCTTTCGCGCGCGCGATGATGCCCGCCGGCAGCCCCGCGAGCCGCGCGACCTGGATGCCGTAACTCTTGTCCGCGCCGCCCGGCACGATCTTGCGCAGGAAGATGATCTGGTCGTTCCATTCGCGCACCGCGACGTTGTAATTGCGCACGCCGGAGCGCGTCCGCGCGAGGTCGGTGAGCTCGTGATAGTGCGTGGCGAAGAGCGTGCGCGCCCGCGTTTCGTCATGCAGATACTCCGCCACGCTCCACGCGATGGAGAGGCCGTCAAAGGTGCTCGTGCCCCGGCCGATCTCATCGAGGATGATGAGGCTGCGCGCGGTCGCGTTGTTCGTGATGTTCGCCGTCTCGTTCATCTCCACCATGAAGGTCGACTGGCCCCGCGAGAGGTCGTCATTCGCGCCAACCCTTGTAAAGATGCGGTCCGCAAGGCCGATCTCCGCCGTGCGCGCGGGAATCCACGAGCCGAGCTGCGCCATCAGCACGAGCAGCGCGACCTGCCGGATGTACGTCGACTTGCCGGCCATGTTCGGGCCGGTGAGAATGAGCAAACGGTCACCGGCTTCGTCGAGCAGCGTGTCGTTCGGGACGAACTTCTCCTCGACCAGCGATTGATCGAGCACGGGATGCCGCCCTTCCTCGATCCGCACCTTGAAGCCGTCCGTCAACACGGGCCGGCAGTAGCCGAAGAGCCGCGCGGTCTCCGCGAGCGAGCAGAGCACGTCGAGCGTCGCCACGCTCCCGCCGGTCGCCTGCAGCGGCGCGAGTTCTTGCAACACCGCATCGCGCATCTGCCCGAACAGCTCGAGCTCCAGCGCCTTCGCGCGCTCGTCCGCGCCGAGGATCTTCGACTCCACTTCCTTCAGCTCCGGCGTGATGTAGCGCTCGCCGGTCGCGACGGTCTGCTTGCGGTGCCACGATGTGGGGACAAGGTGCAGATTCGATTTCGTGACCTCGATGAAGTAGCCGAAGACCGAGGTGTAGCGGACCTTGAGCGACTTGATCCCCGTCGTCTCCTGCTCGCGCTGCTGGAGCTGCGCGATCCAGTCCTTGCCCTCATGCGCCGCCGCGCGCAACTCGTCGAGATGCGCGAAGTAGCGGTCGCGAAACATGCCGCCCTCCTTCGTCAGCGCGGGCGGTTCGTCGACGATCGCGCGGGCGAGCAACTCGTGCAGATGCGGCAGGTCGTGCAGCTCGCGCAACAGGCTCGAGCCCATGCTTTCACCGGTCCCGCACAGCGCGGCGAGGTCAGCCTTCAGCGCGGGAATCTGCTCCAGTCCGGTGCGCAGCACGAGCAGGTCGCGCGCATTGCCGCCGGTCTGCGTGAGCCGGCCGACGGTGCGCTCGAGATCGCGGATGGTCTTCAGCGTTTCGCGCAGTTTGCCGAGCAGATACGGCTCCGCGAGCAGCTGGCCGATGAACGCCGAGCGCGCTTCGATCGGCGCGAGATCGCACAGCGGGTGGAGCACCCAATCGCGCAGCTTGCGCGCGCCCATCGGCGTCACCGTGCGGTCGAGCGCGCCGAGCAGGCTCGTGTCCTTCGCGCCGCCGCGGGATTGCACGAGTTCGAGGTTCGTCTGCGTGGTCGCATCGACGATCATGTACTGCGCGTTGCGGTAGACCTGCATGCGCGCGATGTGCGCGAGCGAGCGCCGCAATTCATGGCGCAGATAGTGGACGATCGCCCCCGCCGCGCAGACGCCCGCGCGCAGTCCGTCGCAGCCAAAGCCGTCGAGCGACTGCACCTTGAACTGCTCGCGCAAGGTGTGCTGCGCCTGGTCGAGCAGGAAGCTGTAGCCGTCGCGCGAGACGAGCCCGCGCAGGCCGGTGAATTGTGCGCAGTGCTCGTCGCTCACCAGCACCTCGGCCGGCTGCACGCGCGCCAGCTCATCCGCGAGCTCCTTTTCGCCCGAGAGCTCCGTGAGACGAAATTCGCCGGTCGTGAGATCGACGAACGCGAAACCGAAACACCCCTTCGCGCCGACGCAAATGGCCGCGAGGAAGTTGTTCCGCTTCGCATCGAGCATCTGCAAATCCGAGATCGAGCCCGGGGAGACGATGTGCGTCACCTCACGCTCGACGATCTTCCCCGGCACCGGCTCCGACACCTGGTCGCACACCGCCACGCGCCGCCCGGCCTTGATCAGCCGCCGCAGGTAACTCTCCGCCGCGTGATGCGGGATGCCGCACATCGGCACCTGATTCCGCTTGGTCAGCGCGACATTCAGAATGGCCGACGCCTCCTTCGCATCCTCGAAAAACATCTCGTAGAAATCCCCGAGCCGAAAGAGGAGCAGCGTCTCCGGCGGCAGGCTCCGCCGGATGCGCTGGTACTGCTGCATCATCGGGGTGAGGGTTTCGGACATGTGGGGGCGAAGGTAGTTTCAGGGTGCGCGCGGCACAAGCCGGGATGGCGGGTGGAGCTCTTAATCTTACTCTTGCTCTCCTCTTACTCCCGATCACCGCCCGGCCGGAGGGATTAAGAGTATGAGCAAGAGTACGAGTAAGATTCCGCTTCTACCCCAGCGCCTTCGCCACCACCCGCCGCTCCTCGACCCCCGTGAGCCGCTGATCCAACCCCTGGTGCAAATAGCTCAGCCGCGTGTGATCGATCCCCATCAAATGCAAAATCGTCGCGTGCAGATCGCTCACATGGCAGCGGTCTTCCACCGCCTTGAAGCCGAGCTCATCCGTCGCGCCGATGGCCTGGCCGCCCTTCACGCCGGCACCCGCCAGCCACATGGAAAAGCCGTGCCAGTCGTGATCGCGCCCTGGCTTGTCGACGCCTTCGCTCGTCGGCGTGCGGCCGAATTCGCCGCCCCACACCAGCAGCGTCTCCTCCCAGAGACCGGTCCGCTTGAGATCGGCGATGAGCGCGGCGATCGGTTTATCCGTCTCGCCCGCGTGCAGCGTGTGGTTGGTGATGCAGTCGTTGTGGCCATCCCATGTGTCTTCGATATGGCCGCCGCCGGAGTAGAGCTGGATGAAGCGCACGCCTTTCTCGATGAGCCTCCGCGTGATGAGGCATTTGCGCCCGAAGTCCGCCGTGCGCGCGTCGTCGAGGCCGTACAGCGCGCGCGTCGCGGCATCCTCATGGTCCACGTCGACCACGCTGAGCGCCTCGGTCTGCATGCGGTACGCCAGCTCGTACGACTCGATGCGCGCCAGCAGCTCCGTCTCGTCGGGATGCGCCCGCAGATGCTCCTCGTTCAGCGACTTCAGCAGGTCGAGGCTGCGCCGCTGCGTGCGGTCGCTCGTCCCCTCCGGCGTTGCGAGATCGAGCAACGGCGAGCCGCCGCTGCGAAAGAGCGTCCCCTGGTACGCCGCCGGCATGTAGCCCGCGGTCCAGTTCGAAGCGCTGCCGATCGGCCCGCCACGCGGATCGGTCATCACAACAAAGCCCGGCAGATTCCGGTTCAGCGTGCCGAGCCCGTAATTGAGCCACGCGCCGAGACTCGGCTTGCCGATGAAAATGCTGCCCGTGTTCATCTGCAAACAGCCCGAGGCGTGCGCCGCCGTGTCCGCATGCATCGAGCGGA
>DASYIS010000415.1:0-5904 GCA_035997375.1 Chthoniobacteraceae bacterium
GCCTTTCTTTCCCGGACCGCCGCTGCTATCTCTCCCCGTAGTTCACGATGCCTCCCCAGATGCTTCATTTCGAAACGCGCGCCGCCGTGCCTCCACCGGCCGCCCGCGCGGGCGCCGGCGTGTGCGGGCCGGCCTAATCACTTCTCATGTCCACCCTGGATCTCACGCCTTTCCCCGACGCGCCGACCGAGCTTTTGCGGGAGTTGCAGCGGCTCGTGCAAAGCAACACGCGCCGGTGGAAGCTGCTCATCGTCCTTGAAATGCTCGCCGTCACCGTCGCGGCACCGCTCGCGTATCTCTGGGTCGTCTTTTCGCTCGATATCCTCGTCCATCTCCCGCGCTGGGGACGCGTGGCGACGAGCGCGCTCTTTTTTGCCGTGCTGGTCGTTCTCGGACGCTGGATCTGGCGGCGGTGGAAGGAAGTGCGGTTGACCGAAGACCAGGTCGCGCTGGCGATCGAGCGGCAGACGCCGGGCACGAGCAACCAGATCATCAACAGCTTGCAGATTTCGCGCGGCGGCGGCGAGAATTCCGCTGCGGTGCTGCGCGAAAACCACGCCTCGCTCCAGCGCATCCATCTGCGGCAGGCGGCGAAGTGGCGGCCGGCGCTCATCCGGCTCGCGGTCGCCGGGGTCGTGCTCGTCATCGGCGTCTGCTTCTATTTCTTCAAGCAGGACCACTTTGCCAATGCGGCGTCGCGGCTCTTCCAGCCGTTCGCGGAAATCGCGCCGCTCTACCGCACCACGCTGCTCGTCGAGCCCGGCAATATCCAAGCGGAGCCCGGCAGCACGGTGAAAATCCACGTGCGCATTTCCGGCGAGCGCCCGGCCAAGCTCGCGGTCCAGCAATCCGTCGGCGACACGCATGCGTCGGACCACATCGCGGTGCCGGCGGGCGCGGATTACGTCGAGTACACGTTCCGCAATTTGCAGCGCTCGCTCACTTACACCGTGAGCGGCGGCGATTACACCTCGCCTCTTTTCAATATCGAAGTGCCGCTGCCGCCGCAGGTGAACCTCGTCCGCGCGACGATGCATCTGCCCGAATACACGCGTCTTCCGGCGCAAAAGGTCGAGGCCCACGGCGGCGACCTCGAGGCGTTGCAAGGGACGCGCGCGGAAGTGCGCTTCGTGCTCGATCAGCCGGCCGACCAAGCGACGCTGCTCCTCGAAGCCGCCGCTGAAAAGGGTGCGCCGGCCACCGCGGCACCGCGCCAGGTCGCGCTCAAGCGCATCACGCCCACCGAGTTCAGCGGGGAGATCGTGTTCAAGGACGTCACCGGCTATCAGGTCCGCGTGCAGCGCGGGCAGCAGGCGCCGGGGCCGAGCCTGCGCTATGGCTTGCGCATCCTGCCCGACGAGCCGCCGCAGCTCACCCTGACGGGCCTCGACCGCCAGATGGAGGCGCAGCTCGGCGTGGAGTTGCCGCTGAAAATCGGCGCGAGCGACGACTACGGCGTCGCCACCGTGGGGCTCTTTGCGCGCAAGATCACCAGCTCGACCAAGACCAAATCCCCGGAGGAAGGCTGGCAGCCGGTCACCGAGTGGCCGCAGCCGAACTTCGGGCGCGAAGTGAAACTCGAGCACAAGCTCGCGATCACGGCGCTCGGAGCGGTCGAGGGCGAGAAGATGGAAGTCGCTCTCCGCGCCCGCGACGCCGATCCGGCGAAGGCCAACACCTGGACCACCGGCGAATCGTTCACCCTCATCATCGGAGGCGAAGGGACGATGTTTCAGGTCATCTACGAGCAGATTCTCCAATCCGAAGCCGACCTGAAAAAGATAATCGCGCGGCAGCAGGAGGGCGTCACGCACGCGGCGGAGTGGATTCAGAAATTCGACCCCGCGTCAGGCCTCCGCTGGGACGACCAGAAGACGCTCGATGCGCTCGCCGCCGCCATGAAGGAGCAGGCGAAAGCGCAGGAGGATTTGCGCCAGACGACCGGCGCAGTGGCGCGCGACCTCGTGAGCGCCGCGGGCAATCTCCGCCTCTCGCTCGGCATGCTGGCGGACACGGAAATGGTCCGCTCGATTCGCGTGCTTGAAGGCGTCGCGGTGAAGGAGACGCCGCCGGCCAAGCGCGCCGCGCTGGAGGAAGTGCGCTTCACCCAGGAGCGGACGATCCGCAGCCTCAGCGAGATCCTCGAGCAATACGTGCAGTTCCGGCAGAACTGGGAACTGGCGAATATGACCCCCTTTGTGAAGATGCTCGCCGACCGGCAGGCGGGCCTGCGCGATGAATCCGCCGGCTACGTGGACAAGGGCGCGCAACCCGCCGTCGCGCAATCCGCCGGACGGCGCCAGGCGAAATTGCTCGCGCTTTCCGGCCTCGCGCAGACCGCGCTCGCCGGCGTCGGCGAACGCACCACCAAGGTCGATCCGCTCCTCGGCACAGCGTTCAGCGCGGCCTCCACCGCGTTCGATTCCGCCGGCATCAAGGCCGCCATGCAGCAGGCCGTCGCGGAACTGCCGCCGGGGCACTGGACCGCCGCCGTGCCCGCGCAGACCAAGGCCGCCGTCGCGCTCCTGGAAATGCACACGCAGCTCAAGAAAGCCGCCGCGGAAGCGATGGCGCGCGCGATGAAAGACGCGGAGCTGAAGGCGTCGCAACTGGCCGCGCAAAAGGAGCTCGGCAAGCTGATGGCCGGCTCGGAAAAGGAGACCGAGAAGTTCATGCAGGATCTCGGGAACATCAGCCAGGTCGTCCAGATGCGCGAAGCGCTCGACAATAAGCGAAACGGAGGAAAGGACAAGGAGGGGACGCCGCTCCCCGCCGTCTCGCAGGAGCTGGCCGATGCGATGAAAACCGGCGCCGACAAGCGCCCGGACCTGAGCAGCATGTTCCTGGGCAACCGCATCGAGGAGACCAAGAAGATGTCGGAGATGGGCGGCATCCGTCCCAACGAAATGGTCGCCCCGCTCATCACTGACAAGATCGACGATCTCGTGGGCAAACTGCTCGAGGAGGCGGATGAAATGAACGAGCAGTTCGAGTCGCTGACCGCCAACTCCGGCCTCATTTCCGCCGACCCCGGCGAGGTCGGCAAGCTCGCCGGTCGCATGAATTCCAGCGGCGCGACCTCCACCACCGGCAACAAGAAACCGCCGACGACCAACGTCGGTGGCATGTCCGCCACCGGCCGGCAGGGCGCGCGCTCGTACGGCAAGGTCGCCGGCAGCGAGTCCCAAAACATGCGCGGCCGCGACAAGGTGCAGGAAGGCCAGTTCGCGGTCCCCGACCAGGCCGGCGTGCTGCAGGAAAAGAAGACCGCCGACATGCAGCCCGACACCTCCACCGGCATCGGCGGCAAGCGCGTCGAGTCGGAGAAGACGAAGTTCAGCACCTCCGACAAAGGCGAGTGGGACGACAAGATGGCCGATCGCATGCAGAAACCGCAGGCCGTCACCACGATCGTCGAGCGCCAGGGCAAGCCGCTCGACCCGCGCGTGGCCGCGCTCCTGCGCGACGCCGACGGCACGCAAAAGCAGCTCATCGAGCGCGCCAACGCCCTCCGCAAGGAGCTGAAGAACCTCTACCTCCCGACGGATCACCTCGACGACCTCGTCGCGCAACTGAACCAGAACCTCGAAAAGCTGCGCGAGAATCCGGCGCCCGAAACGTTCCGCACGCAGGTGGAGTTGCTCGACCGGCTCCGCTCCGAGGCGCGCGTCTTCAACCGCGCGGCCACCGCCTTCCAGCCGAGCCTCCCGCGCAATCAGCAGGTGCGCGGCCGGATCCTCGACGAGCCGGCGAGCCCGCCGATGCCGGGCTACGAAAACGCGGTGAAGGAATACTATCGGAGGCTCGCGGCCCCGTGAGTTGGCCGCGCGTTTTCGCAGCGCTGCTGCTCATCGGTTCCCAAACTCGCGCCGCAGACCAGCTGGCGCAGGAGTTCACCATCACGCCCGAGAAGCTCGACGCAGCGCCGGACTACGTCACGCAAGTCGTCGTGCCGGACGCCTCGTGCGCAGCCGTGAGCGACGCGCTGGGGCTCCTCGTTGTCGGGAGCCAGGCACCGGGCGACCAGCAACTCGCGGTATTCAAGCTGGACGCCGCGGGCAAGCCGAGCGCCGAGCCAGTGTGGCTCAAGCTGCCCAAACCGGAGGCGCTCGCCGCCAAGGCGAGCTACCCGCTCGGCGTGCTGTTTCACCCGCGCCTGCCAGTCCTCTACGTCTGGCAGGACGTCGATGCGCCGCCGGTCAAGGGGGAGAAAAAGCCGTTGCCGGCGGAGTATGTGGAGTTCGATCACCTGCTCGTCTACGGCATCAAGGACGGTGCGCTGGAGTTGGTGCAAAGCAGCGCGAGCGGCGATGGTTTCAAGTGTGGATTGAAGGCCGGCACCGTCGGCCTCGACTTCGGCGCGAAGAACCTTTTCGTTCCCAACGCCGCCGGCGAGACGGCCGACGAAGCGGGCATCGCTTTTTTCGCCCTCGACGCCGAGGGGCTCCCCGGCGAGACCCCGGAGGAAGCGGCGGAGCAGAAAGGCAAGGCGGTGAAGAACATGACGACTTCCAAAGGCTTGAAGAAAACGCCGCGGGCCGTAGTACTGCCGAAAAGGCTGCACACCAGCCATTACTATCCCTCGGGCACCGGTTGGTTCGGCGGGAGCGATGCGCTCATCATGGGCGGGTACTCGGGCTGCATGGTGGCCGACTTTCACAACGGCGGGCTTCGGCAGACGTGGTTCAGCATTCCCATCCTCACCGGCTCATGCTTTGCGACCGCACACCCGACGCTCCCGGCGCTCTACCTTTGCTTGCACGATCACAATCATCTCTACCAGGTCGGGCAGGTGAACGGGATCGTCACCCTCCTTCCGCAAATCGCCACCGTCGCCGGCACGCACCTTGACGGCCTGCCCGTGGTGCTCACGAAGCAATCGCGCCTCGCCGTGACCGAGGCGAAGTCCCTGCATCTCGTCGGCCTGAAAGCCGATGGAAAGCTCGATGGCCAGGACCAGATGCTTCCCCTCCCCGGCGGGGTCGGCAAAGGGCTCGCGTATTCGGAAAAGCTGGGCCGGCTCTTCGTGGCGGTGGATAAAGCAAACTGACGATGCGCGAATACGTCCTCAACAATACAGCCGCCGCGGGTGGAGGCGTGGCACGGGCATCCTGCCCGTGGGGCCGGCGGGCATCCTGCCCGCCGAATGCGGCACCCACCAAAATGCGCCTCCCAGCTTCGACGGGCGGGACGCCCGCGAGCCCCACGGGCAGGATGCCCGTGCCACGGTTTCGGCACTCGGCGGCTGCATGGCGTCGATTCATTGTGGTCCTCGCCACTCTCCTCCTCGCCGCCCCGCTCCACGCGCGCACCATCACTCTCAGCACCGAGTCCCTGGACGCCTTCGCCGCGCTCTCGGAGAGCAACACGATCAACGGCTGGGCCTGCTACAATTACGACTACACGCGCTACACCGGCGGCAGCCTGGGCGGCGGGCCGCAGACGAGTTACATCCTGCGCTATTCGCTCGATCGCATCCCCAAGGGCATGCGCATCACGCACGCGGAATGGACGATCGCGCACAACGTCAGCAGCGCGCACGTCAACGTCTGGCGGCTGCTCGCCGATTGGGGCCTGGGCGTCTGCTACGACTACCGCATGACCTACCCGAAGAAGGTCGAATGGTCGGTCGCCGGGGCGAAAGGCAAGTCGACCGATCGCGCGACGAACCCGACTGCGACTGGGCAATTCGTCAACGGCCAGTTGCTCAACGTCAACGTCACGCAAGACGTCGAGATGTGGTACAGTGGCGCCGCGCCGAATCGCGGGTGGTTGATCACTTTCGATGGTTTCGCGCTCCTGCATTCCGCCATCCAGGACGGCCATCGCGCGAAATGGCAGCTCGTCATCACCTATGAGCCCGAGTAGATACGAACAGGCTGCGAGGCGGACGCGCAATCGTGG